>JAPYTU010000013.1:0-24066 GCA_029940715.1 Cytophagales bacterium
TTTGTGGTGATAGCCATACTTCTACACATGGAGCATTTGGATCTATAGCATTTGGTATTGGAACTAGTGAAGTTGAAATGGTTTTGGCTACTCAATGCTTGCTTCAGAATAAACCTAAGCAAATGAAGATAGAGATTAATGGGAAACTAAATAAAGGTGTTTTTTCAAAAGATATTATTCTTTATATAATTTCTAAAATCAGTGCTTCTGGAGGTACCGGTTATTTTATTGAATTTGCAGGTTCAGCAATTGAGTCTTTATCTATGGAGGCTCGAATGACTATATGTAATATGAGTATAGAAATGGGAGCTAGAGGAGGAATGATTGCTCCAGATGAAATAACATATGAGTATATTAGGGGTAAAAAATTTGCTCCTAAAAATGAAAAATTTGATGAATTGGTACAAAAATGGAATATTTTAAAATCAGATGAAGATGCTGTTTTTGATAAGGTTTTAAAATTTGATGCTGAAGATATTGAACCAATGATTACATATGGAACAAATCCTGGAATGGGAATAAAAATTAGTGAAGTTATTCCAAATTCTGCGGTTGAAAATTCAGATGAATCATTTAAAAAATCTTTAAAATATATGGGTTTAAAATCTGGTGATAAATTACTAAATCATAAAATTGATTATGTTTTTATTGGTAGTTGTACAAATTCAAGAATTGAAGATTTAAGACTTTCTGCAAAAATTGTTAAAGGAAAAACTAAAGCTAAGCATGTTAATGCTTGGGTAATACCTGGTTCTAAGAAAGTTGAACAATTAGCTATAAATGAGGGTTTGAATAAAATTTTTATGGATGCAGGTTTTGAATTTAGACAACCGGGTTGTTCTGCATGTCTTGCTATGAATGAAGATAAAATTCCTAAAGAAAATTATTGTGTGTCCACTTCAAATCGAAATTTTGAAGGAAGACAAGGACCAGGATCAAGAACATTTTTAGCTAGTCCTGTTACTGCTGCAATTTCTGCTTTAAATGGCTGCGTTTCTGATATAAGAGAATATATTTAATATGGAAAAATTCAGTAAAATAATTTCTCAATTAACTCCCTTAAAGATTCAAAATATTGATACAGATCAAATAATACCTGCCCGTTTTTTAAAAGCCATTTCTAGAGAAGGTTTTGGAGAAAATTTATTTAGAGATTGGAGATATGATTCTAATAATGAACCAATAAAAGATTTTGTTTTAAATAATAACAATAAGGATTCTAAAATTTTAATTGCTGGAAGAAATTTTGGTTGTGGATCTAGTAGAGAACATGCAGCATGGGCTATATATGATTATGGTTTTAAGGTTGTGATTAGTAGTTTTTTTGCTGATATTTTCAAAAATAATTGTTTAAATAATGGTTTGTTAGTTTTGCGATTAGAAGAAAAAATTATTCAAGAAATTTTTGATAAAATTGATAATAATCCAGATCATGAGTTTACTGTAGATTTAGAAAATCAAAATTTCTTTTCTAAAGATTTAAAAATCAATCATACATTTTCTATAAATGAATACAATAAATCATGTTTATTAAATGGATATGATAATATTGATTATTTATTAAGTATAAAGGATAAAATAATTCAATTTGAAAATAGTAAATAAATGATAAAAAATATTGCAGTATTAGCTGGAGATGGAATTGGACCTGAAGTAATGAAAGAGGCAATTAAAGTTTTAGATGTAATTGCTTTTAAAACAGGTGTTACTTTTAATTATACTAATGCTCTAGTTGGTGCTTCAGCTATTGATTCTGAAAATAATCCGTTTCCTGACTCAACAAAACTGATATGTAAATCTTCAGATGCTATTTTATTTGGCGCAATTGGTGATCCTAAATATGATAATAATCCTAAAGCTAAAATTAGACCTGAAGATGGTCTTCTTGAGATGAGAAAATTTTTAGGTTTGTATGCAAATGTTAGACCAGTTCAAACTTATAATTCTTTAATAGATGCGTCTCCTCTTAAAAGAGAAATCATTGAAAATGTAGACTTTGTTGTATATAGAGAATTAACTGGAGGTATATATTTTGGAGAAAAAGGAGCATCTGATGATGGTTCTGTTGTTTTTGACACATGTACCTATACTAGAGAAGAAATTGAAAGAATTTCTGAACTTGCTTTTAAAGAAGCATATAAAAGAAATAAGGAATTAACCCTTGTTGATAAAGCGAATGTATTATCTACTTCTAGATTATGGAGAGAGGTAGTACAGGATATGGCAAAAAATAAATTTTCAGATATTAAAGTTAATTATCTTTTTGTAGATAATGCAGCTATGAAAATAATTACTAATCCATCTGAATTTGATGTTATACTAACAGAGAATATGTTTGGTGATATAATTACTGATGAAGCATCAGTTATAACGGGTTCATTGGGAATGCTTCCTTCAGCCTCAATAGGTAATAAAATATCTTTATTTGAACCAATTCACGGGTCTTATCCTCAAGCTGCTGGAAAAAATATTGCTAATCCTATGGCAATGATTTTGTCAGCTGCTATGATGTTAAATTTGGCATTTGATATGAAGAAAGAGGCTGATATAATTCAAAATTCTGTAAGAGATGCTTTAGATTCTAATATTGTTACGGAAGACATATCATCTAAGAAAAGTTTATCTACATCTGAAGTTGGTGATTGGATTTCAAAGAGGATTGATGTACTATTTTAATAAAAATTAACTTTTCTTGATAATCTCATTTTTTGATAATAAGTTTTATTGTTTTACTTTGGTAGTATAATTGGTATTATGAAAAAGTTGATTTTTTTATTTTTTGTTTTTATTTCTTTTAATTCTTATTCCCAGGATATAAAGAAAATAAGTATTAATTTATATCCTAATCCAGCAACTGATTATATCACTTTAAAATTTGAGAATAATATTAATGTTGACGATTTTGATTTTAAAATACATAGTCTTATAGGTAATCAGTTAAATTTTAATTCAGAAAAAATTTCTGATTTTGAATTGAGAGTTGATATACAAAATCTATCAAAAGGTGTTTTTTTTCTTATTATTAATGAAAGAAATGATAGAAATAGAAAAATATTAAAATTTCTAAAAAATTAAAGATTTTTTTCGTAATTGATTTCAAACAGATTTCTGTACTTTTTTGATAATTCTTCGTTAGGATGATTGCTATATGCTCTAGCTAGAGTATTTAATGAAACTAAATTTCTTTGAATTTCATATTTATTATTTATTTTATTATCAAAATAATAGTTTAAAATCTCTTCTGCTCTTTTACTTGTTGTTTCAGCTATTTCATTTGCTAGTTTCTCTGTCTTAATATCACCTATCTGATCTAGTTTCAGCAAAAATTCAACAAGCTGTACTGAGAAATGATCATACATTATTGATTTATCTGGCATAAGTTCTAAAGATTTATTTATTACTTCAAGTGCTTTCCCATATTCACCATTATCAATTAAACTTCTGATCAGAGTATTAAAGGTTGCTCTATAATTCATTATAAATCCTCTATGATCTTCAGAAAAATAAACATTTTCATTGTCTAATTCCCTCCAATGTGAATTTTTCATAATGTTATAGTACATTAAATCTGAATTTATTAAACTTCCAGAATTAGAATTTAATATTGGGAGAAGCCTATATGCAAATCCTTCTTGAATCACATTTCTTTTTAAATCAAAACTTATCCCATTTAATGATGTATTATTAAAATAAATTGGTCTTTCCCATTTATTAGCTTCTAATAAATCTAAAAATGCAAGGTCTTTTTTCTCAATACCTTTTTTATTTTTTTTAAGTGACAAAATAAGTTTATCAGTTTTGTATTTTAAAAATTTATTAGGTAATCCTTCTATATTCTTATTTTCATCAATATTAAGGTATAAGGATTTTGATGGAATAACATTATAATTACTTGAACTAGTAGGTACTTGAATAGCTTTATTGTTATTTTTAACTAAGTTTAAGTATACACTTAAATTTATAGATGCATCTTTAATTTTTGGATTATTAACATAAGGTAAATAATCATTTAAGCCACCTTGAATATAATTATCTAAATTTAAATTAAATTTTATAGCATTAGATTTATTCTTTTTAGACATCATCTGATCTATGTACCAATCTGTATTAAAATAACTTAGTACTATTACTCTTACATCTGTTCTAAATTCTTCTACTTCTTGAACATACCACAGAGGAAAGGTGTCATTATCTCCTCCAGTAAAAAGAATGGAATTTGGTTTACAGGATGCAAGTAAATTTTTAGCTGAGTCTACGGTTAGAAATCTATTCGATCTATCGTGGTCATCCCAATTTTCATATGCCATTATTGTTGGTGGAGATAATGAGAATAAAATGCTAAGACTAATTGCTAGATTTTCTTTTTTGAAAATTTTTAAAAATATTGAATACAGAAATAAGGAACCAAAACCAATCCAAATTGAAAATGCATAGTAAGATCCTGCGTATATATAATCTCTTTCTCTAGGTTCTGTTGGAGGACTATTTAAATAAAACACAAGAGCAATTCCAGTTAAAATAAATAGTAATGTTACTACAGAAAAGCTTTTTTTATCTTTTGAATATTGAAAAAACATACCAAGAATTCCAAATATTAGAGGTAACATCAAATAGTTATTTCTAGCTTTATTTTTTTCAATTTGATAAGGTACTTTGTCAAATGCATTAGCAATACCTAACCATTGGGCATCTTGAATATCTGATTCTCTACCAGAAAAATTCCATAAAAAATACCTTAAGTACATATGTCCTATTTGATATTTAAAAAAGAATTCAATATTATCAGAAAAAGTTGGATTTTGATTCTTATTTAAGTTGGTTATTTCTCTGTATCGCTGAATATGATTTGGTTGATTGCTGTACATTCTTGGAAAGATGGTAGTACGTTTAGAATCATAGACATATTTAAATTTCTTTTCTTTAATTTCATATCTGTCTTTTCCTTTTTTATATGTTATTCCATTTTCTACTTGATCCGTAACATTAGCGTCAAAATATTGACCTTTAAATAAAGGCCTGTAACCATATTGTTCCCTTTTTAAATATGAAATAAAGTTTAAAATATTTTCAGGATTATTCTCATCTATTGGAGGATTATAACTTGATCTTATTAGAACTAAAGAGTATGATGAATACCCAATTAATATGAACGTTAAGGATAGTAATGATGTATTTAAAATTACCTTTTCTTTGAGTTCTGAGTATCTTATTAGATATATTAAAGATGAAATAAAGAGGATAATAAAAAATATTATACCGCTTCCAAATGGTAGACCAATTGAGTTAACAAAAAACCTTTCAATGAAACTGGCAAATGATGGTAATCCAGGAATTATACCTTCAATTATTAAAATAATTATAAATGAGCTTATTAGTAAAGATGAGACTATGCCTAAAGTAGATATTTCTTTACTTTTTCTAAAATATATTATCAAAGCTAAAGCAGGAATAGTAACTAAATTTAATAGGTGAACTCCTATTGATAGTCCCATCATATAAGCAATTAATATAATCCATTTATTTTGATCAGATTCAGATTCTATAGTTTCCCATTTTAGGATTGCCCAAAAAACAAAAGCTGTAAAAAACGAAGACATAGCATATACTTCAGCTTCAACTGCAGAAAACCAAAATGAATCTGAAAACGTAAATACCATAGACCCAGTAAATCCTGCTAGTATTATTAGAATTATATTTTTATTATTTTCTGGGTAAATGATTTTTTTTGATAGATGAGTTATGCTCCAGAAAAGAAATAAAATTGTAAATGAGCTTGCGACTACACTTAAAAAGTTAACTGCTAGGGCTATATTTTCATTATCACCTAATGCAAATAAAGAAAAAAATCTTCCTAACAGTAAATAAAATGGAGCTCCTGGTGGGTGAGGAACTTCAAGTTTACTTGATACTGCTATAAATTCTCCAGGATCCCAAAAACTTACTGTGTCCTCAACTGTAATACTATAAACAATTAATGATATTACAAATGCTATCCATCCTGAAAAATTATTTATTTTATTGAAATTCCACATAAAAATCTATTTCAGCGAAAATAATATAAATTATTATAACCATAATCTATTGATTGAGTTAATTTGTAAAATAAAAATGAAAAAAAAATTTATTCTTTTATTATTATTCATTGTCTCTTATAATATTCATTTATATCCTCAGAATGATACTTTAAAAAGCATATTGTCAGATATAGATATTCAAATTGAATCTACTAATGCAATTAATAAGATGTATAATTTTAATTTTGATGAAGCCGAAAAAGAATTTACATGGTTAATTGACGAATATAAAAACCATCCACTTCCAATTTTTTTATTGGGTTTAAGTAAATGGTGGAGGATTGAGGCGGAAGTAAATCAAGGGATAGAATCCGAAGGTGAAGCTAAACAAAAAAACAACTTGGACAATCAATTTTTGTTATTGATGGATAAATCAATATTACTTTCAAAGAAAATATATGAAGATGGAAATAAAATTGATGGAGCATTTTTTCTTGCTGCATCGTATGGTTTTAAAGGTAGGTTGTTGTCGGAAAGAAAAAATTGGAGGAAGGCTGCTTTTTCTGGAAAAAATGCTCTTAAATATTTAAAAGAAATTCGTAAAGAAGATTACTTAATACCCGAAATTGCATTTGGTAATGGTCTCTTTAATTATTATTCTATCTGGATATCTGATAAATATCCTATTCTTAAACCAATAGTTAGTTTTTTTCCCAAAGGAAATAAAATCAAAGGTATTGAGCAATTAGATAATGCAGCTAAAAACTCATTTTACACCAGAACAGAGGCACAATATTTTCTTATGAGAATATTTTCTGAGGAAAACAAATTGAGTAAAGCTTTACAGATTTCAAATTATCTTCATAATACATATCCTATGAATTCAATATTTCATAGGTATTATACTCAATTATTATATAGATCAGGTTATTTTGATGAATGTGAAATTCAGTTAAATGAATTATTAAAAAATTATTTAAATAATATACTAGGGTATAATGTAAATGTTGTAAGAAATGCTCATTTTTTTAAAGCAGAAATAGAAAGAAAAAAATTAAATATTGAAAGTGCAAAAGAAAATTATTTGAAGTCAATAGAGTATTCTATTCAAATGAAAAATCAAAGATTAGGCTATACACTTTATTCATATTATTATTTAGGAAAATTAGAATATGACAATAGGAATTTTAAAACTTCGAAACAATATTTTAAAATGGTTATTAGATTAAGCAAGAGGAAAGAAAAAATCAATATTGATTCTAGAAATTATTTAAGTAAAATAAAATAATCTTTGTTATTAAACTTATTTATATTTGTCGCTCAAAATTTAAATTAACTTATTTATATAATAACCAAATTTTATTTTAAAGTATGAAAATTGATAATATTGATAGAAAAATTTTAAGAATGCTTCAAGAGAATTCTAAAATTACTAATGCATATCTTTCTAAACAAATAGGACTTTCACCTGCACCAACTCTTGAAAGAGTTAGAAAATTAGAAAAAAAAGGTATTATAAGTGGATATCATGCACAATTAAATTTATCTAAAATTGGCTTAGGAGTAAGCACATTTGTTTTGGTATCCTTAAAGGAACATAACAAAAAAAATATTAATATTTTTCTTGATAAAATTAATAAAGTAAATAATGTTATAGAGTGTCATCATATTACGGGAACGGGTGATTTTATATTAAAAGTAGTTTCTGAAAATATAGCATCATATCAAAAATTAATGTTAGATAAAGTCAGTGAAATTGAGGCAACTGATAGTTTGCAGTCAATGGTTATTCTTTCTACTTTTAAGGATAATAAGGTGATGCCTTTATAATTTATTAAAATGACGAATATTGTTTTAAATGCAGATGATATAGAAAAAAAGATTAAAAGGTTATCATATCAGATTATCGAAAAAAATTTTAATAAAAAGGATATTATTATTATAGGTATTCAGCCAAATGGAAAGTATTTATCTGAGAGAATAAAAGGTTATGTTATGGAGTATTCTGATATTAAAGTTTCATTATATGATATGGAATTAGATAAAAAAAAATTTTTATTTAAGAAATGTACTCCTGGATTAATTTATGACCATATAAATAATAATATTATAGTATTTATCGATGATGTTATGAATTCTGCAGGAACATTGATGTATGCAATTAATAAAATACTTTTTTATCATCCTAAAGATATTCAAATAGGAGTTTTAATAGAAAGAACTCATAAAAGTTTTCCTCTTTCTGCAAATTTTAAAGGATTAGAATTGAGTACATCTGAATTTGAACATGTTGAAGTTAGATTAAATGAATCACCAATGGTTATAATAACATGATTTATATTACTAGAAAAGAACATTTTAATGCAGCTCATAAACTTTATAATTCTAATTTTTCATATGAAAAAAATTTAGAATTATATGGTACTTGTTCAAATGAAAATTGGCATGGTCATAATTATGATCTTATAGTGACAGTAAAAGGAAATATAAATTCGGAAACTGGCATGTTTATTAATTTAAAAACTTTATCAGATTTTATTAAATTAGAAATATTAGAAAAAGTTGATCATAAAAATTTAAATCTTGATGTTCCATTTTTAGAAGGTAAAGTAACTACAACTGAAAATGTTGTTATTGAATTCTGGAAAATTCTTGATAAAAAATTAAGGTTACTTAATGATGTAAATTGTCAGTTACATTGTATTAAACTTTATGAAACTCCAAGAAATTTTGTAGAATATTATGGAGAAAAATAATTCAGATATTTTTATAATTTCTGGTGAGAAGTCTGGTGACATTCATGGTTCATATATTATAGAAAATTTACTTAAATCAAATTCTTCTCTTAAAATAGATTGTTGGGGAGGACCTCAAATGGAAAATGCTGGAGGAAATATTTTAGAAAATTATTCTAATTATAGTGTGATGGGATTTGTTGAGGTTTTTTATAAACTTCCTTTATTACTTAATAAACTTAAAAAATGTAAAAAAGATATTTTAAGACTTAATCCAAAGTTGATTTTATTAATTGATTTTCCTGGATTTAATTTAAAAATTGCAAAATTTGCTAAAAGGAATGGTTTTAATGTACATTATTATATACCTCCTAAAGTTTGGGCTTGGAATCCTAGTCGCATCTCTATTTTGAAGAAATATGTTGATAAGATATATTCAATTTTACCTTTTGAAAAGAAATATTTTTTAAAGAATTCCCTTAATGTAGATTATGTTGGAAATCCAGTTATAAAAAAGCTAGATAGTTTTTCTATTAATAATTCTGAAAATTTTAATAATAAAATTATTTCTCTGTTGCCAGGAAGTAGAATTGGTGAATTAAAATATTCATTACCAGTTTTTAAAAATTTAGTTGAAAAATTGCCAAATTATAAGTTTAATGTATGTGGTGTGAGTGATTTACCTAAATCTATTTATGATGGTATTAAAAAGTTTCATAATGTTAATGTTAAATATGAAAATACTTATGATACAATATGTAATTCTGCATTTTCTATTGTCATGTCTGGAACTGCTAGTCTTGAAGTTGCCCTTTTAGGAGTACCACAAGTAGTTGTATTTAAAATTTCTAAATTATCCTATTTGATAGGAAAATTATTAATCAAAGTAAATTTTATATCACTTGTTAATTTGATTTTATCAAGAAATTGTGTTAAAGAATTAATTCAAGATCAATTTAATACAGTAATGATAGTAGATGAGTTGAAAAAAATTGAAAATAATGTTGAATACAGAAATAATATGATAAAGAGGTATAGTGAATTAAAAAAAATAATTGGAATGAGTGATGCCTCATTAAAAGTGTCTGATAAACTTTTATTATCTATTTAGGTTTTCTAATTAAAATTTCATCAATTATTCCATATTTTTTTGCTTCATCAGCTCTCATCCATTTATCACGATCAGAATCTTTTTGTATCTCATTAAAAGATTTTCCAGTATGATTTGCTAGAATATTGTATAAGTCTTTTCTTAATTCTTGCATCTGTTTTAATGTTATTTCCATATCAGTAGATTGTCCCTGCATTCCTCCGCTTGGTTGATGAATCATAACTCTAGAATGTTTTAAAGCAGATCTTTTATTTTTTGTTCCACCAGCTAATAAAATAGCACCCATGGATGCTGCCATTCCAGTACATATTGTGGCAACATTGGGTGATACATATTGCATTGTATCGTAAATACCTAAGCCTGCATAAACTGAACCTCCAGGAGAATTGATGTATAATAATATGTCTTTTTTTGAATCAACTGATTCAAGAAACAAAAGTTGTGCAGTTATAATATTTGCTATATTTTCTTCAATTCCCATTCCAAGAAAAATAATTCTATCCATAATAAGTCTAGAAAAAACATCAATTTCTCTAAAATTTGTTGGTCTTTCTTCAATGACTGATCGAGTCATATTTTCTACTTTTTCAACATACTTATCAAATGTAAGACCATTTAAATTTTTGTCTTTTACTATATATTTTCTTAATTCTTCTCTGTTCATACTGATAAAATTAATTTATTTTATTTGCAAGTAGCCTAAATTTATCAATTGTTATTGATTTTTCACTAATTGATACTTTTTCTTTAATTAGATTAAAAATTTTATTTGATTTTAATTGATTAAAAATTTTAAGATAATTTTCTCCATTATTATGTTTTAAATAATTATCAACAAATTTATTTATGTCTTTATTTACTTCTTGAATCCCTGATCCTTGTAATTGATTTTGTATTTGATGTTTAGCAAGGGATACAATCTCTTCATTTTCAATTTTGATACTATTTTTGTCTATAATATCATCTACTATATAAGACCATTTAATTTGGTTACAATATTGTTCAAATTGTTCATTTAGTAATTTTTTACTTGTTTTTTCATCGTTATTTTTGGTAATCCAATCTTTTACATAATTAGTAGGAACTTCAATATTATATTTTGATACTAAATTTTTTTCAATTTCTCTATTTAATAATAATTCACTTTCTCGCAGATAATTTGCAGAAAGTGATTTTTTAATTTCATTATCAAATTTTTTTATTGTTTTAATTTTTCCAATTCCAAATATTTTATCAAATAATTCAGAATTAATCATTGCGGGAGATTTTTCAATAATATTTTCAATTTTGATAGAAACTTTATTAGGAGAGTTTTTTATATCTATTTTTTCACCTAGTATTTGAGATATTTTTTCATTATTATTTTTTGTTAATTTTAGTAAATCAATAGAAATAATATCATTAATAGATTTCCCGATAATTTTATTAGTTTCTTTATTATCTAATTTTTCAATTTCTAATAATGTTTTTTTTGTTTTATTATCATATGATATTTCACCATATACTGAAGATTTATTAGTTACTTTTTTTAGGTTTTCAATATTTGCGTATTGAGTTTGTAAATTCTTTACTGTTTCATCAACTATTTGTTTTTCAACTTTAATTTTGTGTAGGGTGTATTTAGATTTTTTTGTAAATGATTCTGTTTTAAAATCACTTAGGTGTCCTATTTTAAAATCAAAATCAAAATTGTTGATATTATCAATATTAGTATCTTCAAGATTATTTCCTTGTGGTATAGGTTCACCTATTATTTTAATTTTTTCATCTTTTATATATGAATTGATTTTATTACTAACTATTTTGTTAAGTTCTTCTAATAAAACACCTTTACCATACATTTTTTTTAATAATTGAATAGGAACCATTCCGGGTCTAAAACCTTTTAAGTTAGCTCTTTTTTTAAGTTCTTTTAGTTTTGACTCGTATTGGTTTATATAGTCTTTTTTTTCCAATATAAGTTGTATAGTTAATTCTGTTTTTGAAATTTTTTCTTTACTTATCTTCAATTTTTATTATTTATTTAATTTGTGCGGACGGAGGGACTCGAACCCACAAGCCTTACGGCGCTAGATCCTAAATCTAGTGCGTCTACCAATTTCGCCACGTCCGCATAAAACAGTCTGCAAATGTAGAAATAAATTATTTTAATGAGAAAATTTAAATTAAATTTCAATTTATAAAAATGAACATAAATAAACAAAGAATTACTTTAGAAGAAAAAGACAATAAATTGATTGTTAATGCATATAGAAGACTTTTAAGGCATTCTAAATCTCTTGTTTCTCAATCTGATGTTAATAATATAAAAAAAGCATTTAGAATTTCTTTAGAAGCTCATAAGGAAATGAGAAGAAAATCAGGAGAACCTTTTATTTTACATCCAATAAGTGTTGCTCAAATTTGTGTTCAAGAGATTGGATTAGGAGCTACATCAATAATAGCTGCTTTATTACATGATGTAGTTGAAGATACTGATTTAACTTTAAAATTTATAGAAAAAAAATTTGGATTCAATGTCGCTAGAATTTGTGATGGATTAACTAAAATATCTGGTGTTTTTACACCTGGATCATCGATGCAATCAGAAAATTTTAAGAAAATGTTATTAACCCTTGTGGATGATATGAGAGTTATTCTGATAAAATTGGCTGATAGATTGCATAACATGAGGACACTTGAAAGCATGTCAAGAAAAGGACAGTTAAAAATTTCATCTGAAACAATTTATGTTTATTCACCTTTGGCTCATAGACTTGGACTTTATTCCATAAAATCAGAATTAGATGATTTATATTTAAAATATACTGATAAAAGAAGTTTTAACTATATATCAAATAAATTAAGAGATACTAAATATAGTAGAGATAAGTTTATAAAATCTTTTATACGACCAATAAATAAAAAATTAAAACATTTAGATTTAAAATTCAAAATTTTAGGAAGACCAAAATCTATATTTTCAATAAATAATAAGATAAAGAATCAGGATATAAGTTTTGAAGATATTTACGATCTTTTTGCAATTCGAATTATTTTAGATGTAAATTTTGAAGAAGAAAAAACTGTTTGTTGGCAGGCTTATTCAGTAGTAACGGATTTTTATCATCCTAATTCTGATAGATTGAAAGATTGGATTTCAACACCTAAAGCTAATGGATATGAGTCTTTACATACTACAGTTATGAGTGGTGTTGGAAAATGGGTAGAAGTTCAAATAAGATCTAAGAGAATGGATGATATAGCAGAAAAGGGGTTTGCGGCTCATTGGAAATATAAAGAAAAATTAAAAGGAGATTCTAGATTTGATGATTGGATAAGTTCTATTAGAGATTTAGTAAGTCAGAAAAATTATTCTCCTCAGGAATTTTTAGATGATTTTAGAGGAAATTTATATAATGAAGAGATTTTTGTTTTTACTCCAAATGGTGATTTAAAAACACTTCCTATAAACTCAACTGTTCTTGATTTTGCTTACTCTATCCATTCAGAAATTGGTTCAAAGTGTACTGGAGCTATAATTGATAAAGTATTAGTTCCATTAACTAAAATTTTAAAGAGTGGTGATCAAGTTAATGTAATTACTTCTACTAAGCAGAAGCCTTCAGAGGATTGGATAAATAAAGCAGTTACATCTAAGGCAAAATCATCTATTAAATCAAGTTTAATAGGACAAAGAAAAAACTTATCTACTCAAGGAAAAGATCTTATAAAAAGAAAATTCAAAAAATTAAAATTAAAATTTGATGAAAATATTTCTCAAGTGGCCAATTATTTTCATTACAGAAGTGTTATAGAATTTTATTATGATATAGCAAAAGGAATATTTAATCTAAAAAAGATTAGAGAGTATTTAAATTCTATTGAAAAGCTTAAAATAAAAGAGGAAAAATTAATTGTAGAAAATAAATCTAAAAAAGTCATAAATAAAAAAACATCTAATAGTTTAATTTTATTTGATGGAAATAATCAGACTTTAGATTATTCAATGTCTTCATGTTGTAACCCTATTCCTGGTGATGATATTTTTGGCTTTGTAACTATTAATGAAGGTATTAAAGTACATAGGACAAATTGTTCAAATTCACCTGAATTATTATCTAAATATGCCTATAGGGTTATAAAAGCAGAATGGTTTACTAAAATAAATAATAATTTATTATCCTCTTTATTGATTAATGGTACAGATAGGATTGGGGTTCTTGATGATATCACCAAAATAATTTCTTCGCAACTAAAGGTAAATATGAAATCAATTTCAATAAATATGAAGCATGGAATTTTTGAAGGAAAAATAGAATTATTTGTGTCTGATACTTTGCAATTATTTAAATTGATGGAGAAATTACAAAAAATTAAAAATGTGATTGGTATTAAAAGAATTGATTAGTTTATATGGAATCAAAATCATCTGTAATAAAAGAAGTTAGAAAAATTTTAGATAAAAATCTTGAGTTAAGGGGATTGAGAAAAACACCCGAGAGATATGCGATTATTAATGAAATATATTCATATAATCATCATTTCGATGCGGATGAGTTGTATAATAGAATGATTAAGAAAAATTATAGAGTAAGTAAGGCAACTATATATAATACTTTGGATTTATTAGTAAATATTGATTTGGTAAGTAGACATATTTTTAAAGATAATCTTGCTAAGTATGAAAAATCTTTTGGTTTTAAACAACATGATCATATTATTCTTGATAATGATGAAATATTAGAATTTTGTGATCCTAGAATTCAATTAATTAAAAATTCAGTTGAAGAAATGTTTGATGTTGAAATTAAAGATCATTCTTTATATTTTTTTGGAACTAAAAAAAAGAAATAAATGCAAGTTGATGTGTTGTTAGGTTTGCAATGGGGTGATGAGGGCAAAGGTAAGATTGTTGATTTTTTAGCTCCAAATTATAGTGTGATTGCAAGATTTCAGGGAGGTCCAAATGCAGGACATACATTGGAATTTAATGGAAATAAGCATGTTTTACACCAAATACCTTCTGGTATTTTTAGAGAAAACAAGGAAAACATTATAGGAAATGGAGTTGTTTTAGATCCAGTCAATTTTATGAAAGAAGTTGAAGATATATACAATAAATTTGGTATAGATTTAAAGGATTGTTTAATTATTTCTAATAAAGCACAATTAATTTCACCAATTCATAAGCTCTTAGATAAGCTTCTTGAGGACAGTAAAGGGGATAAGAAAATAGGGTCTACTTTAAAAGGAATTGGTCCTACTTATCAAGACAAAATTGGTAGACAGGGCCTTCGGGTGGGGGATGTGTTATCAAAATTTTTTATAAATAAATATAAAGATCAAAAATCTACTCATGATTATTTTTTAAAAGGAAATTATCCAAGTGATTTTATAGAAAAGGAAAATTTATTTTTTAAGGCTGTTGATTTTTTAAAAGAATTTAATATAACAGATACTGAGTATGTAGTTAATAATCATATAAAAAAAAATAATAAAGTTTTAGCAGAAGGAGCTCAAGGAACATTATTAGATATAGATTTTGGAAGTTATCCTTTTGTAACATCATCAAATACAACTACTGCTGGTGCATGTGTAGGACTTGGTGTTTCTCCAAAAAAAATTGGCAATGTTTTTGGTATTTTTAAAGCTTATTGTACCCGTGTAGGGGCAGGACCTTTTCCTACAGAATTATTTGATCAAGTAGGTAAAAATATTGGAATAAATGGGAATGAATTTGGTTCAACAACAGGAAGATCAAGAAGATGTGGATGGCTTGATTTACCTGCATTAAAATATTCAGTTATGTTAAATGGGGTTACTGATCTTTATATGATGAAGTCAGACGTTTTATCAGATTTTAAAACTGTTAATATTTGTATTGGTTATAAATATAAAGGAAAGGATATTGATTATTTTCCTACATTAATTGAGTCTGAAGATATTATACCAATTTATAAATCATTTAATGGTTGGTCATCAAACATTAACAATTGTAGAAATTATAACAATTTAGATCAAGAATTTAAGGATTATATAAATTTTATTCAAGATAATTTAGGTGTACCTATTAAATTAATTTCTCTTGGTCCTGATAGAGAAGCTACTATTTTAGTAAATTAAATTTTTCACTCTATTAAATATATTTTAATTTAGCGTAATTAAAATCTTATTAATGTCGCT
This sequence comes from Cytophagales bacterium, assembly GCA_029940715.1. Taxonomy (GTDB): domain Bacteria; phylum Bacteroidota; class Bacteroidia; order Cytophagales; family MED-G16; genus JAPYTU01. The sequence goes on from JAPYTU010000013.1 coordinate 16,026, forward strand.
ATTGCTCAATTCTTTAATAGTATCTGAACCAACATCAAAATTTTATAATCAAAAAATAAATATATTAATTGGATCTGATGGTATTATTAAAAAAATATCAAAAAGGAAAATAAATAATAAAACAAAAAGAGTAATTGATTGTCAGAGTAAAAAAGTTTCTGTGGGTTGGATAGATTTTAATTCAAACTTTTGTGACCCTGGAAATGAATACAAAGAAGATTTAAATTCAGGTATGAATTTAGCTTCAAAATCAGGATTTGTTGATATATTACTTAGTTCTGATACAAATCCAGTTATTCAAACTAAGAATGATATTATTTACATAAAAAACAAGTCTTTAAATAGATTAACATCAATTCATCCTACTGCTGCAATTACTAAAAATTCTATTGGAATAGAGATGAATGATATAATAGATTTATATCATTCAGGTGCTGTTGCTTTTTCTGGTGGAACCTCTATAATTAAAAATTCAGAATTAATTTTAAAATCATTATTGTATCTAGATCAAATAAATGGCTTATATATATCTAAACCTAATGATTTTAATTTATCTAAAGGACAGGTTAATGATGGAATAAATAGTAATAAAGTTGGTTTAAAAGGTATTCCATACATATCAGAGACAATTGGAATTAAAAGAGACCTATCATTACTTGAATATGTGGGTGGAAAAATTCATTTTTCTGGTATATCTACTAAAAATTCTGTTGAATTAATAAAAAAGGCTAAATCAAAAGGGTTAAATGTTACTTGTGATGTTCCAATATATAATCTTTTACTTGATGATTCTAAAATATTAAATTTTGAAACATGTTATAAAGTTGATCCTCCACTACGTACAAAAGAGGATATTGATTCTTTAATTATTGGCCTAGAGGATGGCACTATTGATGTTATTTCTTCTTATCATCAACCACAAGATATTGATAGTAAAAATGTTGAGTTTGATAAAGCAAGCTTTGGTATTATTTCATTACAAACATTTTATTCAAATTTAGTTGAATTATCTAGTAAAATTTCTTTTGATATTTTACTAGATAAATTTACAAGAAACCCTAGAAGAATTTTAAAATTAGATCAACCTGAAATTAAGGAAGGTTATAGAGCTATTTTAACAATTTTTGATCATAATGCTTCATGGGATTATAATGAAAATACAAATCTTTCAAAATCTATTAATTCTCCATGGATGGATTGGTCAATTAGGGGGAAAGTTGAAGGAATTGTAGTGGGTTGTGAAACAAATATATTATTATAATAAAATGAAAAATATTGATTTATCTATAGTTATACCAGTATATAATGAAGAAGAATCTTTAGAATTATTATATAATTCAATTATAAATAATCTTAAGAATACGAATTTAAATTTTGAAATTATTTTTATTGATGATGGAAGTTCAGATAATTCCTGGAATGTTATAAAGACCATATCTAAAAAAAAAACAAATTTAAGCTCTATTAAATTCAGAAAAAATTATGGAAAATCTGATGCATTAGATGCTGGATTTAAAGCCTCTAATGGAACATATGTTTTAACTATGGATGCTGACTTGCAAGATGATCCTAATGAAATATATCCTTTATTTAAAATGATAAATCAAGATAATTATGATCTTGTTTCTGGATGGAAAAAAAAACGAAATGATCCTCTTTCAAAAACTATTCCCTCTAAATTTTTTAATTTAGTAACCAGAATATTTTCAGGAATAAAGCTAAATGATTTTAATTGTGGAATAAAAATATATAAAAAGGAATTAGTAAATTCTATAAATTTATATGGTGAAATGCATAGGTATATTCCTTTAATTGCAAAGTGGAATGGGTATGATAAAATTGGAGAAAAAATAGTTAATCATAATAAACGTAAATTTGGAAAAACAAAATTTGGTATGGAAAGATATATTAGAGGTTTTTTAGATCTTATTTCAGTAAGTTTTGTTTATAAATTTAGAAAAAGGCCAATGCATTTTTTTGGATCACTTGGTGTAATATCTTTTTTAATAGGTCTCATTTCTGTAGGTTGGATTATATATGAAAAGTTATCTAAAATATCTAATAATATTCCTTTAGATCAAATAAGGCCAGTTACTGATCAACCTTTTTTTTATATTGCTTTGGTAACTATAATTGTAGGAGTTCAACTATTTTTAGTTGGATTTATCTCTGAGTTAATAATATCAATAAATTCTGATAAAAATGGGTACATTATAGAAGATTCAGATATTAAATAAATTGTCTTCTTCTTTTTAATTATTAGAAAGTTATTATTTTGTTGCAATAAAAATTATTTCATTTTTAGATAATCCATATTTCATTTTTAGATCTTCAGATAATTTATTTATGTAATTATTTTCATCAACCTTGAAACCTATTGATGTTATTCTTTTATTATAATCTTTTCCATATTTTCTTACATGATCTGATTGACCATATTTTTTTTCTCTTTCTAATGGATCTATGATAGATTTATTTTCTAATGTTTTATTTTGTAGGGGATTATAAAAAGGAACTTGAAGTATAGAATATCCACCTTTTTTCAATACTCTTCTAATTTCTTTAAGAGCTAAAATATCATCCTTAACATGTTCAAGAACATGATTACATAAAACTATATCAAAAACATTATTTTCAAATGGCATATTGTGGATATCCATTTTTATATCTGCAAGAGGTGAATTTAAATCTCCAGTGGTATAATTTAAGTTTTTGGAGTTTTTAAATTTTCTTATAAAGCATTGTTCTGGCGCAATATGTAAGACATTTAATTTTTTATTAAAAAAATCAGTTTCATTTTTTAAATAAAGGTAAATTAATCTATGTCTTTCTAATGAAAGACAATTTGTACAAAGAGCATTTTCTCTTACTTTTCTACCGTATGGAAAAAATTTTCTTAGACTAATTTTACAAATTGGACAAAATACAGCATCTCCTTTATACAGTAGAGTTATAACTTTAAAAATTGGTTGACTGATTCTCTGTAAAAAAGATCTTGGGAAATTTTTTAATAAAAACCCAATAATAAATTTTATCATTATTTTTTATTAGAATTCCCAATGTAGTTTTTAGGAGTTATTTTAGATAGCTCATCCTTTATCTTTTGGTTAATAGGAAGGTTATTAATGAATTTAGATATTGATTCTTTTGTAATTTTATGATTACTTCTAGTAAGGTTTTTAAGAAGTTCATAAGGATTTGAAATTTTTTCTCTTCGTAAAATTGTTTGAATAGCTTCTGAGACAACAACCCAGTTTTTATTTAAATCTTTTTCAATAGTTTCTTTGCCAATATCTAATTTATTAATTCCTTTAATGATTGAATCAAAGGCTATTTTGGTGTACGCTAGAGGTAGACCAATATTTCTTGATACAGTAGAATCTGTTAAATCTCTTTGAAGTCTTGAAATAGGTAGTTTTTCAGCAAAAAATGTATATAAAGAGTTTGCTAACATTAAATTTCCTTCGGCATTTTCAAAGTCAATGGGATTTATTTTATGTGGCATTGTTGATGATCCAATTTCTTTTTTATTTACTTTTTGAATTAGATAATTAATTGATATATAATGCCATATATCTTTACAAAGATCTATAAGGATGGTGTTAATCCTAGATAAATTATGAAATATTGCAGCCATATTATCATAGTGTTCTATTTGTGTAGTTGGTTTACTTCTTTCAAGTCCTAATCTTTCAAGAAATTTATTTGAAAAATCATCCCAATTAATTGAGGGATAGGAAACATAGTGAGCATTAAGATTACCTGATGCTCCTCCAAATTTTCCATTATTAGGGATTTTATATAATAAATCAAGCTGATTTTTAATTCTCTCATAGAAAACATTTATTTCTTTTCCAAAAGTTGTGGGACTAGCAGCTTGTCCATGAGTTCTTGCAATCATGGAAATATTTATAAAATCATTAGATTTGTTTTTTAATAACTTTAGAACATCACCTAGACTAGGTAGTAGTATATCTTTTAAACAAAATTTTAGCATTAATGGAGTTGCGGTGTTGTTTATATCTTGAGAAGTTAATCCGAAATGAATGAACTCTTTATAATTTTCCAGTCCAAGATCATCAAATTTTTCTTTAATAAAATATTCAACAGCTTTTACATCATGATTAATTTTTTGTTCTATTTTTTTTATTCTATTAGCATTTTCAAGTGAAAATTTAGATGCAATAGCACTAATCTTCTTTTTATCAGAAGAACTAATTGAAGCTAATTGTTTTAAAGGAATATCACATAAAGCTTTAAAATATTCAATTTCTACATATACTCTATACTTTATAAGTGCATATTCTGAGAAATAGCTTGATATTTTGTTTGATATTTTGCTATATCTACCATCAATTGGTGATATGGATTTTAAATTATTTTCATTCATAATAGTCTGCAAATTTAAATAATAATTATTATAGATATCTTTTTTTTAATCAATCAGTATTATTTTTGTGTTTGTATAATTTATTTAAATGGAAAATAAATCAATAGTTAAAATTTATATTGATGGAGATATTCATGATATAGAAGTGGGTAAACAAGAAACTATTCTTGACGCAGGTCTTGAAAATGATATTGATATGCCTTATTCATGTCAAAGTGGTGTCTGTACATCTTGTCAGGGGAAATTAATTTCAGGAAATGTTAAAATGGATGTTTCAGATGCATTATCAGATGAAGAAATTGCAAAAGGTTACATTTTATGTTGTCAGTCTATTCCTTTGACGGATAGTTTAGTAATTGAAATAGAATAATATTTTTATTAATTATACATTTTATAGAAACAAAAACAATCTTATTTCGTTATAACACTAAATTAGTTTGATATATATTAAATAATGCAATAAATTTGCGGATCAGTTTTCACAAAATAATTAATTTATGAGGCAACTTAAAATCACCCAATCAATTACCAATAGAAGAGAAAGCCATACTTTAGAAAAGTATTTTACAGAAGTTAGTGGTGTTTCTATGATTACTCCTGATGAGGAAGTGAGATTAGCAAAACAAATTAAAAAAGGTAATCAAGATGCTCTCGATAAATTAGTTAGAGCTAATTTAAGATTTGTTGTTTCGGTTGCTAAGCAATATCAAAACAGAAGTCTTCCATTAAATGATTTGATAAATGAAGGAAATTTAGGTTTAATTAAAGCTGCTAAAAAGTTTGATGAAACTAAAGGATTTAAGTTTATTTCTTATGCTGTTTGGTGGATTAGGCAGTCTATTATGCAAGCGCTTGCAGAGCAATCAAGAATTGTAAGGCTGCCAATGAATAAATCGGGAGCTATTAATCAAATTAGAAGGGCTTATGCAGAATTGGAACAAAAATTAGAAAGGGAGCCTACTGAAGAAGAAATAGCAAAAATTTTAGATATGAAACCTTCTGAAGTAAGAAGTACTTTGAGTGCTGAAGTTAAACAAATGTCAATGGATGCTCCTTTTGGAGAGGATGACTCTGGATCTTTATTAGATGTTCTTGAAAATGATAGTGAAGGACCTACTGATACAGGTTTGGTTTTTAATAAATCTTTAAAAATTGAAACAATGAGAGCATTAGCAACTTTAACACCAAGAGAGAGAGATGTTGTTCTTATGAGTTTTGGTATAGGTTTTGATAATCCATATACATTGGAAGAAATTGGAGATGTTATGGGATTAACTAGAGAAAGAGTTCGTCAGATTAGAGAAAAAGCACTTCAAAAATTAAGAGAACCAGGTAAAAACAAACGTCTTAAAGAATTTACTGCTAATTAATATTATTTTAGATTAATAATTAATTTTATGGTTTTTATATACTATATTATTTAATAAAACTTATAAAAAAACTATAATATTGTATTGTTGAAATATAATTTAGATAGTGTAAGTATTTTACATTAAGTCTATTAGAATAATTAATTATGAAAATAAAACTTTTTCTTTTTTTATTAATTTTCATATTTATTTCTTGTAACAAAGTTGAAAATACATCAGAAAGTTTTAATAGTTCTCCTTTAATTAAAAAATCTATAATAGTAGGTGATGCTAAGTATGATGGTCCAGAAAAGATTTCTTATTACCATGCAGCCATTAGGAATGGTAACATTGATATAAACAAACCTTCTAGGTTTAGAGAATATAGGAGTGGGTATCGTGGTGTTGAGTATAATAAACTTATGAGTTCAAGAAATAATTTATTGAATTCTAGATCTCTAACTAATTTAGAAGAAGATAATGATATTAGGTATTCTAATTATGCTGAAGATAATGCTGTTTTTACTGAGAGAGGTCCAACTAATGTTCCAGGTAGAACCAGATCTATTGCAGTGGATGAAACTGATGCTACAGGTAATACTTGGTATGCTGCTGCTGTGGGTGGAGGAGTATGGAAAACAATAGATGCTGGAGTTTCATGGACTGAACTTTCGAATGATTTAACTAATATCGCTGTTTCTTCTGTAGCACTCTCCAAATCTAATCCAGATGTACTTTATGCTGGAACAGGTGAAAGTTGGGTTGGAAATTTAGATGCCGTTGATGGAAATGGAATTTATAAATCAATAAATGGTGGTGTAAATTGGGTAAATGTTTCTACAATAGATGGAGGTTATGTAGATGAAAGATTTTCAAATGTAAGTAGAGTGGTAGTTGATCCTAATAATAGTGATGTTGTAGTTATAAGTACTTCTGGAGCTGGATCAAGTTATATTTTTAAATCGTCTAATGGTGGCACAACTTGGACCCAGGTTAAAACATCATCCAATAGAATTCAACAAGTTGTAGCTGCACCTAGTGATTTTAATATTTTATATGCAGCTGTTAGAAGTTATGGTATTTTAAAATCTTCAGATGCTGGAACGACTTGGACAAATCCAGGAAATTTTGGATTATCGGGAAATCTTCCATATGATAATGAAGATGGAATATATGGTGAATCTGGTGGTAGTTATGGAAGATTAGAAATTGCGGTTTCATATCAAAATCCTAATGTTGTATTTGCTGGAATAGTTGATTCTAATATTGGTTCAGCATTGAGAATTTCTTTTGATGGTGGACAAACATTTGATTTGTTTAATAATGAAGATGGGTCTAGTGATACTTGGCTTAATTCTCAAGGATGGTTTGACAATTCTATTCTTGTCAATCCATTGCATGATAGCATTGTTTATTATAGTGGTATAGAAACTTATAAGGCTACTTTGTTGCCAGGTGATGGGGTTTCTTTTAATGGATCTTCTACTGTTGTAACTGAAAAAAATACAGGCTCTTTTTTAAATTTACTTAATATATGGGGTGGAAAATCTCTTGGTACTGGAGATGAGTGGGTGAATGCGGCAGATGATCCTGATATTGTTGATGTTGAGGTTAGATTTGGTCCTGGTAGATTTCAAAAAGCATATAGATTTTCTGTTCCTGATGGATCAACTTCAGGCGTTTCTCATGCTAATTACACTTATGAAGATACTGTTACTGTTCCATTTGAAGTTTGGGACGTATTAGCTGATCCACCTGTACAGCTTACTGTATCATTTAGAGATAATAAAAATGATGGTGTTTTTAATATTGTTGAAGATTATGGAGAAAGCAGAGAATATATTTTTACGCAAATAACACCATATGATTCTACAATGAGTCAGACAGAAATTTCTAAAAATGGTGGTCAACTCTATAAATCTTTATATCTTATTTGGCCTTATTTGGTTGAAAATGGAACATGGGATGATACTAATTTACCAGAATCTTCAGTAAAGATTGAATCAAAAGATTTTACTTATAAAGTAAGAAAAAAAACTTATACTCATATCACTGATGGGTACAATGATATAGATTCAAAAAATGATAATGTTCATGTGGATCATCATTTTTTAGGAGCAATTGTTGATGATACAGCTAATTTTAGAATATTACATGGTGGAGATGGAGGTGTTGCCGTATCTATTTCAAGTTCTGATCCTGGCATTAATGATGGTGAGTTTACAGCTTCTTTAAGTGGTTATAATACTACTCAGACATATGGTGCAGATAAGGTACATGGTTTTGATCAATATTTTGAAGG
>JAPYTU010000013.1:24166-28855 GCA_029940715.1 Cytophagales bacterium
CTTTCAACATCGTATCAAGATCCTGAAGTTGTTTATGCAGTTACTAGTAGTGGTGCTATGAAAACTTCAAATTTTGGAGAGTCTTGGGAATTAAAATCTATTGGTGGAACATGGGGTGGTAGTTTTTGGTCTGGTACTGATATTGAAGTTTCTTTAGCAAATCCTAGATTTGTATGGGCTGGTGGTGAAATGGGAAATGGAGGTGAAATTTTTCTTTCTAAAGATTGGGGTGAAACTTTTGATCCTGTTCCAGGTTTTGCAAATATGGGACTTATAACAGGTTTGTATTCTCATCCTACAGAAGATTCAACAGCATATGTTTTATTTGGTATGTCCGGTGCTGCAAAAGTAATTGAAACTAAAGATTTAGGTCAAACATGGAAGGATCTAACAGGATTTCATTTGAATGTTTCAGGAAAATCTTCTAAGGGGTTTCCAGATGTTGCAGTATATAGTTTTTTGGTTATGCCTAATAATATTGATATAATGTGGGCAGGTACTGATATTGGTCTTGTTGAATCTACAGATGGAGCTGAATCGTGGCATATTGTTAATTCTAACTTTCCTAACGCAAGTACATGGGATATGAAAGTTAAGGATCAAGGACAAATAGTATTAGCAACTCATGGAAGGGGCATATGGACTGCTACACTTGATGATCTTAATGATTTTGTTCCAAATCCAGTAATTCTTCCCCCTGTTTTAAATAGTGTACATCAAGTAGATGTAGATGATAAGTATTTACTAAAATCTAATGTTTTTATTAAATCTATTTATGATTCTTTACTAATTAAGGCTGATGGTGTTGTATATGGAACTTTCTATGATGCTACTGAAATAGTAGATAAAGATTATGAATTTGAAGTTCCTGAAAAAGGAGACTATATTGTTCAAGCATTTGGATTTAAAGATAGGGTAGAGTACCCTTCAAATCAATTAGAAATTACTGTTAATCCTATACTTGAAGCAAAAACATCATTTGTTACAACTTTTAGTGATTTGGTTGGAGATGAGTTTTCTTTGGATCGTTTTAGAATAGGATCACAATCTGGTTTTGAAGGAAGATTGCTTAATTCTGATCATCCATATGTAGACGGAATTTCTGAAGGATATGATAATGGTTATAGCTTAACTGCAATGTTAAACATTCCAATAATAATAACTGATTTTAGACCTTCGATAAAGTTTAAAGAAGTTGTGATTGTTGAACCTGGTGATGGATCTTCGTATCCTGCATTAAGATTCTATGATTATGTGATAGTTGAGGCATCTAAAGATGGTATTAATTGGCTTAAATTAATTGATGGATATGATTCAGATAAATGCATTCCTGTTGAAGGTGGTAATTGTATAACATGGTTACAAGCTTATCAGACTGGAGCTACTGGAAATCAAGATATGTTTAAATCTAGAGAAATTGATTTTGATGCTACAGGATATTTTCAAGAAGGTGATACTGTTAAAGTAAGGTTTAGATTGTATTCTGATGATTTGACTGTTGCATGGGGATGGGGTGTTGATGATTTATATATTCAAGCAGAACCTCCAGTTGTTCAGGGTATAGAATTTACTAAATTGGAAAAAAACATTTCAATTTTCCCTAATCCTACTAATGGTATTTTTAGTATAGAGTTTAGTGATACATGGAAGGGAGATGTTGAGTGTAAAATAATAGACATTTTTGGTAGAGAAATTTTAACAAAGGAATTAAATAATAATTTAGGTTCTTCATCACATGAAATTGATATATCGACTAAAAATGATGGAGTTTTTATAGTCCAGTTAGTTCAAGATGATAGAAAGACTATGAAAAAAATAATTAAGGAATAGAGGTTAGTTATTTTTTAATTTTAGTCTGCATAATACTAACTCTTCTAAATTTTATGTTTATAAGTTCTACTCCTAGAGTGAAGAATAGTGCGAAGTATATATATCCTTTTGGTTATCATAATTGCTATCTTTAATCAAGGCTTTTACAAAATGAATGACTAAATTTTTACAAAACAGAAAAATACGTTGGGGCATCATTGGGCTTGGGAAAATTGCCCACAAATTTGCAACCGATTTGCTTACGGTTAATGATGCAGAACTATATGCTGTAGCATCTAGAACATTAGAGAAAGCAAATACTTTTGCTTCAAAATACAACGTGCCAAAAACTTACAGAAATTATGAAGCATTAGTCAATGACTCAAATATAGATGCCGTTTACATCGCCACGCCACACAGTTTCCATAAAGAACATACCCATTTATGTTTGGAACATGGTATTGCTGTACTGTGCGAAAAACCATTTGCAATGAATGCTCTTGAAGTTGACGCCATGATTGCAAAATCAAAAGAAAATACGGTGTTACTTATGGAAGCACTTTGGACATATTTTCTTCCACATTATACGTATGTGCTCGATGAATTAAAAAACAAAACTTTTGGAAACATACTAAAAATTGAAGCCGATTTCGGGTTCAAACTAGAGTTTGATATGAGTTCACGTGTTTTTAAAAAATCACTTGGTGGTGGCAGTTTATTAGATATAGGCATCTATCCTATTTTCGCGGCGCTTTCTACAATTGGATTACCAAAAAATATTGAAGCAAAAGCAAGTTTTTTTGATAATGATGTCGACAGTTCCTGCGCTATGACTTTTAATTATGATAATGATGTTAAGGCTTCTTTAAAAAGCACATTTCTAGAATTGACACCAACTGAAGCCATTTTTTACTGTGAAAAAGGAACTATTAAAATAAATAGCCGGTTTTATGAACCAACTTCGGTTACTATTATTTCTACTGTTGGAGAAAAAACTATCAATTTTGATTGTAGCACACATGGTTACAATTATGAGATTCTTCATTTCAATCAATTATTAAGAGATGGCAAAATAGAAAGCGAGATCATGACGTTTAAATTTAGCAAAAACCTCATGCAAACATTAGACAAGGTTCGTGAAATCATAGGGCTTGAATATTAATTAAACTAATTGTTGGTAATTTTTTCTTTACTAAAAGAATATTTTACTTGTCTATTAGTAAAGTTTTCTTTGCTTTTGTTTTATCAATTTAAAAAACAAAATCAATTATTACAATTTGCCATATTATAGCATGAATGGTATCGATTTTAGATGAAATTAATTTTTCATTAAAGTTGCCGTTTATTTTATAAGAAATTTCATGATTGCTTTTTATGATTAAGAATACACCTCCAATAAAAAGTATAATATCTTTAATACTATAACTCAAATAAAAAGGTTTTGTAGGCCCTATAAACCATGTTAATCCAAATAACATAAGTATCCTTAGAAACATTGCTAATAATAGTCCACTCACTCTAGTTGTTTGTCTATTTTCTCTTTTTACTTGTTTGTTATAATTGAAATAAAAATAATATTATCTATTCCTAAAATTATTTCTAACACAGTTAAAGTGAGCAATGTAATATATGTTTACCATTGAAAAAATATTTCCATATCATTTGAAATTTTTATGTTAAAATATTATAATTGTTACGAGTAATTTTACTTATTTTGACATCTAATTAATAGGCTGAATTTAATTTAATTTAATTTCAAATGAAAGATATCATAAAAGTTAGTAATATTTCAAGGCATTATAATGTTGGTAAGCAAATTGTAAAGGCATTAGATTCTATAACAGTTCAAATAAAACAAAATGAATACCTATCTTTTATGGGGCCTTCAGGATCAGGAAAATCAACTTTAATGAATATTATTGGATGTTTAGATTCACCTACTGGAGGTGATTATATTTTAAATAATCAAAATGTAAGTAATCTTTCTGATAATGAATTAGCTGAAATTAGAAATAAAGAGATTGGGTTTGTTTTTCAAACATTTAATTTATTACCTAGGGCATCTGCTATAAATAATGTAGCATTACCATTAGTATATGCTGGTTATTCATCTTCTCAAAGAGAAAAGCTAGCTGTAAAAGCACTTGAAGATGTTGGTTTATTAGATAGGGCTACTCATAAACCAAATGAGTTATCTGGTGGAGAAAGACAACGAGTTGCAATTGCAAGAGCTTTAGTTAATAATCCAAGTATTATTTTAGCAGATGAACCAACTGGTAATTTAGATAGCAAAACATCTCATGATATTATGGATTTATTTACAGAGTTACACAGAAGAGGTAATACTATAATTATGGTAACACATGAAGAAGATATTGCAAAATTTTCTAATAGAATAGTTAGATTGAAAGATGGTTTAGTTGATTCTGACAAATTAAATTTGAAAAAATAGATTATTAGGTTAATTATATTTTAATTATCCCATTCTTTATATTAGTAGTTTATGCACAATAAACCTATTGACTATTTAATAATTGGCCCTGCTCATCCTTATAGAGGTGGTATAGCAGAAACCAATCATGAACTTGCATTGACATTTAAAAAAAATGAGAAAAAAGTTCAAATTTGGACATTTAATAAGTTGTACCCTAATTTTATATTTCCAGGAAAAACTCAATTTTCTAATCAAAATGCACCAAAAAATATTGATATAAAAAGAATGATTCATGCATACTCGCCATTTCGATGGTATAGTGTTGTTAAAGAAATTAAAGCATTAAATCCTAAAGTAATTATTTTTCGTTATTGGACACCTTTTCTTGCAATTTGTTATGGATATATCGCTAGAAATGTAAATTTAAATATTAAGTGTATTGGTAT
>JAPYTU010000014.1 GCA_029940715.1 Cytophagales bacterium
CCGGTACCTTGCGGTACAACGGTTTTCAAGACCGCCGCATTCGACCACTCTGCCACTCCTCTAGAGTAATCTATGGCTGCAAAAATATACTAATTAAAATATTTGCCAATAATAGCTTGAAATTTAATTATTAATTTTTTCTTTAAGTTTATTAATAGCAATATCAATACTAGTATTCCATTCAAAACCTATGAGTAATATTGAAGATATAATGTACATCCAACCCATATAGGCAATTAGAATTCCAATAGAACCATAAAATTTGTTATAGGTTGCAAAGGTATTGATATAATAAGAAAATATAAGAGAAATGCATACACATCCTAGTGCTGACATTATAGATCCTGAAGAAAAAAACGTCCATTTATTATGCTTTACAGGGGCAAAATAAAATATAGATGTTATTCCAAGATAAAATGTAATAAATAGAATAGATAATCTTGAAATAATCAAGGAATAGTATGCTACTATACCTTCAAATAGATTATTTTCAGAAATAAAATTGATAAATATTTCACCAACTGTTGATAACAATATTGAAATTATTAATACCAACATAAATACTATTGTTAATGTTAGGGCAATGGTCCTTGTTTTTATAAAGCCTCTATTCTCTTCTATTCTATGACAACTATTAAAAGTTTTAATTAATGTATTAAATCCATTTGTAGAAAGAAATAGAGATGATATCACACCTAAAGATAAAAGTCCACCTCTTTTTGTTTCAACTAAATCAGCAATAGTAGCTTCAGTGATTTCATACATGTCACTAGGCATTGCCCCCTCTAAAAACGCAAGAATTTTTATAGAATCAATTTCAGGAATCCAAGTATTTATGTAAGGAATTAATGTAAATAAAAAGATAATTAGTGGAAAGGTAGCCAGAGTGAAACTATAGGCAACAGCTAATGATCTTTCAAAAATTTCATCCTCTATTAATTTTGATTTAAAAATTTTAAAAACGGTGTAGATTGAAATTCTTTTACCTTTAAGATATATTTTCTTAGAGTAATCTTTCAATTCATTAATAGATTTATCTATTTCCTTTTTCACTAAAATTATTATTAATTATTTCAAGTAGTTTTTTTGGTATTCTTACAGCTTTTTTTGTTTGTAAATCTATAAATGTTAGTAGAGTAGTTGCGGTATTTATTAGATTTTTTTTTTTGTTATATAGTCTATAATAGAATAAAATTTTAGCACTTGGTATTTCTTTGATTTGTATATTAATTTTAATTATTTCATCATATTTTGCTGGTATTATAAATTTATTTTCCATTTGAATAACGGGCATTCCAATACCTTCTCCTTCAAGTTGACTATATGTAAAACCTAATTTTCTAAATAGTTCTACTCTAGCTATTTCATAAAAATTTGCATACCTACCATAGTATACGTAACCCATTTGATCTGTATCAGAATACCTTACTCTTATATCAAAATTACCTTCTATCATTATCGATAAATTTTTCTTTTATTGAGTGCTCTTTGAAATTTCTTTGCGTTTTTATTGTGCTCACTTAGTTTAGTTGCAAACACATGATATCCAGAAAAATCATCTTTAGCACAAAAATAAATATATTTATGTTTTTCGTAATTTAGGACAGCATCAATATATTCTTTAATTGTTAACTTTATTGGACCTGGTGGTAATCCTTTGTTTATATATGTGTTATATGGAGATGCAATTTTTTTATGTTTATTCAGAACTCTTTTAATAGAAAAATCATTTGCAGCATATACAAGTGTTGGGTCTGCTTGCAGATACATATTTTTTTTAAGCCTGTTTATATAAACTCCTGCTATTGTATTTGCTTCATCCATTTTTAAGGTTTCTGAGGCTACAATAGATGCTAAAATTGAAATATCTATAGTACTCATTTTTAATTTATTACTCTTATTAATTCTTTCTTTATTCCAAAATTTTGTGTATTCGAAATGCATTTTATTAAATAAACTTTCTATTGTTATATTCCAATAAACCTCATAAGTATTTGCCAGAAACATTGCCATGATATTCTTTGCATTAAATTCATAAAGATCATTATTTTTATTATTTATGAATTCCATAAATTCATCGTTTGTAATTTTTAAGTCTTTGGTTATAATTTTTGCAAGATCTTCTATTTTTCTGGCATGATTAAAAGAGATATTAATAGGTGTTTGATTTCCTGATCTTAACATTTTAATCAAACTATAATTTGCCATATTTGATTTTATTTTATAGGCACCTGATTTTATGTTTTGATTATATTTCATTGCTTTACTTAAAACGCTAAATGATAAAACATCATTAAGTATTGTGTCTTGAATAAGTTTATTTCTTACATCATTAAAGTTCATATTATCTTCAATCATAAGAAATTTATCTTTTTGATTAATTAAAAAGTTTGGTGAGTAAAACATTTGATATAAATAAACAGATATAGATGATAATAATGTAGAGAAAACTATAACACTTATCAACATTTTTTTATTTATCATCTTTTATATTTATACAGTAAATTTAACAATATGATTTTGGTTGAGCTACAATATTTTCCATCTATTAATTATTTTAAGTCTATAAATAAGAATGATATTCTTATTAATTTAGATTCTTTATATACTAGAAAATCTTATAGAAATAGAACAATAATTAATGGTAATAATGGTCCTTTTAACTTAATTGTACCAACTATAAAAAATAAAATTTCTAAAAAATACATAGATATTAAAATTGATCATTCTCAAAATTGGATTAATCATCATTTGCAGTCCATGCAGTCATCGTATGGAAAAACGCCCTATTTTTTATTTTATAAGGACTTAATAATTAAAGTATTGAAGTTAAGACATATTTTCCTTTTAGATTTAAATTATGACTTATTGACACTTTTTTTTAAATTATTAAATTTTGAAAATAATTTTAGAAAAGAGAAAGAGTTAATACTTAATGGACTCAAATTTGATGATTTAACTCATTTATGTCATATTAATAATGATAATGAAATAAATTTAACTAGTAATAAAATTTATTACAATAACTATTTTGGCAAGAATTTTGATACTAATGTTAGTATATTAGATTTATTATTTATGAAAGGCCCTGAGACAAGGTATTTTTTAAATAGTATTTAATTTTTTAATTATACTTTTTTTAAAGAATTTAAGTTATTCTTACGTATAGAATTAAAAATGGAAGCAAAATTTTCAAATAGAGTTAAAGAAGTTATCTCTCTTAGTAGAGAAGAAGCACTAAGGCTAGGCCATGATTATATTGGCACAGAGCATTTATTACTTGGTGTTATTAGAGAGGGGGAGGGCTTGGCTGTTAGTTTACTCAAAAAATTAGGTATCAGTTTAGATGATTTGAGGGCTTCTGTTGAACATAATACAAAAAATACCAGTGTAGGTAATTTAAAAAATCTGAAGAATATACCTTTAACGAGACAGTCAGAAAAAGTTCTTAAAATAACTTACCTAGAAGCTAAAATATTTAAAAGTAAAATTATTGGTACTGAACATTTATTATTATCTATTCTTAGAGATGAGGATAATATAGCTACACAAATATTAGATAAATTTGACGTTAGTTATGATGTAGTAAAAGAACTTTTAGAATATCAGTCTAGTAATTCAGTATCTTCTACTTCTTCTGAGTCATTGGAAGAAGATGATTTATCTAAAATAAAAGGTGGTTTTACTAAGTCAACACCTACTAGAAAAACTAAAGATAAATCTAAAACTCCTATTCTTGATAATTTTGGCAAAGACTTAACAAAACTTGCAGAAAAGAATAAACTGGACCCAGTTATAGGAAGAGAAAAAGAAATTGAGAGAGTTGCTCAAGTACTTACTAGAAGAAAAAAGAATAATCCTATACTTATTGGAGAACCTGGTGTTGGTAAAACTGCTATAGCTGAAGCTCTTGCATTGCGAATAACTCAAAAAAAAGTATCTAGAATTCTCCATAATAAAAGAGTTGTAACCCTTGATTTAGCTTCCTTAGTTGCAGGAACTAAGTATAGGGGTCAATTTGAAGAAAGGATGAAAGCAGTTATGAATGAGATTGAAAAAAATGATGATATTATTTTATTTATAGATGAATTACATACCATAGTTGGTGCTGGTGGAGCATCTGGTTCATTAGATGCTTCAAATATGTTTAAACCTGCTCTTTCTAGAGGGGAGTTACAATGTATTGGAGCTACAACTTTAGATGAATACAGACAGTATGTTGAAAAAGATGGTGCATTGGCAAGAAGATTTCAGGTTGTAGTGGTTGATCCAACAACAACTGAAGAAACAAAAAATATTTTGGAAAACATTAAGGATAGATATGAAAGTCATCATAATGTAAATTATACTCCTTCGGCTATTGATGCGTGTGTCAAATTTTCAGATAGATATATAAGTGATAGATTTTTACCTGATAAAGCAATTGATTTGATGGATGAAGCTGGATCTAGAGTACATATTCGTAATTTGGATGTTCCAGAAATAATTATTGATATAGAAAATAAAATAGAAGAAATAAAAGAACAAAAAAATCAAGTTGTTCAAAATCAGAAATATGAAGAAGCTGCTCAACTTAGAGATACTGAAAAGAAACTTCTTTCTGAGTTAGAAATTCAAAAAAATAAATGGATAAAAGATTCAAAGAAAAAAAGACATAATGTTACAGAAAAAAATATTTCTGAAGTGGTTTCTATGATTACGGGAATTCCAGTTGATCGTATTGCACAAAATGAAAGTAAGAGACTTTTAGGAATGTCGGATGAATTATCAAAAAAAGTTATAGGACAAGAAAATGCGATCGAAAAATTATCTAAAGCAATAAAAAGAACTAGAGTAGGTTTAAAAGACCCTAGAAAACCTATAGGTTCATTTGTATTTTTAGGTCCTACAGGTGTTGGAAAAACTGAACTTGCTAAAGTTCTTGCAAAATATTTATTTGATAAGGAGGATTCACTTATTCGAGTGGATATGTCAGAGTATATGGAAAAGTTTTCTATTTCTAGGTTGGTTGGTGCTCCTCCAGGGTATGTTGGTTATGAGGAAGGTGGTCAATTGAGTGAAAAAGTTAGACGTAAACCTTATAGCGTTATTTTATTAGATGAAATAGAAAAAGCGCATCCTGATATATATAATATTTTACTTCAGATTTTAGATGATGGATTTTTGACAGATGGTCTTGGTCATAGGGTAGATTTTAGAAATACTATTCTAATTATGACTTCAAATATTGGAGCTAGAGACATCAAAGATTTTGGTTCAGGTATTGGATTTGAGACAAGTGCAAACATTGAAAATGTTAATCAAAATATTTCTTCTACTATTGATAAAGCATTGAATAGAACATTTAATCCCGAGTTTTTAAACAGATTGGATGATGTAATAATTTTTAATTCATTATCTAAAGAAGATTTATATAAAATCATTGATATTTCATTGAATAAATTATATGCTAAGGCAAATGAAATTGGCTATATTATAAACCTTACTAGTAAAGCAAAAGATTTTTTAATAGATAAAGGGTATGATCCTAAATATGGCGCAAGACCACTTGATAGGGCTATTCAAAAATATTTAGAAGATGTTCTTGCAGAAGAAATATTAAGTGGAGAATTAAAGAAAGGAGATTCTATTATTGCTGATTATGATACTAAAAAGAAAACTATTTTTATTAAAAAAACAAAAACAAAAACAAAAACAAAAACAAAAACTAAATCTAAAAGAGATAAAAATTAATTTTATTAATCTCTATAAGCTAATTTTTGGTCATAGTATTTATTTAAAAGACAAATTATCTGTTTTTTCATTGGGCATTTTAATGTAGCTTTTTGTTTTTCTTTTTTCCATATTGACAAGTTGTTTTTCTCCAAATGTTTCGGGATCTCCTTTAAACAAAATACGCCATATTTTACCTTTTTTTGACTCAGATATATATAATGAACCATCTGGTCCTTCAGATAATCCCATAGGCCTATATTTTGCATCGCTCATATTAACAATAGTATCTACACCAGCAAATCCATCTGCAAAAATTTCCCATTTATTTGTTGGTTTTTCATTTATAAATGGAATGAATGCTACAATGTATCCTCCTTGAGGATAGGGCACACGATTGGTTGAACCGTGAAAGGCAATAAATACACCTTTTTTATATTTTTTAGGGAATTGGTTGCCTTTATAAAATAATAAATCATTAGGTGCCCAGTGTGCGGGGAGACCCATTATAGGATTTGTGTAACCTTTTGCTTCTTTAATACCATTTCCGCCATATTCTGGTGCTAACATTTTTTTGTTTTTGAAATGATCATAATAACTATATGGCCAGCCATAATCATCCCCCTCTTTAATTTTCATAAGTTCTTCTGCAGGTAAAACAGCATTTTGCCATTCACTAAAAAATTGAGGCGCATGGTTATGTAAGAAATCTCTTCCATGATTTATAGCGTACAAACTATTATCTTCATCATTCCAAGAAATACCCACAACACTTCTTATTCCTGTTGCAATTCTTTGACCATCAGATTTTGATTGTCCTGATTTATTTTCATCAAACTTCCAAATACCACCTAATATATCTAATTGTGAGCAAGGAAATTCTCCTTTAACATTTGCTGTAGAATTTGAATCACCAGGTTTTGATTTCCAATCCTCACATGCATTTGTTGGGGCACTAAATGTGACATACATATTACCATCGTTATCAAAAGCTAATGATTTGGCATTGTGCCATCTAATAGGGTATGGGTCCACTAATATAATTTCTGGTTTTTCATCTGGAATTAGTTTGGAAGGGTTTAATTTTTGTCTATATACTACTAGCTCTGAACTAAAGTATAGATAACCATTGTGAATCCTCATTTCCGTTCCAAATTTTCCATCATTTGGGTAATCTCCAAAACGCATAAAAACATCTGCTTTACCATCATTATTAGTATCTCTTAATGCAATATTTCCATTATTTCCAGTTGCTACACGTAATTTTACATAAATATCACCATTATCATTTACTGCTAAATGTCTAGATGGGCCTATACTATCTGCTACTACTAATGCTCCAAACCCATCTGGTAAAAATAGACCACCATTATCTTCATCTATTTTTAGGCTAATATTTTCTATTTTAATTGTTTGATTACTATTTTTTTTATCGTATTTAGTAGTATCAGATGATTTTTTTTTCTGACAATTTGTGAATAAAACAATAAAAATAAATATGAAAATATTTTTAATTTGCATTGATTTTATTTTGTAATTATTACAAATATCTCTTATTTTTTTTCCAATATAATTAACTAAGATTATGAGGATTAGTCATTTAGTTGTATGGATATCTACGTATACAGAATCTGGATGTATCCATGCATGGTGATTCTCTCCTGGATCTGCTATTCCTCCTTTAGTATATTTTTCGACTCTATTATTAAAACTATTTAATATTAAAACATGGTTTTCTATTTTAATATTGTGATCATAATTTGGATACGTATTGCATTCTTCTACTTGGTTATCATTAATATGACAATGCGTTATTCCAATCCAATTATTTTCTGTGAGTACATATGGGTATTCTTCATTTGATTCATTAATAGTCCATTTAAAAGGTAATGCCTCAACTAATTCACATTTTTCATGACCTGTAGTAGTAAGTTCATAGACATATTTAGTACCTACTCCACTACTAAGAAATTCAAGAAAAGTGGTTTTGTTAAGTTTAATTTCTTGATTGTTAGAGCAATCATCTAATTTAATATCATCTCCATTTATAGTTAATTGATATCCATTCCATTTACCTAAAACACCAATTCTTAAATCATCTTCGGATTTACTACATCCTGATATTAAAATTAATAACAATATGAATTTTTTCATAATACAATCTAAAACTAATTAAGGAATATTCAAAAGAGGTTATTTCCCTTGAGTGATTAAAAGTGTTATCGATTAAGTTAACAAACCACCATCAATTTTTATAATTTGACCTGTTATATAAGATGATTTATCGGATCCAAGAAAGCAACATAAATTTGCTACATCTTCTACAGATCCTGCTCGTTTTAATGGTATTGAATTTATCCAATTATCTAAATTTTTTTTATCTATTTGATTTGTCATTTCTGTTTCTATAAATCCTGGTGCAATGGCATTGCATCTTATATTTCTTGACCCTAATTCTAGAGCTATTGATTTAGTGAAACTATTAATTCCACCTTTTGATGCAGCGTAGTTTGATTGGCCAGCATTTCCTTTTATTCCAACAATTGAACTGATGTTAATTATGGATCCTTTTTTCTTTTTAAGAAATTCTTTTACAGCTGCTTTTGTTAAATTAAAACATGAATTTAGATTTATGTCTAAAACTTTTTGCCATGATTCATAATCCATTCTTAGAAGTAAATTATCCTTAGTTATTCCTGCATTATTTATTAAAATATCAAATCCTCCAAAATCATTAATTACGTCATTGATTAATTGATTGCCTTCTTTAAAATTTGATGCATCAGATTTGTATTTTTTTATTTTAACGCCTAGGAATTTTATTTCTTTTTCTAATTTAGAAGCAGAAGATTCACTTGAAAGATAGCTGAATGCTATATTACATCCTTCTTCTGCAAATTTTTTCACTATTCCCTTTCCTATACCTTTAGACCCTCCTGTTATTATAGCTGTTTTATTACTTAGTTCTTTCATAGAAAAATTTTTATTAAAATTATATAAAGTTTCTCACAATTATTAAGTTATAATTTATCATTAATTTTTTTATAAAAATTTACGATATAAATTTGCTCTAAAATAAATAACATGTCATACAATTTAATTGTTATAGGATCAGGTCCTGGTGGTTATGTAGCAGCGATAAGAGCTTCACAGTTAGGAATGAAAGTTGGTATTGTAGAGAAAGAATCTTTAGGTGGCATTTGCCTTAATTGGGGATGTATCCCAACAAAGGCTTTACTTAAGAGTGCTCAGGTTTTTGAATATGTTAATCATTCAAAAGATTATGGGATAAACATTAAAAATGCATCCATAGATTTTAGTTCAATAATTAAGAGAAGTAGAGGTGTAGCTGAAGTGATGAGTAAAGGAGTTAATTTTTTAATGAAAAAAAATAAGATCGATATTTTAAAAGGATTTGGAAAAATTATCTCAAAAAATGAAGTTGAAATAACAGATGAGAAAAATGAATCTAAAATTGTTAATGCTGAGAATATTATTATTGCTACAGGTGGAAGATCAAAAGAGCTTCCAAATGTTCCAATTGATGGAACAAAAATTTTAGGATATAGAAAAGCTATGAATTTAGATAAACAGCCCAAGAAAATGGTTGTTGTAGGGTCTGGGGCTATTGGTTCAGAATTTGCATATTTTTATAATAGTATTGGTACAGAGGTAACTCTTATTGAATATTTACCAAACTTATTACCACTAGAAGATGTTGATGTTTCAAAACAATTGCAAAAATCTTTTTCTAGGTCTGGTATTAATATTTTTACTAACACAGAAGTTACTGGAGTTGATACATCTGGGAAGGGGTGTAAAGTTCATTATAAGTCTAATAATAAAGATAATTTTTTAGAGTGTGATATTGTTTTGTCTGCTGTTGGAGTTGAAACTAATATTCAAAATATTGGACTTGAAAATGTTAAAATAATTTCTGAGAATGGAAAAATTAATGTAGATGATTATTATCAAACAAATATTAATGGAATTTATGCTATAGGTGATATAGTAAAAGGTCCTGCTTTAGCACATGTAGCATCTGCAGAAGGTATTATTTGTGTTGAAAAAATTTCTGGTTTAAATCCTAGTATTTTAGATTATGATAATATTCCTTCTTGTACGTATTGTAATCCAGAAGTATCTTCTGTTGGTTTTACTGAAAAAGAAGCAATTGATCTAGGATATGAAATTAATGTAGGAAAATTTCCTTTTTCAGCTTCAGGGAAGGCAAATGCATCTGGCCATTCAGATGGTTTTGTAAAAGTTATTTTTGATAAAAAATATGGTGAATGGTTAGGTTGTCATATGATAGGATATAATGTGACCGAAATGATTGCTGAGGTTGTTGTGGCAAGAAAATTAGAGACAACAGCTTATGAAATTATTAAATCTATTCATCCACATCCAACTATGTCTGAAGCTATCATGGAAGCTACAGCAGCAGCATATAATGAAGTTATACATTTATAGAACTTCTTCTAATTGATTTCCAATTTTTGCAGGGGACTGAACAACATGTATGCCACAATTTTTCATTATTTTCATCTTAGCAGCAGCGGTATCATCTTTTCCACCAATAATTGCACCGGCATGACCCATTCTTTTACCAGGAGGAGCAGTTTGACCAGCTATAAAACCTACAACAGGTTTTTTATTACCATTTTTTAATATCCATTTTGCTGCTTCTGCTTCATAACTTCCACCAATTTCTCCAATCATTACAATACCTTGAGTTTCTTTATCTTTCATAAATAATTTTATAGCATCAAGTGTTGATGTGCCTACTATTGGATCTCCACCAATCCCTATTGCAGTAGAAATACCAAATCCTGATTTAACAACTTGATCAGCAGCTTCATATGTCAATGTTCCTGATTTTGATACTATTCCAACATTTCCTTTTTTAAATACAAAACCAGGCATAATTCCTACTTTTGCTTCTTCTGGAGTGATTACACCTGGACAATTAGGACCTATTAAGGTACTTTTTTTGTTTTTTATATATGATTTTACTTTTATCATATCACTTATAGGGATTCCTTCAGTAATAGCTACAATAATTTCAATTTCAGTATCAATGGATTCGAGAATTGCATCTGCAGCAAATGCAGGGGGAACAAATATTATTGAAACATTAGCATTAGTATTATATTTTGCATTTTGAACTGTATTAAAAACGGGTTTATTGAGATGAGAAGAGTCTCCTTTTCCAGGTGTGACGCCACCAACTATATTGGTTCCATAGTCAATCATTTGAGAGGCATGAAAAGTTCCTTCGCTTCCAGTAAATCCTTGTATTATTACTCTAGAATCTTTATTTACTAATACGCTCATTTAGCTAATTTGGGACAAATATATATCACTAAATTCCCTTACACAACCATATCCACCATTAGAATTTAGGATCATTGAAGCTTTGTCTTTCACTTGTTTAACTGCATCATTTGGGCATACACTAAATCCAACTATGTTAATTAGGCTTAAGTCATTAATGTCATCTCCAATAAATGCTACTTCTTTTAATTCTATTTTTTCTTTTTCAATCCATTCATAAAGAATTTTGTCTTTTGGATCATTTCCAACATAACAATATTGGATTCCTAAGTAGTTTGCTCTAGATATAATTCCATCTCCTTTTTCACTATGACTAATTATTCCTATTATGATATTTTTTTTCAGAAGTTCGTAAATTCCAACTCCATCTTTTGCATTGTATTTTTTGGATTCAATACCATTTTCATCTATATAAATTCCATTATCTGTCATGGTGCCATCTACATCTAAAATCAACATTTTTATTTTTGGTATTTTCATTTTAAATAATAATAATATTTGTTTTATAGATTAAAAATTCAAATATAGTTTAGATTATATCATTCATTATTGTTATAATAATTTAAAAATCAATAAACTTATAATACCTAAAATATAATTTGCATAAATTTAAATTTATGGAAAAAAATAAATTTTTTTTAATCGTATTCTCATTTATTTATTTGTCGAGTTTATTATTTTCTTGTAATAAGAAAAAAGAGATATTTTATGAATTAACTCAAGATTTAAGGATAGATTCTCTCGCACCATTTTATCATGGTGTGGCGTCAGGTGATCCACTTTCTACAAGTTTAATAATATGGACAAGAGTTACACCAGTTTTTAAAGAAAAAAATATTCGGGTTAATTGGAGAATTGCATCAGATAGCCTTATGCAAAATGTGCTACAGGAAGGCATTTTTAATACAAATCTTAATAGAGATTATACTGTTAAAGTTGATATTAATCAATTGGATAAAGGGACAACTTATTATTATCAATTTGATGCATTTGGAAAAAATTCGATAATTGGTAAAACTAGAACAACTTCTTTAGATTCTGATTTTTTGAATTTTGCAGTAGTGAGTTGTAGTGATTATCAACGAGGATTTTTTAATTCTTATGCATCATTAGCTAAGGAAAAAAACATAGAAGCAGTAATACATTTAGGTGATTATATTTATGAATATAAAGCTAGAGATTATAGTAATGGTACCTTTAAAAGGTTGCATATTCCAGATAAGGAACTTGTTAGTTTAGATGATTATAGAGCTAGATATTCTCAGTATAAACTTGACCCAGATTTAATAGCTGCTCATCAGAATCATCCATTTATTGTTATCTGGGATGATCATGAAACTTCAAATAATACTTTTAGTACTGGGGCTCAGAATCATCAGTCTGAACTAGAAGGTAATTTTTTTAAAAGAATTTCTGGTGCATTAAAAGCCTACTATGAATGGCAACCAATTAGAGAAGGCAAAAAGCCTTATAGATCTTTTTCTTTTGGGGATTTAGTAGATTTAATTATTCTTGAAGAGAGATTAGAAGGAAGAACAGAGCAAGCAGCTAATTTAAAAGATTCTTCTTTATTTGAGGAAAATAGAACAATGTTAGGAAAAGTACAATTAGATTGGTTTTTAAATGAATTAAAAAATTCAAAATCTAAATGGAAAATTATAGGCAATCAAGTTATTTTTTCTTATTTAAATTATGGAAGACCAGACTTTTCTATAAATCTTGATTCGTGGGATGGATACCCTAAAGAAAGAGAATTAATAGCAAAGTATATTTTAGATAATGATATTAATAATGTTGTTTTTATAACAGGGGATACCCATCAGTCATGGGCTTTTGAGGTTAATCATGAGCCATTAAATATTGATAAATCAATGAGGGCTTATGCTTATGAGTTTGGGACTCCAAGCATTAATTCTGGAAATTCCGATGAAAGGTATCCTAATGCTTCTATAGAACAATTAATAGATCATGAAAATTTAATAACAAATAGTCCTATTAACCCTCATTTAAAGTTTTCAAATTCGAGAGATCATGGGTATTTAGTTTTAAGTTTATCAGAAGATAAGGTGATTGCAAGATGGAGTTATGTTAATACTCTAATTAGAAGGGAAAATTCTATTAAAAAAGAAGTTAAATTTGAAGGATCTTCGAAAAA
The DNA here is from genome assembly GCA_029940715.1 of Cytophagales bacterium. Taxonomy (GTDB): domain Bacteria; phylum Bacteroidota; class Bacteroidia; order Cytophagales; family MED-G16; genus JAPYTU01. The sequence continues at coordinate 13,205 of JAPYTU010000014.1, forward strand.
TTATAAACTAAAAAAAGTTTTATAACTTTTTTATTTTCTGAACTATGAAATTTTTATATTATTTATTCTCAATTCTCCCATCTACTATTCATTATTTTATTTCTGATATACTTTCTTTTTTTCTAAGTTTTTTCTATAGAAAAAAGGTAGTTAAAAAAAATTTATTAAACTCTTTTCCTGATTTATCTAAAAATAAAATTAAAGAAATAATAAAATTATTTTATAAAAATTTATGCGATGTTTTTATAGAAACAATTAAGGGCTATTCTATTTCAAAAAAAGAATTAAAAAGTCGTGTTAAGTATAAAAATATTGAACCTATAAATAATCATATTAAAAATAATGAAAGAGTAATATTAATAACAAGTCATCAGTGTAATTGGGAATGGTTGTTAATGTCTCTTGAAATTAATTTAGTTTCTAATGTTCATGCTATCTACAAGAAACTGAGTAGTAATATTTTTGATAAGATAATGTATAAAGGAAGATCTAAGTTTGGAACAATTCTTATAGAGGATCGAAAAATTGTTAGATTTTTAAAAAATAATTTAGATTCTGTTAAAGTATTGGTTATAGCTGCTGATCAATCTCCAAGTTTTAAGAACGCAAAAATTTGGACAAAAATGTTAAATCAAGATACAGCATTTTTTCAAGGAATTGAACTCCTTCCAAAAATTACTAATAGCATAGTATATTTTATGTCTATGAAAAGAATTAATAGGGGAAAATATTCAATTGAATTCAAACATTTGTCTTCTCCCCCTTATGATAAAGGTAAAACTGAAATTCTACCTTTATATGTTTCAACTGTAGAAGATTTAATTAATGAAAGACCACATGAATGGCTTTGGTCTCATAAAAGATGGAAACTTAAAAAAGCTATAAAATAAAAATTGTTTATGAGTAGATCAAATATTAAATTTCTAGTAAATAAAAATGATCTTTTAGTGGCAACATTTTCAAATGGCGAAAAACCAATTGCCAAGAAAAATGAGGTAATTTTAAAAATAGAAAAATATGCCTTTACTTCAAATAATATTACCTACGCTTTTATGGGTAATACATTGGGTTATTGGAAGTTTTTTCCAACTAAAGAGCCTTATGGTATTATTCCAGTTTGGGGGTTTGCAAATGTGATGTCTTCTAATCATGAGAACGTCTTGGTAGGTGATCGATATTATGGATATTTTCCAATGAGTAATTATTTAAAAGTTTGTCCAAAAAACATGAGATCGTTTGGTTTTGTAGATGTCTCCAATCATAGAAAACACCTACCGGCTGTGTATAACCAGTATACAAAAGTTTCAAAAAATTTTGATGAAATTTTAGAATATCATCCCACGATTAAGCCACTATTTTTAACTTCATTTTTAAATTACTATTTTTTGAAAGATGAAGATTTTTTTGATTCTGATCAAATAATACTTACAAGTGCTTCTTCTAAAACAGCTTTATCTTTGGCGTTTTTATTAAAAAAAAATAAAGCATTAGATCAAAAAAAGATTATTGGTATTACATCTAAAAAAAATATTAATTTTTTATTAAAAATTGGATTTTATGATACAGTTATAGCTTATGATAGTGTTGAAATGGAGCTGAATAAATCTAAATTAATAGTTGTTGATTTTGCTGGTAATTCAGATTATTTAAAAAAATTATATAATTATTTTGGGGATTTATTAAAGCATGTTTGTTTAGTTGGATTAGCAGATTGGTCTTCAAAAATGGATTTTAAATCAATTCCAAATTCCAAATTTTTCTTTGCTCCAAGCCATGCTGAAAATAGATACAAAAAAATGGGAGTTAAAGAAACTATGTTACTCGCGGACAATCTAATGAAAGAGTTTATAATGAAAATTAAGAATTGTTTAAAATTAACTTATGTTGAGGGTCGAATAGAACTACACGAATTATATTTACAATTCCTAAAAGGAAAAATAGATCCTAGCAAGGCCTACATAGTACAATCTGTAGAATAATTTTTTTAACTAATAATTATCTAATTTTGGAATCTAAATTTTATGGAAAACATTAGAAATTTTTGTATAATAGCTCATATTGATCATGGAAAAAGTACACTTGCAGATCGATTATTAGAGTTTACTGGATCTGTTGATAAAAGATATATGACTGATCAATTGCTTGACGATATGGATCTTGAAAAAGAAAGAGGAATTACCATTAAAAGTCATGCAATTCAGATGAGTCATAAAATTGATAATACTAGTTATGTACTTAATTTAATAGATACTCCTGGTCATGTTGATTTTTCATATGAAGTATCTAGATCAATTGCCTCATGTGAAGGAGCTTTATTAATAGTTGATGCATCTCAGGGAATTCAAGCCCAAACTATATCCAATTTATATCTTGCGCTAGAGCAAGGTCTAGAAATTATACCTATTCTTAACAAGATTGATTTGCCAGGTGCAATGATAGATGAGGTATCAGATCAAATTATTGACTTGATAGGGTGTAAATCTGATGATATTTTAAATGTTAGTGCAAAAGAAGGCATTGGTATTGAAAAGGTTATTGAAACCATAATTAAAAAAATACCTTTTCCAAAAGGTGATCACACTAAATCATTGCAAGCTATGATTTTTGATTCAGTTTTTAATTCTTTTAGAGGAATTGAAGTTTTATTTAGGGTGTTTAATGGAGAAATAAGTAAAGGAGATAAAGTTAAATTTATAAATACAGGAAAAGAGTATAATGTGGAGGAAATTGGTATTTTAAAATTTAAAAAAGAACCAAAATCTAAAATTGAAGCTGGAAATGTTGGATATTTAATTTCGGGTATTAAGAATGCGAAAGAAGTCAAAGTTGGTGATACGATAACTCATTCTGATAACCCATCTAATCTCTTAATTAAAGGGTTTGAAGATGTTAAACCAATGGTTTTTGCTGGAATTTATCCTGTAGAAACTTCTGATTATGAAGAATTAAGAAGTTCTTTGGAAAAATTACAATTAAATGATGCTTCATTAATATGGGATCCAGAAACTTCTGCTGCTTTGGGCTTTGGTTTTAGGTGTGGGTTTTTAGGTATGTTGCACATGGATATAATACAAGAAAGATTAGAAAGAGAGTTTAATATGTCAGTAATAACAACTGTTCCATCTGTAGAGTTTAAATGTACAAAATCGAATGGGGATTTATTAAGTATATACGCACCCTCAGAAATGCCTGAGTTAAATGAAATTTCATATATTGAAGAACCTATTATTACTGCTCAAATAATAACAAAATCTGATTATATTGGTGGTATTATTAAGCTTTGTATTGATAGGCGAGGGATTATAACTAATCAGTTATATCTGTCAAAGGATAGAGTTGAATTATCTTTTACTTTACCCCTGTCAGAGATAGTCTTTGACTTTTATGATAAGTTGAAATCTATTTCAAGAGGATATGCGTCTTTGGACTATGAATTGTCTGGTTTTACAAAGTCAAAAATGGTTAAAATAGATATTATGTTAAATGGGGAAAGGGTTGATGCATTGTCTTCTATTGTTCATAGGGAAAAAGCTTATGATTGGGGAAAGAAATTATGTATAAAGTTAAAAGAACTTCTTCCAAGACAGATGTTTGAAATTGCAATTCAGTCTTCAATAGGCACTAAAATTATATCTCGTGAAACAGTAAGAGCATTAAGAAAAAATGTTACTGCAAAATGTTATGGTGGTGATATTACAAGAAAAAGAAAGTTATTAGAAAAACAAAAAAAAGGTAAAAAAAGAATGCGACAAGTTGGTAACGTAGAAATACCGCAAGAAGCATTTATGGCAGTGTTGAAAATCGAACAGTAATATTATGGCGATAATAATTGATGGAAAAAAAATATCTACTTTAATTAAAGAAGAAATAAAAAATCAGGTTGAAAAAATTATATCTAAAGGAGGAAGAGCCCCTCATTTGGCAGCAGTTTTGGTTGGTGAAGATGGTGCAAGCCTAACCTATGTATCGAATAAAGTAGCTTCATGTAAGCAAGTAGGATTTAAATCTTCTTTGATAAATCTCCCTTATGAAATAAAAGAAGAAAAACTATTAAGAGAAATTACTAGATTAAACAACGAAAAAGAAGTAGATGGATTTATAGTTCAATTACCTCTTCCAAAACATATAGATGAAGATAAAGTTCTTTTAGCAATAAATCCGAAAAAAGATGTGGATGGATTTCATCCTACAAATTTTGGTAAAATGGCTCTCAACATGGAAACTTTTGTTTCAGCTACACCTTATGGAATAATAGAGCTATTGAAAAGATATGATATTGACACAAACGGTAAACATACTGTAGTGATTGGAAGGAGTAATATTGTTGGAAGGCCAATAAGCATTCTTATGAGTAGAAAGGCTAAATTGGGTAATTCGACAGTAACAGTTGTTCATAGTAGAACAAAAAATTTAAAATTTTTTACTAACAATGCAGATATAATTATATCTGCATTAGGAGTACCAAATTTTCTTAAGGCTAATATGGTTAAAAATGGAGTTGTGATTATTGATGTTGGAATAACTCGAGTGAAAGATTTAAACAAAAGAAAAGGTTATGTATTAAAAGGAGATGCAGATTTTGAGTCTGTTAAAGAAAAAGCAAGTTATATAACCCCTGTTCCTGGTGGTGTTGGACCTATGACCATAGCCTCGCTACTTCAAAATACTTTAAAAGCTTACAAAATTAATTTTGAAGGATCAAAATAAACTTCCTGTGTTGGAATGCTTTTATAGTATTCAGGGTGAAGGAACTCATTCAGGGAAACCTGCTTTTTTTATAAGGCTTGCTGGTTGTAATGTAAATTGTCATTGGTGTGATGTTAAAGAATCATGGTCTGTAGATGATAAACAATATATTTCTATAAATCAAATAATGAATAAGGTCAAAAAAGCCAAGACAAATTTTGTCGTTATTACTGGTGGTGAACCTTTGCTTTATAATTTAGATCTTCTTACTAAAGAATTGAAAAAGTTAAATAAAAAAATACATTTAGAAACGTCAGGGACACAACCTTTATCGGGTTCTTTCGACTGGATATGTTTTTCACCAAAAAAATTTAAAAAACCACTCGATGAATTTTACAAAGTATCAGATGAACTAAAAATAGTTGTTTGTAATAGGTCAGATTTTAAATGGGCAGAGTCTCACGCTCAATTATTAAAAAAAAAATCTTCTTTATTTCTGCAGCCAGAATGGTCAGTTGAAAAAAAAGTAAATCCATTGATTTTTGATTATATAAAAGAGAATCCTAAGTGGAAGCTATCTTTACAAATTCATAAGTTATTAGGTGTAGATTAGATTAATTATATGAATTATAAATTATTAATAAACTTTATTTTAATATTTTTCTTTTTTGAATCCACGGTGCTATCCAAAGATAAAAAATATGAAAAATTATACTTAAAGGGAAATGAATTTTTTAAGATAGGAGAATTTGATGATGCAATAACTTATTTTAAAAAGGCTATTAATCTTAATTCAAGTTATTGTCCTGCCATATATAAGCTTGGGCTTTCGTACAAGAAACTACATGATTTTAAAAGTTTTGTTGATGCTTTTGAGAATTATGAAGACGTACTATGTAAAAAATTTGATGATGAAGTAAAATTTCAATTGGGGGAGTATCATTTTTTAAATGGAAGAATTTCTCTTTCTCAAAAATATTTGAATGGAATTAGTGAAAAAGAAAATTTTCCTTTGCTTTCCAAGTATCTTATTGATATTAGCTATTATTTAAATCATCAATTTGACTCTTCATTGTTTTACTTTGAATCAAAATCTAGTATTTCACATTATGCTTTCCAATATTCTCCATTTATTAATTCTTCTTTGAATAGGATTTATTTTACTGGTAGAGAAGGGATGAATTTATTTGATGATGAAGATATTTTTTATATTGAGAAAGACAAATATGATAGTTGGAAAACACCGAATAAGTTAAGTTCAAAAATTAATACTCAAAATAACGAAGGATCTATATCTTTTAGTTCCAATTCTAAATTTATGGTCTACACATCTTGTGAATTAAATTTTAAAAAAAATAGTTGTGATTTATTTTACTCAGAAATGATTGATGGAATTTGGACAATACCTAAAAAAATGGATCAAAATATAAATTCTAAGTATTGGGATTCTCAGCCAAATTTGTCATCTAATGGAAATATATTATTTTTTGTTTCTAATAGACCTGGTGGCCAGGGCGGAAGAGATATTTGGTATAGTATTAGGACTAAAGTTGGGTGGTCACTTGCAAAAAATTTAAGTGGAGAAGTAAATACTGAGTTTGATGATATTGCACCTTTTATTTCAGAAAATATGTTAGATTTTTATTTTTCTTCAAATAGAACAAATTCTTTTGGAGGTTTTGATATATACAGAGCTTCTAATTATAATATGGATTTTGGAAATGTTAATAATCTTGGATTAGAAATTAATAACCAACTTGATCAGTCATCATTCGTTATGAGTGATGGTATGGTAGTATATACTGAAGAAAATATTTTTAATAGTACAGTAAAAAGTAAACTTATCATTGGAAAAATAAATCCAGTTATTGATAAGGACTTAAGTTATCATTTATCTTTTCTTGTTATAGATTCATTAACAAAAAAAATTCTTAGACCAAATATTACTTTAATCAACAGTAAAATTAACGATAGCTTATTTACCATTGATTTTAATTATGAAGGTAGGATTTATATAGAAATGCAAAATCTTGAAGGTGAAAACTTATTATTTAATTTGAAGGGTTATGAACCTAAGATAATTAAAAGTCAAAAAGAAAAAACACATTCAATTGTTCTAATGAATAGAATGAAGAATTATTTTGTCTTAGAAAATATTTATTTTGATTTTGATAAGTATAATCTAAATGTAGAGGTAAAAAAATATCTCGATATAATTTATACTTGGCTACTTAAGAATCAGAATTTAAAAATTGAAATAGGTGGACATACTGATGATTTTGGAGGAGATGTGTATAATATTAATTTATCGTTAAAAAGAGCATATTCTGTTTATGAATATTTAACCTCTAAAGGCGGAGTTGATAACCTATCTTATAAAGGGTATGGGAACACAAAACCACGAGAAGATGAAGTGAAGAATTCTAAAAATCGTAGAATAGAATTTAAAATTCTTTAATTTATATAAAACCTGCTCTTAAGTTGATTATTTAAAAAAAAAAGAATATTTATTCAAATAACTACTTTTTGTATATCTTTGAAAGCTATTGCTAAGTGTAATAGTTATTGGTTTTTTAATAAAAACCCAAAATAATTCAATCTTGACCCTTTTTTATTAGAATTAAGGATTGGGATTGATGGCTGTATTTTATAGGAAAATTGTGCTTTTTGCCCAAATTATTTGTATTTTACAGTATTATTTTTTGTAAAACAATTGTTAAATAAATTAAACAATTAAACTATGTTTAGATTTTTACTAGTTAGTTTCTTGTTCTTGGCATCCAACGTTTGGGCTCAAGACAGAACTATTTCAGGTAATATTTCATCTGATGAGGACGGAGACGGACTCCCTGGTGTTAATGTTATCATAAAAGGTACGACCGTTGGTACAACAACTGATGTTAACGGTTATTATACATTAGACGTACCGTCTGATGGAGGTACCTTGGTATTTTCATTCATTGGTTTGGCATCTCAAGAAATTGAAATTGGTGCGAGATCAGTGGTGGATGTGGTTATGAGCTCTGAGGTTGAAGAACTTCAAGAGGTTGTTGTAACTGCATTGGGTATCACCAAAGAAAAAGCTGCATTGGGATATGCGGTAACTTCTATTGGTGGTTCACAGCTTGAAGCTAGACCCGAAGCAGACATAGCACGTTTATTAAGAGGGAAGGTCCCTGGTGTTGATATCACTTCTCAAAGTGGTGTTACAGGAACTGGAACAAATATTATTATTAGAGGGTATTCCTCTATTTCAGGTTCTAATCAACCTATGTTCGTTTTAGATGGTGTGCCAATTGATGCATCAACTTATTCAGACAGAGGATTTACTGGTGGTGGTGCTACTGCCTCAAGTAGATTTTTAGATTTAGATCCTAATAACGTTGCTGAAGTTAGTGTGCTTAAAGGACTTGCTGCTACCGTATTGTACGGTGAAGCTGGTAGAAATGGTGTGATTCTTGTTACTACAAAAACTGGTCAAATAGGAGGACCTGTAGGTAATAAGAAGGTAGAAGTTTCATTTAGTCAATCTTATTTTGTTAATAAGGTAGCAAGTTTACCTGACGATCAAGATCAATATGGTAATGGATGGCAAAACAACGCTGCAGCTGCTTTTAGTAACTGGGGCGCTCCATTTAATATGCCAAATAGAAATGGATTAACCGATGGAACTATTAAACATCCATATGATAGAGCTATATGGCATGGTGTTTTCCCTGACCTTATAGGGGCGAGATGGCCATACCAAGCATATGATAACCTACAAAACTTTTTTATTGATGGAAGTCAAAAAAACACTTCCCTTGGTATAAGTGCTAGAGTAGGTACTAATTCAAGTATTAAAGCAAATTATGGTTGGACTAAGGATGATGGATATATTCCATTTAATGAGTACACAAAACATAATTTCTCTTTAGGTGCTAATACACAACTATCAAATGGTCTTAAGCTTACTGCTTCGTTCAATTATATTGAATCACAAGCTATTAAGCCACCAGCTGCTCCTAGTAGAAACTCAAATTCTACACAGGTATCATTATTTGGTAATGTGATGTACACTCCAAGAAGTTGGAATTTATTTGGTCTTCCTTACGAGAGACCTGATACTCACGGTAGTACTTATTATAGGGGTAACAATGGTATGCAACATCCACTTTGGACTTTGCATAACGCTCACGATAGAGATGATGTAACTAGATTCATTGGTAACATGGGACTAAGCTACGAGATAGCTGATTTCTTAAGTATATCTTATAGAATAGGTATAGATAGAACTAGTCTTATGAATAACTATATGATTAACAAGAATGGTGTACAAGGTTATGCTGTTAATGGTAGATACATGACATCAAACAGAAATAACGTGAATTATGATCAAACTGTTAATTTAAATGGTTCAGTTGAACTTAATCAAGATTTGGATTTAACTTTCCTTGTGGGAGCTAATCTTAAATCTAGAAATTATGAGCTGCATCAAATTAATAGTTCTTATCAATTCATTTTTAATTTCTTTGATCATTCGAATTTCAGTACTACTACTGCAAATTCTTATTTTTTACGTGAGAATACATATGGTGCATATGCAAACTTAAGTTTGTCATATAAAGATTTTGCGTTTTTAGAAGCTTCTGCTCGAAACGACTGGACTTCAACTTTGGAGCCAGAAAATAGATCTGTATTGTATCCTTCTACTTCGGTTTCAATTTTACCACTTAAAGCGTTAGATATTAATAACGAAAATCTTAACTTCTTGAAAGTAAGATTTGGTTTTGGTACTTCTGCTGGTTATCCTTCTCCTTATAGTACAAGGGGTAGTTTGAGTACTAGCACGAATGTATTTAAAACTAATAGTGGTACAACTCTTAACTCTAACTCTGTTAGTAATTTTTATGCTAACGCAGGTATTAAACCTGAGATTCATAAAGAATTAGAGCTAGGTATTGAAGGTAAATTCCTTAAAAATAGAGTAGGTATTGATATATCTGCATTTACTAAGGATTCTGAAGACTTGATTATTGATTTAGAGTTAGATCAGTCTACTGGTTACAGTAGTTCTACTGTGAACTCTGCATCAATCAATAATAAAGGTATTGAAGCAATAATATCTGTAGTTCCTGTACAGTCAAGAGACTTTACATGGGAAATTACAGGACAATTTTCTAAACTGAAAAGTGAAGTGTTGACTATTGCTGATGGTATTAGTAAAGTTTATGTTGCTGGTTATACCGGTCGTGGTAATATTGCAATTCCTGGAATGCCTTTTGGTATTATGGAAGGGTCTGTTATTGCTAGAGACTATGGTTCGCTAGATGGTTTAGATGTTACTCAAGTGCATTCTGATGATAGACTTAATTATACTCCTTTCCTAGATGCTAATGGTGGTTACACCTATTTAGGAACTGGTATGATTGGTGATCCTCAGCCTGACTTTGTTTATGGTGTTACTAACACTATGTCTTATAAATGGGCATCAATTAGAGTACAGTTTGATCATCAAGTTGGTGGAGATATGTTCACTACAACCGTATCAACAATGACTGGTAGAGGTATTCTTGGTAATACTGGATTTGATAGATTCGTTCCTGTTGTAACTAATGGTTTGAAACTTGACGGAACTCCATATACTAAGCAAACTACTGCTAATCAACATTACTGGCCAAATACTGGTGTGTTCTATGATGAACAATCTGTGTATGATGCTTCAACTATGAGATTGAGAGAAATATCTCTTTCTCTTGTAGCTCCAAAATCGTTCCTTAATGGAACACCTTTTGGAAATGCTAGTTTGACACTTTCTGCTCAAAATATATGGCATTTAGCATATAACACTCCTAAGGATGCTAATTTTGATCCTGAGGTTTCAAGTTATGGTACTGGTAATAATGTTAGAGGATTTGATGAAATGACGGGACCTACTGCTAAGAAGTATGGTGCTACATTAAGTCTTACTTTTTAATTTATAAATTTTATATAATATGAAAAAGATAAATAAATTATTTTTAATTATAGCTTTTGTATTTGCTGGGTATTCTTGTGATTTAACAGATTTGGATCAATTAAATAATCCAAACGCTGTAACGGCTGAAAATGCTGATTTAGATTTATACTGGAATGCAATACAAACAAGCTTTGCTGGATGGTGGTCAGGTAATCAATGGCCAATGTTACAGGTAACTAGAATTGAATGTATGACATGGGGTTCAACCTATGAAAATGCATACACTCCTGGTTCTTTTAATGGGTCGTGGAACAGCGCTTATGCTGGACTAATTCCTGATATAGATGCTATGAATCTTATGGCTTCAGAGAAGGAATCATGGATTCATGTTGGTGCAGGTAAAATTTTGAAGGGTTATATTCTTCAAATGCTTGTTGATAAACATGGTGATATTCCTTATACTGAAGCATGGAAAGGTACAGAAAATGCTCAACCTAGTTTTGATTCTCAGCAATCTGTTTATGATATTGCTGGTGGTCTTTATGATGAGGCTATTGCTGATTTAAACAAAACAGCAATTGGTTCTCCTGGTGTTGACATCTATTATGGATCAAGTCAAGCTAGTTGGATTAAATTAGCTAACACTTTGAAATTTAGAATGGCTTTAAACAAAGGTGATGCTGGTGGAATTTCTTCTGCTTTAGCTGCTGGAGTTATAGACGCTAGTGCTGATGACTGGAAATTCCAGTATGGAACTAACAGATCAAATCCTAATTCAAGACATCCATGGTATTCTGGAGCATACGAAAGTGGTGCTAGCTCATATACTTCTAACTATTTTATGTGGGAATTACATGAAGAAAAACCATTTCCAGATCCAAGGGTTAGATACCTTTATAAAAGGCAAGATTTGGATGCTTCTGATGAAGACTTATTCACTTTAGATTGTGTTGTTACTGGAACTGAACCGCAGTGGTACAAAGATCCTTATACTAATGCATACGGAGTTGTAACTACTTGGCCATTTTGTTTAGGTAGTAATCTGGTAGAAGATGGTGCAGCAAATGCAAAAGGTTATTGGGGAAGAGATCATGGTAATGACGATGGTACTCCTCCTGATGGTCAAAAAAGAACTGCTAGAGGAATTTATCCTGCTGCAGGAATGTATGATGATGGTAATGCTGCTACTGGAGTTTTTGGTAGTACATTTGGACACACACAACGCCAAGGAACTACTGGTGGTGGTGGTGCTGGACATCAACCAATGCTTATGTCAAGTATGGTATATTTCATGAGAGCAGAAGCTGCTCAAGATGGATTATCTGGTGAAAGTGCTAGAGGCATGTTAGAAATGGCAATGAGACGATCAATTGAGGAAGTAATGACTTACTCAGCTGCTTGGGGACCTGTTGGTGATTTAAATGCTGATGGTACTGGTGCTGAACCTGAACAAAGAAACATAGACAATTATGTTAACTATGTTCTTGCTGCATACGATGCTGCTGGCGATTCTGAAGCTAAACTTAACATTATTGTTAAGGAATTCAGATTGGCTTGTATGGGTAATGGTGTTGAACCATTTAACTCTATGAGAAGAACTGGGCATCCACTTGAAATGCAATCTTCTATGAAGGCTGCTTCAGCTGGAACTTTTCCAAGGTTGTTTCCTTATCCTTCAGATGTAACGAACTTAAACGCTAACGCACCCGTTAGAACTGGTTTAGGTGAGAAAGTCTTTTGGGATAGAGCTGGAAGTTTAAATTAATTTTTTAAATAAATAATAATATGAAAAATTTGAAAAAACTATTTATAATTTTTATCGCTACATTAACAGCGATTGCTTGTGGGGAACCTGAAGTACCTGTTGAACTTTTTGATGTCATGACTAAAGGTGCATTTGCTAGAAAAATGACTCAATCTGGGGGATATAATTACTATGATGTATCAGGTTCGTCAATAGATATTCACGTAGAATATTATGATGAAGCTAAAGGAGCAAATATTGCTTCTTATGATATTGATGTCGAGTATGTCGATCTTATATCTGGCGGAAGTAAAAGTGTGGGTAGAGTTGATTTTGTAACAATTCAATCTTCTGAGTTCGTAGTGAATTCTTCAGGTTACTTAAGTTCAGATATTAGTTTAGGTTTTGGCGCTGCATTAGCTGCTATTGGAAAATCTAGAGCTGATATTGATGGCGGTAGCTATTTTAGATATCACATGACTATAACTAAGAAAGATGGGACAGTATATACAAATGATAACACAGGACCAAACATGAAATCTTCAAATGCATTTCGTGCTTTGTTTTATCTTGATGCTTCAATTGTATGTCCTTCTGATATAGCTGCTACATGGGATTCTTTCAATACAACTCAAGGAACTTGGACTGTTCAGTCCTGGTGTCCTGTAGGACTTACTTCAACATATAGTGGTTCTTGGGTTGCAGATGGAGATGTGTATTACGTAGAGCCTACTGGTCAATTTGACTGGGGAACTTATTTGGCTTGCGGTTATGGTACTAATCCAGGTGGTAATTTAAAAATCAAAGACGCTTGCTCTATCTTGTCTCCTACTGGAGCTTCTAGATGGGGTGAAACTTATGTTTTTAACTCTGTAGTCTCTAGTAATGGTAATAATACAGTTACCTTAGATTGGATTAACTCTTATGATGAGGGTGGTATTTCTGAACTTACTAGAAGTGATGGAGGAACATGGCCAGAATTCAGGTAATTAACTAGTATTTTCATATATAATATATATATGAGAAAAAATTAAGGTAACGGTGTAAATCGTTACCTTTTTTTTTATCTTATTTCTACTTTTTTCATTTAATTTACTTGATGATTAAAAGAATATTTTGTTTTTTATTTATAATAACAAATACTTTTAATTTATATTCCCAACCATATTTTAGTGAAGTTTCTGATTTTCAAAAATTTAATCACACTTATTTTAATGTTATTTCTGGAGCAGGAGTAAGTTTTGTTGATTTTAATCAAGATGGATTTGATGATATATCTATACCTACTAATGATGATAATTCAATTCTTTTTTTTAAAAATTCTAATAATAAGTTTGATCTAGTAAATTTTAATATCGATTTTCCATATCAAGTAAAACAAATTTTATGGATTGATTATGATAATGACGGTGATAAGGATATCTATGTAACTTCTTATAATGGAAAAAATAAGCTTTTTCAAAATCATGATTTTTTATATTTCGACGATGTAACGTTATCAGTAGGTTTACCGGATTCTATATCTACTTCTTTTGGAGCTTCCTGGTCAGACATCAATAATGATGGTTATTTAGATTTATACCAAACGTATAGAACTAATGACTCTTTGTCTTATTGTGGAAGTTTATATTTAAGTGATAGTGCTAAATTTTTTAATGATATTACTTATTCATCTGGTATTTCTGAATTTAATAAGGCAGTTTTTTGTGCAACTTTTGTTGATATAGATAATGATAATTTTCAAGATTTATATATAGCTAATGACAAATTTACAGTTAATTCAATGTATAGAAATAATGGTGATAACACTTTCACAGATATAAGTTCTTCTTCAAATACTGGTATACCTATGAATGCGATGTCTGTAACTATTGGTGATTTTAATAATAATGGATATTTTGATATTTATTCTACAAATATAGATACAGGTAAACTATTTGTAAATAACATGGATTTAACGTTTACTGAAAGAGCCGAGGAGGCTGGTGTATCTTTTAATGGTGGTGTAGGTTGGGGTGCTCAATTTTCAGATTTTGATCTTAATGGATATGAGGATTTATATATTAGTGGTTCTTTAGTTGGAGTAGATGCAATTTCTAGTGCTTATTATTCTAACATTTTTGGAAAATATTTTACATTGAATACATCTGTTGGTTTAGAAGCTGATACTGTACTTAGTTTTAGCAATGCTATTGGTGATTTTAATAATGATGGTTATCCTGATATAGTAGTACTAAACAGTTATCCTTACAATTCTTTTCTATATGAAAATAATTATTTTGGAAATAATAATTGGATAAAAATTAATCTTAGAGGAATTGATTCTAATTATGATGCTTATGGTTCAATAATCAAGTTATATTCTTACCAACTTAATCAAATTAGATCAACCCATTCAACACAAGGATATATTTCTCAGAATACTAATTCAATATTTTTTGGTATAGGTGATAATGTTAAAATCGATTCTTTAATAATTGAGTGGTCATCAGGAATAATTGATAAAATTATAGATCCACAGATAAATTCTATTTTAAATATTTTTGAGGGATCCTCATTAACTCCTCCAAGAATTTTTTCTCTTTCATCATCCTTGTGTGAAGGAGGCTCTATTCTTTTAGAAGCGGGTGAATTTAGTTCTTATAAGTGGTCTACCGATGACACTACAAAAATAATTTCGGTATATGATGAAGGTTATTATTATGTTGAGGTTACTGATAGAAATGGAAACACATTTTTATCAGATTCAATTTTGGTTACTAAAAAAACTTTGCCTCAATTTTCTTTGATAATAAAAAATATAACTACTAATTATTCTAGTTCAATATCCATTACAGGTTTAGAAGAAAATGATTCTTATTTTGTTTCTTTGGATGGTTCTAATTATTTAAAAAATAATTTTTATTTCACAAACTTAATATCGGGTAATCATCAAGTGAAGGTTAGAAATTCTTTTGGATGCGAAGTTGTTAAAGAATTTACAATTTTAAATCTTGTTAAAAATTCTTCTAATCCAGAAGTAGATATCAAAAGCATAGCAAGAAAATGGATGGAAGTATTACTTGATGCAATTCGTAATGATTTGGCAAGACCACCTATTCATGCAAGAAATCTTT
>JAPYTU010000095.1:0-2129 GCA_029940715.1 Cytophagales bacterium
AAATATTTTCCTTTCTTATAAGATTTTCAACACATTTTCCATTTAAAAAAATTTTTTGAATTCCAGATTTAATAACAAAATCTATAAAAATTTTTCCCAAAGAATCTCTTACCTTATTGATATCGTTTATATCAACTTTATTTCTCAAAAAAAATAATGTGACAGCTCTATACATAGCACCTGAGTCAAGATATTTGTATTTAAAATGTTTAGCTAATTCTTTTGCGGTAGAACTTTTACCACATCCTGAATGCCCATCAATCGCTATAATAATATCTTTAATCATATTTTTCATTTGAAATTTTCATCCCCCTTTTATTATACTTAATCCAAATACCTTTTTTTTTATTTAAAATATAACTTCCTGTCTCAGCCACTCTACCATTAGGATAATACATCAACCAATTACCATTAAGAAATCCATTTTTATAATTAGCCTTTGAAAATACTAAACCATTTTCAAAGTAATCAATAATTTCACCATTCCCATTTACAAAAGATCCCTTAAAAAGTATTTTTCCTTCTACTGAATGATAATCAGAAACATAAGATAATTTTCCATTTTTATACTCTTCTTCCTGCTTAAGTTTACCATTAATATGAAACCTACCCCAAAGGCCTTCTTTTAATCCATTTTTATAATTTCCAATTTCATCAAGTTTACCGGATTCATCATATAAGATCCACTGACCATTCTTGAACCCTCCCTCATATATACCTTCTGATAAAACGTTTCCAAATTTATGAAAATACTTCCATTCTCCATGCTGTAAATCATTGAGATAATGACCTATAGAATATAAATTTTCATCTTCTCTAAAAGTTGTCCAAAGACCTGATTTTAATCCAAAATTAAATTCTCCCTCAACACTTAATGATCCATTTGGTAAATACTCATAATATACACTATCTAAGAAATCATTTTTATAATAATATTGTTTAGATAATTTTTGATTTGGATAAAACTCTTTAAATAATCCATTTTTTATTCCTAATACATAAAATTCTGTTTTCTGAATATTTCCATTTTCATAATAATACTCCCATTTTGAATTTTCTAAATCATCTTTATATCTCTTTCTAAAAGATAATGAGCTCCAAATATTATACTCTTCCCATATACTATCTTTTAATCCTAAATTATAATATCCTTCAAGTGCAATTCTTCCATTATAATAAAACTCTAAATATCTTCCATTTAATTTATTATTAATATAGTTAGCCTCTGAAACCTTCTTACCAAACTCATCATATGATAATAATATTCCGCTTAATTCTCCCTTAAAATTATAATTTGATACTTCCTTTATTTTTCCACTTGGAAAATAGTAATTCCACTGCTTATACCTTTTTCCATCTAAAAGTTCTCCTTCTGTCTCTATTATTCCATCATAATAAAATGTCTTCCAAGTGTTGTTCTGAACATTATTTTCAAAATATCCAGCAGACTTTATCTGACCATTATTATAATACTCAACAAAAAGACCATCTAAATTTCCATCATCATTGTACGCATAATTAGAATTTAATTCACCACTTTCAAAAAATACATACCATTTACCAATAGCTTTAATACCATTAAATTTTCCTTTTATTCTAATATTTCCAAGAGAATCCTTAGATATATATGTTCCATCCTGACTTTTTTCTCCAGTTTTATAAATACTAATAATATAAGGATCACTAATAGGAATGAATAATGTCTGAGAATAAGCAATTGAAGAAAACAAAAAAATAAATATAAAAAATATTCTTTGCGAAATTTTAATCATATTCTCTAAAATATTTACCATTTTATAAGTGCAGATGCCCATGTAAAACCACTTCCAAAAGCAGCCAAACAAAGTATATCTCCATTTTTCAATTTATCATCTAATATTACCTCTTTTAATGCAATTGGTATAGAAGCTGCAGTTGTATTTCCATATTTCATTATATTATTAAATACCTTATCATTTGATAATCCAAGACGTTTTTG
Organism: Cytophagales bacterium; assembly: GCA_029940715.1. Lineage (GTDB taxonomy): Bacteria > Bacteroidota > Bacteroidia > Cytophagales > MED-G16 > JAPYTU01. The sequence continues at coordinate 1,979 of JAPYTU010000095.1, forward strand.
AATAAATTGACTAATTCTTAAATTTGCCTGATGAGGAATAAGTAACGATATATCTTCCTTTTTTAATTTATTATAGTTCAACGCCTCCATAATTACTTGCTCAAAACGAACTACAGCATTTTTAAAAACAAAATTTCCATTCATATACGGA
>JAPYTU010000095.1:2229-3306 GCA_029940715.1 Cytophagales bacterium
TTTAATCAAAAAGAGAATAGTTTCCATATTGATTAATACTTTTTCTAGGTTGTATCAAAGAATCATTATTAAGTTTCATATTTTGAAAATAAGGAGAAACAATATAATTCTTATAATCTTGAATCTTAAGAGCAGACAAAAAAGGTAAAATTTTATTTATTGAACTTTTTTTATCAAACCAAATATCAAAATATCTCATATCAAATTCCAATGGTAATTTTGATGTAAAAGGTTTCCAATCACTAGAAGAATTTGAAGTCAAAAATGAAAAATAATAAAAATTATTACCTGAAAAATCCTCATATTTTTCTCTGATTCCTGCACAGTATATCAATTTATTTTTTATGTATTTAAAGTAATAAGGTATTTTTTCTGACTTATTTATTTTCTTCCAAAAATAAAAACCATCACACGGGATAAGACACCTATCAAATTTAAAAGTATTTAAAAGCATATTGCTTTTTTTTAATTTTGATACCTCTACATTAATAAGTCTTACAGCTGGAGGATTATTTTTTGTTATTTCTTTTGTGGATCCCCAGTAAACGTATGATACTTTTTTATTTTCACCAAACGTTATAATTGGTAATTTTTGAGTAGGATTTGCATTATAATTAGGCTTAATATTATCAATATCTATTTCAAAAGAACTTGAAATAAAAGAAGAATTTATAAGAGTATATTTATCAATCATAGATTAAAATTAATAATTTTCTTTAGTTAAATCCTTTAAATAAAAATTTGGAATTAAATTTGGGGAAATAGTAAATATGGCAGAAATAATCAGAATGCCTAAAATGAGTGATACAATGGAAGAAGGTATCATTTCACGTTGGCTCAAAAAAGTAGGTGATAAAGTTAATTCAGGCGATATTCTTGCAGAAGTAGAAACAGATAAAGCAACAATGGAACTTGAATCTTATGATGATGGTATTTTGCTCCACATAGGAGTAAAAAATGGAGAATCTGTACCAGTAAATGATGTAATTGCTATAATTGGTGAAAAAGGTGAAAATATAAAAGAAATTCTAAAAAAAGAAGAAACAAAAGAAGAAGAAACAAAAGAAGAAGAAACAA
>JAPYTU010000095.1:3406-4866 GCA_029940715.1 Cytophagales bacterium
AAGAAGAAACAAAAGAAGAAGAAACAATAACAATTCCTGATATAGATGATATATCTAAAGATAAAAGACTTAAAGCTTCACCTTTAGCAAAAAAAATTGCTGAAGAAAAAGGAATAAATCTTACAAATATTAAAGGTTCTGGTGATGGTGGTAGAATTATTAAAAAAGATATAGAAGAAAATACAGAAATTATAAGTTCTCAAAATTCTACTAATATAATATTACCTAAAACCATAGGTGAAGAATCTTTTGATGAAATTCCTATTTCACAAATGAGAAAAAGCATTTCTAAAAGATTATCAGAAAGTAAATTTTCTTCTCCTCATTTCTATGTAACAATAGAAATAAATATGGATAACTGTATTGAAGGAAGAAAAAAAATAAATGAAACTTCAGAAGTTAAAATATCTTTTAATGACATAATTATTAAAGCAACAGCTGCAGCATTAAGAAAACACCCAATGATTAATTCAAGTTATTTAGAAGATAAAATAAGGACAAATCATCATATTCATATTGGAGTTGCAATTGCAGTTAAAGATGGATTACTTGTTCCAATAATTAAATTTGCAGATAATAAATCCCTATCTCATATTTCACTTGAAGTAAAAAATTTAGCAAATAGAGCGAAAAACAAAAATCTACAACCAAGTGATTGGGAAGGAAATACATTCACTATATCAAATCTTGGAATGTTTGGAATTGATGAATTTACAGCTATAATTAATCCTAATGATTCTTGCATTTTAGCTGTTGGAGGAATAAAAAATAAACCAATAATAAAAAATGGTGAAATTATGCCTGGAAATTTAATGAAAGTTACTTTATCTTGTGATCATAGAATTGTTGATGGTGCAATGGGATCAGCATTTCTTCAAACACTTAAAGAATTAATTGAAGACCCTATAAAAATTTTAGTCTAATATGAAAAATATCAAATCTACTACGGTATGTGCCGTTTTAAATAAGAATAAAATAGCAATTGGAGCCGATGGTCAAGCAACAATGGGAAATACAATTGTAAAAAGTAACGTCAAAAAAATTAGAATATTACAAGAAGGTAAAATACTTGCAGGATTTGCTGGTTCAACAGCAGATGCATTTACTTTAATAGATCGATTCGAGGAAAAATTAAGTAAATATGGTGGAAACATGAAAAGATCTGCAATTGAACTTGCAAAAGACTGGAGAATGGATAGATATTTAAGAAGACTTGAAGCAATGATGATTGTTGCAAATAAATCTCAAATACTTATTGTTTCAGGAACTGGAGATGTTCTCGAACCTGATAATGGAATAGCAACTATTGGATCAGGTAGCATGTACGCCCAAGCTGCTGCAGTTGCACTTAAAGAAAATAATCCTAAATTATCTGCTGAAGAAATTGTAAAAAAAAGTCTTACAATTGCAGCAGACATTTGTATTTATACCAATCATAATATAATTATTGAAAAAATAGG
>JAPYTU010000096.1 GCA_029940715.1 Cytophagales bacterium
ATAAATTTTGGAATAATTTATGGTATTTCGCAGTACGGATTAGCAAAACAAATTGGTGTTTCCAATTTTGAGGCTGAGGAATTTTTAAATTCATATTTTTTAAAATTTCCAGAAATAAAAGACTACATGGAATCCACAATTAAATTTTGTAGAAAGAGCGGATATGTAAGTAATATTTTTGGAAGAAGAACTCATATAACAGGAATTAATGATAAGAATTTTAATATAAGAAATTTTCAGGAAAGAGCAGCGATTAATGCTCCTATACAAGGATCAGCTTCTGAAATAATGAGAATGGCAATGATAAGGGTTAGTAAAAAATTGGAAGAAATTAAAGAATCAAGCTGTAAAATATTATTGCAAATTCATGATGAATTAATATTTGAAGTTCACAAAGATGACATAATAAAATACTCTCAGATTATTCAGGAAGAAATGTCTAGTGTGAAAAATAGCGATTTACACTCTTTTTCAATACCGTTGCTTGTAGATGTTAATGTTGGTAATAATTGGGGAGATCTTCATTAATCTTGAAGTATTGCCCAAATAAGAACAATTTAGTATTTTTAGTTAATTTATGAAAGAAACAATTGCATTAATTGATGATGATAGAAATATCCTGACCAGTCTCAGCATTGCTTTAGAAAAAGAAGGGTTTAAAATCCAAACTTATTTAGATGGTGAGAGTGCTCTAATAGGTCTTGCAAGAACACCTCCTGATTTAGCTGTTATAGATATAAAAATGCCCAAGATGGATGGTGAAGAATTACTAAAAAAATTAAGAAAAAAAACTTCTTTGCCTGTAATTTTTTTAACATCAAAAGACGACGAAATAGATGAGTTGCTAGGATTAAAATTAGGTGCAGATGATTTTGTAAAAAAATCTGGAGGATTTTCAATAAAAGTGCTCATTGAAAGAATAAGAATACAGCTAAGAAAAAAGAATCCAAGCAATATCGAAGAAGCAAAAAATGTTATCAATCACGGCAAACTAAGATTGGATCCTTCTCAACTTGAATGCGAGTGGGACGGAAAACAATTGCCTGACAAACTTACAACAACAGAATTTTTAATTGTTCAGGAACTTGCAAAAAGACCAGGTATAATTAAAGAAAGATCACAATTAATGGACATTGCCTATAGAGAAGATACCGATATTGAAGATAGAACAATAGATAGCCATGTAAAAAGAATCAGAAAAAAATTTAAAAAAGTAGATAATAATTTTTCCGCTATAGAAACTAGGTATGGAAGTGGCTATCGTTGGAATGTAAGTTAATGTTAAGTAGTTTTATAAAAAATATTTCCATACTTAAAAAATTCTTATTTATAAATCTTTTAGTTTTTATAATCTTTGGAAGTTTAACAGCAATTTATTTACAAGGAATTCAACCAAATTTAATTAATAAAAAAACATCAAACCATATAAATATTATAAATAATACAATTGATCATATAAGAAGATTAAAAATTCAATTCAATAAAAATGACATAAGAAAATTTCTATTTTCAACAAGGTTTCTTTTTCAGAATTTAGATCGCGTTATGATCTTTGATAGTAAATTTGAATTGATAGGTGATACTGACACTCTAGATTTAGATCCTAGATCATTTAGTCAAAAACTAGATATTGTTGAAATGAACATTCAAGATAAAGATAAAATTTCAGAAAAAAAAAAAAATATTCAAGAAAAAAAAAATAAATCAAAGTCTTTATCTGAAATAATAATAGATTATTCCAAATCTTCTGACTTTGGAAAACCATATACTTTTACTCAAGAAAATTATGATCAATTTTTATTAATTACAATTAAAAATGTTAATGATGGTGAAAATAATATTGGCTACTTGGCAATTAGTGAAAAAGCAAACGATATTAGAAATGCTATTAATGAGAGAAAAGTATTTGTTTTTAGAACGGCATTAGTAGTTGCAATTGTGATTTTAATTTTTTCATTAGTCTTAAATAGATATTTTTTAAAACCAATTAAAACTCTAGTAAATTTTACAAAATCAATAAAAGAAAAGAATAAACAAAAAACAAATATTCAAGCTGTAAAAAATAGAAGTGATGAAATAGGAATTCTTTCTAATTCTTTAGATGAAATGACAAATGAGTTAAATAATAGAATTAATGCTGCAGAGAACTTTTCAACAGATCTAGTTCATGAAATCAGAAATCCACTTGCTTCTTTAAAAAGTGCATCTGAAATAATTTCTGAAACTACAGATAAAGCTCAAAGGGAGAAACTGGTGAATATACTATTACATGATGTAGAAAGAATTGAAAGATTGATTACCGATTATTCTCAAATGCTCAAAGATGAGGCTGCAATAACGAATGAACAGATGAAGAAAATTGATTTAAAACTAATAGCAATATCTGTAGTAGATGATTTTAATAATATTCATAATTCAAAAAGTGGAATTAAAATTCAATTAAATTCAAATGAGTCAAACAATTATAATATTTTTGGAATAGAAAATAGAATTGAACAAATAATTGCAAATTTACTAGATAATTCAATTTCATTTAGTAAAGAAAATCAAACAATTAAAGTTGTTCTTTCAAATGATAAAAAAGAAAAAAATATCATTTTAAGCGTTGTTGATGAAGGAGAAGGCTTCAAAGAAAACGATACAAACAAAATTTTTAAAAGATTTTATAGCAATAGACCTAATAAATTTGGTGAACATTCTGGATTAGGATTAAATATTGTTAAAAATCTGGTTGAGTTGCACAGTGGCAAAATTTCTGCTTCAAATAATATTGGTCAAAAAGGTGCAATAATCGAAATAATTTTTCCTAAAGTTTAAAGATTATTAGTTGAAAAAATTTTATAAAGTTGTTAAAAAGCCTTCTCCATGACAGATTTCAAAGTAAAAGATATAAACCTTGCAGATTTTGGTAGAAAAGAAATTTCTTTGGCAGAAACCGAAATGCCAGGATTAATGGCGTTGAGAAAAGAATATAAAGGCAAAAATCCACTTAAAGGAGCAAAAATACTTGGATGTTTACATATGACAATTCAAACTGCAGTTTTAATAGAAACTTTAGTTGAGCTAGGAGCTGAAGTAAGATGGTCTTCGTGCAATATATTTTCTACTCAAGACCATGCAGCCGCAGCTATAGCAAAAGCAGGAATTCCAGTTTTTGCTTGGAAAGGTGAGACTGAAGAAGAATATTGGTGGTGTGTTAAACAAACTATAGAAGGAAAAAAAGATTGGAAGCCTAATATGATTCTTGATGATGGTGGCGATTTAACAGCTTTAATGCACAAGGAGTATAAGGACCTGCTAAAATCAGTTAAAGGTTTGTCCGAAGAAACAACAACTGGAGTATTGGCTCTTAAAAAAATGGAATCTGAAGGAAAATTATTAGTACCAGCAATAAATGTTAATGACTCAGTAACAAAATCAAAATTTGATAATTTATATGGTTGTCGTGAAAGCTTAGTGGATGGGATTAAAAGAGCAACAGACGTAATGATGTCCGGCAAGGTTGCAATAGTTGCAGGTTTTGGAGACGTTGGAAAAGGAAGCGCGGCTTCATTGAGACAAAATGGAGCAAGAGTAATGGTTACAGAAACAGATCCTATTTGCGCTCTTCAAGCCGCTATGGAAGGTTATGAAGTTGTTTTAATGGATGATATGATTAAAGAAGCAGACATAGTTGTAACTGCAACAGGCAATAAAGATATAGTTACTGCTGATCACATGCGAGACATGAAAGATAGAGCTATATTGTGTAATATTGGACATTTTGATAATGAAATTCAAGTTGAAGCATTAAAAAATTATAAATGGGATGAAATAAAACCCCAAGTACATGAAATAACATTTCCTGATAAAAAAAGAATTATTTTGTTAGCTGAAGGAAGATTAGTAAATTTAGGTTGTGCCACTGGGCATCCTAGTTTTGTTATGAGTGCTTCATTCACAAATCAAGTAACAGCCCAGTTAGAACTGTGGAATAATTCAGATAAGTATGAGAAAAAAGTATATGTTTTACCTAAGCACCTTGATGAAAAAGTAGCAATGTTACACCTAGATAAAGTAGGAGCAAAACTTACTAAATTATCTAAAGAACAAGCAGATTATATTAGTGTGAAACAACAGGGACCATTCAAACCAGATGCATACCGCTACTAAAAGTAGCAAGATTGATATTAGTTTAGAAAAAAATACAGAATTTATTTCTAAAAAATTTTCAAATTGTATTAAAAAAGGAGATATTATTTTTTTCTATGGAGAAATAGGCGTTGGAAAAACGACGTTTATTAAGTATTTGATCAACAACTTACAAAATAAAAACAAACTAAATTTGATAGAAATTCCTAGTCCAACATTTAATATTGTTAATGAGTATAAAATAGATGAAATGATTATAAATCATTATGATTTATTTAAATTAAAAGATCCAAAAGAAATATATAATATTGGATTATTTGAAAATAATTCAGAAGCAGTAACCCTTGTTGAATGGCCAGAAATAATTTTCAATAAACCAAAAAATATAATTGAATTATATTTTAGTTATGAAAATGATTTCAAAGAAAGAAAATTAGAAATATTTTCTGAATATAGAAAAACAATAATTAATGAATTTAAGTAAACTTAAATCTTTATCTGGTGATGCTTCTTTTAGAAAATTTTACAGAAATAAAAATAATATTATTGTAGTTAGTAAAAAAGATATTAGGAAAAATTTATTAATTTATGATGCTATTAATAAAATCTTAATTAAGAATAAAATTAGGGCACCAAAATTAATTAGTCAAAATTACAAATCAAAACATATTCAAATA
>JAPYTU010000015.1 GCA_029940715.1 Cytophagales bacterium
AATATAAACATACAATTCCAAACAATTTCTTCTATATAATAAAACTGACGATATAATTAAATATTATCATTTTTAAATTCTGTCAAATCATCATCTTTTAATAACCCCTTTATTTTTTCAGTAACCATTTTTCCAAATTGACTAGCTTTAGGTAAATTAAGAGACTTATAGTTATCTTTTTCCTTAATAGGATTTAAATTATTTGCAAAATCCCATAATAATAATCCAACAGCAGTTGAGTATTTAGGATATTCTAAATTTACCAGATCAGATTTTGCTAAAAAAGAACTCGGATAACCTTTCCTCACATCTAAGCCTGTAATATATTTAACTTGTTGCTTTAAATTCATCAATTGTGATCCTCCTCCAGTTATTACAATACCAGCTGATAATTTTTCACTCATTCCACTATTTAAAATTTCTTGGTGTACTTTTTCAAATATTTCTTCCATCCTTGCCTCAATAATTTTATATAAATTATCTAATAATATTTTTTTATCTTCTCTTTGTCCCTGTCCTTTTATTTTTACATATTCTTTTAGTGGTCTATTAACATACAAAGCTTTACCAAATTTTATTTTTAAAGCTTCAGCATGATGTCTTGGTAATCCCAAACCTTCTTTAATATCTTGTGTAACAATGTCACCACCAAGTGGAATAACTGCAGTATGTCTAATAATGCTATCATGAAATATAGAAATATCGGTAGTTCCACCTCCAATATCTACCAGACAAATTCCATCTTCTTTATCCATATCATTTAATAGTGCTAAACTTGATGCTATAGGTTCCAAAATTAAATTCTTGCATTTTACATTAGCTCTTAAAATACATTTTTCCATTATTCCAATGTCAACTTTATTTGCACTAATAATATGGAAATCTGCTTCTAATTTTTTTCCAACTTCACCAACAGGTTCTACCGATTCATGATCTTCATCAATTGTAAATTTTTGATGCATACTATGAATTATTTTATGATTAGTAGGAATAACTGCCATTTTAGATCTTTTTTGTAATTCATTAACATGATTTCTTAAAATTTCAACTGGCTCATTTTTATTACTCTGTATATTAATTGAGTGGTGAGTGCTAAAACTCTTAATATGTTTACCAGCAATACCAACATTAATATATTCGATAGGAAGAGAAGCTGATTCAGAAGCAATAGAAATTGCTTCTTTAATTTTTGTAGTAGCCTTAATTAAATTTTGTATCATCCCTTCAGCTACACCTTCCGATTCTGTTTCACCAAATCCAATAATTTTTAATTTTTCATTATTAATATTTTCAGCAATTAAAGCACAAATTTTAGAGGTACCAATGTCTAAGCCAACAAAATATTTATTTTTATTTAGTTTCATATTCATTACTATGACTTTTTATCACAAATTATCTGATTTTTAAATTTTAAATTAACAGTTTTATAAGTATTCCAACCTTTTGCGGGTAAAATTTTTTTATAAAATAACATCAATTTATCAAACTTAACATCTATTTGTTCAGGATATCCAAAAATAATTTTTTGTTTTGATACTTGAGGATAAATAATAATATTTTTATTATAATTTATATCTATTTCAGAAATTATTTTACTTAAAAAAGTATCATTAATAATATAATTTATCATAGTAAATATCTTTTTACCATAATCAGTACTATTTATATTTATAAGATCAAAATTTATATTATCAGCTGTATGAATTAATAAAACCCTTTCTGAAAATTTAGTTGATGTAGGAAAAATATTTCCATGTAAATCAATATAGAAATCTTTCTTATTTTCAGAAACTAATCTTGCTATAGGTTGATATTGAACCAAATCAACAATTAATTTATTACTTAAATCTTGATAAAGTTTTATTTCCTTAACAAAAGGATTTGCTAGTATATTTTTTTCAATAATATTTACATTTTTAATTATTGAATCCTTATCCATTTTTTCAGTTATTAAACTTTCAATTTGATATCTATCTAAAAATTTATTTTCTGAATTAACAACGATTTCTTTTATAGGACTTGAAGTATTCTTAAAAAGAAAAATAACTATAACAACTATAAAAAGAGTTGTAAGTATATAAATAAAATTTTTTAAAATTTTAATCATAATAAGTTATATAATTCATTCACAATATTCTTAGATGCATTTGGTTTAGCTAATTCCTTTAAATTGGATGATATTAGCATAAGTTTATTATTATCATTTAATAAATTTATTACTTCTTTCAACAAAATATCTTTTGCTTTATAATCATTTACAACCAAGCATGCATTTTTTGTTAATACATCTTGAGCATTTTTTGTTTGATGATCATCAACAACATTTGGAGAAGGTACTAAAATAAGAGGTTTTCCCACTACACACAATTCAGAAATAGCAATAGCACCAGCTCTAGAAATAATAACATCTGCTACAGAATAAGCTAAATCCATTCTATCAATAAAAGGTAAAATTTTAATAGTATTGGATTCTAATTTTTTTGATTGTATAACATTATAATAAGTTGAACCAGTTTGCCAAATTAATTGAAATGATGATTCTCTAATTAAAAATAAATTTGTTAAAATACTTTCATTTATACTTTTAGCTCCTAAACTTCCTCCAACAACTAAAATAGTTTTCTTATTTCTTTCTAAACCAAAATGATTATAGCCTGATTTATTATTTAATTGAATTGAATTTCTAATTGGATTACCTAAGTTAAAAACTTGATTGTTTTTAAAATATTTCTCTAAATTTTCAAATGCTACAAAAATTACATTTACTTTCTTACTCAATATTCTATTTGTGTATCCAGGAAATGAATTTTGTTCTTGTATAGCAGTTTTATAACCTAATAAAGATGCTACTAATAAAAATGGTCCAGATGAATATCCTCCAAACCCAATAACTATATCAGGTCCATATTGAATTAAAATAAATAAAGATTTAATTAACGAGTGAAGAATTTTAAAAGGAAGAGATATGTTTTTTAATATAAATGGAATACCTATAAAAATCACATTCAATAAAAACGATGATCTTTTAATTCCCGAAATCCAAAGACCCTTAATAGGGTAATTATATTTAGGAACTATTTTCATCTCCATTCTATCTTTTGAACCTACAAACAAAATTTCAGATTTATTATTTTGTTTTTTTATTTCATCAGCTATAGATAACATTGGAAAAATATGACCACCCGTTCCTCCTCCACATAAAATGACTTTTATTTTTTTATTAATACCCATATGAATAATTATTTTCTTCTTCCATAGAATTATGTCTACTTATACTTAAAATAATCCCTAAAGTGATACCTGTAAATAATTGAGATGTTCCTCCCATACTTATTAAAGGTAAAGTGATACCGGTAACTGGAAGTAATCCAACAACAACAGACATATTTGTAATTGCCTGTATAACAATATAAAAACTTAATCCTGCACTTAATAAACCTCCAAAAGGTCTTTCAGATTTTAAAAATATTCTTAATCCTCTGTAAAGTAAAATTAAATACAGAATAAGAATTGATACCCCAACAATAAACCCATACTCTTCTATAATTATTGCATAAATAAAATCTGAAGAAGACTGTGGTAAAAAATTTTTTTGATTACTATTACCGGGTCCTTTCCCAAAAAATCCACCAGTTGAAACAGCTATATATGAGTGCTCAAGCTGATATGAAATGTTTTTTTTATTTATAAAGTTTTCAACTCTACTTACTGCAGTATATCCTCTTTGACCTGTTAAAAGGGCTATTCCTCCACTGAATAAAATAAATAAAATCAACAGTGATAGATGTTTAATTTTTACTCTTGAAATAAACATAAGCAATATTGAAGTTGCTCCTAATATAAGAGCTGTAGATAAATTTGTAAGTGCAATAAATAAACAAATCAATCCTATCCAAATGAACGGCATAAATAAAGTTTTTATATTTTCTAAATCATGTTGTTTCTTAGCTAAAAAACTTGATAAATAAATAATCAAAGAAAGCTTAGCTAAATCTGATGGCTGAAAAGCCATATTTATAATAGGTATACTAATCCATCTTGAAGCCTCATTAATATTCACACCAAATTTATATGTAAAGAACAAAAGAGGTAATGAGATGTATAAACCCATTAATGAAATTTTAGAATAATACTTATAGTCAATTTTATGAGCAAACCACATTGCAATAAAACTGAAAGATATAAGCATGAAATGCTTTAATAAATAAAATTCAGTATTTCCTCCTTTATTCTGAAACGCAAGTAAACTTGTTGCACTATAAACTGATAACAATCCAATAATTGATAAAACAATTGCAATTAACCATATCCATCTATCTCCTTTGATATTATACCTAATCCAAGTAAACATATGTTATCTAAGTTTTAAAGTTGCCAATGTTAAAATTGCTAGTAGTATTCCAATCATCCAAAACCTTGCGACTATTTTAGTCTCATGAATTCCTTTTTTTTGATAATGATGATGAAGTGGAGCCATAAGAAAAATTCTCTTTCCTTCACCAGATTTATTTTTTGTCATTTTAAAATAAAATACTTGAATAACAACAGACAAATTTTCAATTAAGAAAACACCACATAAAATGGGGAGAAGTAACTCTTTTTTTATAATTATAGCAAGAACTGCAATAATTGCACCTATTGATAAACTTCCAGTATCTCCCATGAATACTTGAGCGGGATAGGAATTATACCATATAAATCCTATAGAAGCACCAACAAAAGCAAAGGAATAAATCACTAATTCTCCTGAATTAGGAATGTAAAGAATATTTAAATAATCTGCAAAAATTATATTTCCTGATAAATAACAAAATATTGATAAAGTAATTCCTATAATCGCTGATAATCCAGCAGTAAGACCATCTAAACCATCCGTAATATTTGCTCCATTCGATACAGAAACAATAATAAAAATTATTACCAAAGCATATATAATCCAGGAATAGTTCTTTAAAAAAGAAGGTAGCAACCACTCATACCTAAATTCATTATCTTTCAAAAAAGGAATCGTAGTAATCAAATCTTTTGTATCATTATGTTGAATTCCTCTAGATATTGTTTCTTGATTAATTGGTTCTAAAAATTCTCTAACAACAACTGAATCATTTTCAACAATCACATATGTCACTACTAATCCTACAATAATTTGGCCAACTATCTTGAATTTCCCTTTTAAACCTTCTTTATTTTTTTTTGAAATTTTTAAATAGTCATCAATACCACCAATAATACCCATAAAAGCAGTTACAAAAATCATCAAAAGAATGTATATATTATCCAGTCGAGCAAATAATAAAGTTGGTATTAAAATTGAAATAATAATTATAACACCACCCATAGTTGGAGTTCCTTTTTTTTCATTTTGACCTTTAAGGTCTAAATCCCTTACGTTTTCTGAAAGTTGAAATTGTTTAAGAATATTAATAATTTTTTTACCAAATAAAATACTTATTATAAGTGAAAATATTGCGGCCATACCAGCTCTAAAAGATATGTATTGAAATACTCCAGCACCTATTAAATTAAAATTCTGGTCCATATATTGAAAAAAGTCATATAACATTATTCTATATTTTAATTAATTTATTTTTTAATACTTTCAAATCATTAAAATCATGATATATATCATTTATAATTTGGTATTTTTCATGACCTTTCCCAGCAAGTAATATTATTTCATCATTTTTACAATATTCACAAGCATATTGGATAGCGTCTTCCCTATTAATTAAAATTTTGTACCTATCATTTATAATACCCATTTCAATATCACTAATTATATCCATTTCATTTTCAAATCTAGGATTATCTGATGTTATAATTACAAAATCACTTAATTCAGATGCTATCTTACCCATAATAGGTCTTTTGGTTTTATCTCTTTCACCCCCAGCACCAACTACCGTAATAACTTTCCTATTTTTCTTAATTTTTTTTATTGTTTTTAATACATTCAATAATGCATCTGGAGTATGAGCATAATCAACAATTCCAATTATATTTTTATTTCCTTTAATGATTTCAAATCTTCCATCTGGTGGGTTTATTTTGGATAATGTTTTAAACATAGATTCACTTTCAAAATTTAATATTTTCAAAACGGAATAAACAGCTAAAATATTATATGCATTAAACTCACCTATTATATTAAAATCAATTAATTTAGAATCTAATTCTAATGATAATCCTAAAATATCATTTTGAATTATTTTTCCTTTAAAATCAGAAATAAACTTCAATCCATATCTAAATATTTTTGCATTACAATTTTGAACTAAATAATTAGAATTATTATCATCTGAATTTATAACTGCAAATGCCTTTTTATTTAAACCATCAAACAATTTTTTTTTAACATTAAGATAATTTAAAAATGATTTATGATAATCTAAATGATCATGAGTGATATTAGTTAAAATGGCAATATCAATCATTAATCCATAAATTCTATCTTGATCAATTGCATGAGAACTTACTTCCATGATACAATATTCGCAACTATTTAATATCATATTATTTAATAATGAATTAATAGTGATTGCACTTGGAGTTGTTAAGTTTGTATCTAAAATTTTATCATTTATTCTATTTTCTATAGTTGATAACATTCCAACTTTTAAATTCATATTACGAAAAAATTGATATAAAAAATAAACAACTGATGTTTTACCATTAGTTCCAGTTACAGTTATAACTTTGATTTTATCTGATGGATTATTATAAAAATTTAGTGATATGATTGATATCGACTTTCTTATGTTCTTAACTTTAATGTATGTTATTTCATCATTTAATTCAACAGGGAAATCCGTACAAACTACAACAGTACATCCTTTAGATATTGCATCGTCTATAAATTTGTGACCATCAAGAATATTTCCTTTAACAGCAAAAAAAAGATTATTCTTTTTAATCTCAAGTGAGTTTTCTGAAATACCAGAAATTGTTCTATCTAAATTTCCTTGAGATAATTCAATCTTTATGTTTTTTAAAATTGATTTTAAATTCATTATCCCAAATTGATTTTAATTTTTTTATAATTTTTTAATAATTTTCCAGGAGGTATGGTTTGTTTTTTAACTCTTCCCCTTCCTGAAAAACTAACTTCAAGCCCTCTTGATTCAAGTAGATAAATTGCATCTTTTAAAGTCATCCCTATCACATTTGGAATTAAGTTCGAATTTAAATTTATACCTTCCCAAAAAATTGAATTATCAATAACTTTTGTTTTTACCCAATCATTTTCAGATTCACTATGATTTGAAAGGCCCAAATTATTAGATATATTAATTAAATCTTCTCTATATCCAGATCTAATCATTGGAAATGAAATTGATAATTCATCTGACTTTATTTCTTTAAAATAATTTTTATCAGATAAAAAGATTTTATCTGCAATCTCCCTAAAAACAGGAGCTGCAACATCACTACCATATATTCTATATTTTTTTGGATTATCAATTACAACTATGCAACTATATTTTGGATTTTCTGATGGAAAAAAACCAACAAAAGATGTGTAATATTTATTTACATATTTTCCATTTAAAACTTTTTTAGTAGTTCCAGTTTTTCCTGCTATTTTATAATAACTATTATTAATATTATTAGCAGTTCCGTTTTGAACAACACCTTCTAATAATTTAGTTGCTATTTTAATAGAATTAGAACTTGAAATTTTAAATGTTTCAAGATTATCTATTTTTTTAATTACCTGATTAGCACGTCTAATCTCTTTAACTATTCTAGGATTAACATAAATTCCATCATTTGCAACAGCATTATAAAACGACAAAGTATGTAAAGGAGTTAACATAATCTCATACCCATGAGCAATCCAAGGTAAAGAAAGATTACTCCACGCTGAATCATTAACGCTTTTTATTGAAGGGATAGCCGAACCAAAAATTTGAAAATCAAAATTTTTATTAAAGCCGAAATTATTTAAATACTCTAAATAATTTTCAGGCTCATCTTTAAATTGATTATCAATCATCTTAGCAATTCCAATATTTGAACTATTCTCAAAGACTTCCTTAATTGTTATTTTTCCATAACCTCCAGGTTTATGATCCTTCATAATTTCTGAATAAAATTTCATTTCTCCTTCTCCAGTATCTATAGAATCAAAGATCGAAGAATTAGAATCCTCTAAATATGCGAGTAGACTTGCTAACTTAAATGTAGAACCAGGCTCATGCATCCCTTGAATTGCATAATTGTATACTTCTACATAATTTCCATTTTCATTTTTACTTAAATTAGAAATTGACTTAATATCACCTGTTTCAACATCCATAAGTATAACACAACCATAATCAGCATCATTTCTTATTAAACCCTTTAATAATACATGTTCTGTAATATCTTGCAGATTCACATTAATAGTAGTAAAAATATCATATCCATTTTTAGGAGATTTTTCAGTTCCATCATATATTGGTTTCCAATAATTTCCTGCAATTTTTTGATGTAATGCTTCTCCATCTTCACCAGTTAAATAAGAATTAAAACTATATTCTATACCAACTGTTCCTCTATTATTTTCATCAACAGAACCAATAGTTCTATACCCTAACTTTGAAAAAGGTCTATATCTTTCATCTATCTTTTCAAAAATGATTCCACCTTTTAATCTTCCATCTCTAAATATTGGCCATTGGGAAATAATTTTTTTTTCTTGATAATCAACTTTTCTTCTATTTATCAAAAGGTATCTGTTGCCATTTTTTCTAGAATTTTCAAGAATATTTTTATATAAATTTTTACTTTTATCCTTAAAAAATGTTGATAATAAATAACTTAAAGAATCAACTTTATTAATAAATAATTCTTCACTTGGAATTGATGGATCAAAAGCAACCTTATAAAAAGGTAAAGAAGTAGCAAGAATACTTCCATCATCAGATAAAATATTTCCTCTGCTTGCTTTTATTTTTAAATACGATAAATTAATATCTTTTGATTTAGATTCCCAATACTCTCCCTGATTAAACTGAAGATCAATAATACTATATATTATTGCAATACTTACTATTGCAATAATTATAAAAGCAATTCTAACCCGAAATAAAATTTCCTTTTTAATATTCATCCTCTATAGAAATTTTTTCTGGTGGTTTTTTTGAAATATTAAGATTTAATTTTTCTACTCTCTTTAATACTTCAGTCTCTTTTCTAGAAAACATATAATTATTTTTTAAAGTAACATAGTTCGTACTTAATTCTTCAACCTCTTTCTCCAATTTATTTATTTCTCTAACTTTTTTTTCAACAGAATGCTGATTGCTTATATATATTATTAAAAAGAACAATACATAAAAAACCTTATAATAATCTATCTTAATCAATGAACTAGGTAGACTAATATTGATCTTATCAAAAAAAAATTTTAATATTTTCTGTAGTTTATTCATATCAATTCTCCTATTCTTAATTTTGCGCTTCTAGATCTAGGATTTATTTTTATTTCCTCTTCTGAAGGTACCAAAGGTTTTTTATTAATGCTTTTAAAAAAAATCTGTTTATTTCCATAAAAATCTGTTTTAAAAGTAGAATCAAAATTTGATTTATTTATAAAATTTTTTACAATTCTATCTTCTATAGAATGATAGCTAATAATTACAAGTCTTCCTTTAATTTTTAAAAAGTCTTTACTTTTTAAAAGCATTTCTTTTAAAGCATTGATTTCATCATTTACTTCAATTCTTATTGACTGAAATAACCTTGAAAGAAATTTAAAGTTTACATTTTTATCAAATAAATTATTTAATATTTCAATTAAATCTGAATTATACTTTATTTTCTTTTTTTTTCTATATTCCACTATATTTTTAGCTATCAATCTAGAGTTTTTGAAATCTCCATAATTAAAAAATATTTTATCTAAATCACTTTCATCATAATCATTTAATATAGTTTGTGCATTTTTCTTATTATTTGAATTCATTCTCATGTCTAATTCTGCCTTACCCTTATAAGAAAACCCTCTAGATAAAACATCTATCTGATGAGATGAAACTCCTAAATCTGCAAAAATTCCATCAACCTTTTTAATACCTCTCTGCTTAAGATGAAGGTCAAAATATTTGAAATTACTATTAATAAATTCAAAATTATTATTTCCATTTATAGAATTTATTTTAAATGAATCAGTATCAGTATCAAAAGAAAAAAGTTTTCCTTTTTTTTCTAATAACTTTAAAATATTTTTTGTGTGTCCACCCCCACCAAAAGTCAAATCAATGTATGTTCCAGTAGGTTTAATACTTAATCCACTTATTGATTCATTAAGTAGTACTGGAACATGATAATTCATAATTATTTATTCATCAAGGTATTTTTGTGCTAGTTTAGAAAATTCATTAGCATCATTAATCAAATATTTATTATAATTATAAGGACTCCAAAGTTCAATAACATTTCCCATTCCAACTAAAATAACATCCTTTGCTAAACCAGTATGAGATATCATACTTTTAGGTAAAAGAAATCTTCCATTTGAATCTAAATCGACCTGAGAAATACTACTAAAAAGATTTCTTTTTAATTTTCTTTGTTCAGAACTAAATTCATTTAATGAATTTATTCTAGTATAAATATTTTGAAATTCGTGTAAAGGGTATATTATTAGATTAGGTTCAAACCCTTTTCTGATAATTATACTTTTTTTAGAAGCTTCAGGTAAGACTGATTTTAGCCTAGAAGGTAACACCAGTCTTCCCTTAGCATCTAATTTACACTCATGTTCGCTTGTAAAAAAAGCCATATCAGAGCATTAATATAAACCACTTAATGTAAATGTAATAAACATTTTCACATTTATCACCACTTTATCCCACTTTATCCCACTTTATATTTAAAAAAATTTTTATGTTTATAACTAACTAAAAAATTACTATTTAACTCTACTAATTGTGTAATCTAAAAGATTATTTATACTCTCTTTATAAACGGAATCTGGAAAAGAATTTAAAATTTTTTTCGATTTAATTATCATAGCATTCATTTTATTTTCACTATATGCTATTCCATTTTTTTCTTTCACAAATGAAATTATTTTTTCTACAGACTTAAAATTTTTAACATTTTTTAAAATTTCTCTTTTTTCAAATGCATTAGATTCAGAAAGAGCATATATAAGTGGTAAAGTCATTTTTCTTTGCTTAAAATCATTTAGAGATGGTTTTCCAATGTCATGACTCAAATAACCAAATAAGTCATCTCTAATTTGAAACGCTTGTCCAACCAAACTACCAAATTCTCTCATAAGTAAAATATTGGTTTTATTAGTACCAGATGATAAAGATCCCATTTCACAACAAGATGAAAATAAACTAGCTGTTTTTTGATTAATAACTTTAAAATAATCTTTTTCATTAATATTCAATGTTTTTGATTTTTTTAACTGAGTAATTTCACCTTCACTCATATTCTTTACAGCTTCAGATAATATACCCAAAAATTTAAAATCATTATTATTTACAGATAATTCCAACCCCTTAGATAATAAATAATCACCTAATAAAACTGAGTATTTGCTTTTCCATAAAGCATTAACAGAAAAAAATCCTCTTCGATAATTTGATTCATCAACCACATCATCATGAATTAAAGTAGCTGTATGTAATATTTCAATTAAAATAGCTGCTCTATATGTTGAATTTGAAATAGTACCACTTAAACCTGCAGATAAAAAAACAAATAAAGGACGAATTTGCTTTCCCTTTCTTTTTAAAATATAATTTACAACTTTATCTATAAGAATATTATCACTTGAAATTGAAGATCTAAGCATAGACTTAAAATCATCCATTTCATTAATTATAGGTTTTTGAATTTGTTTAAGATTCATACATTAATTTTATAGAATATAATTTACATTTAGATTGTGAATAATAAAAAACAAAAAGAAAAAAAGGTATATAAAAAGATTGTAAAAAAATCTAAATATTGGCCAATTGTGAAACTTTTTTTGAATAGACAAAAGTTTATGGATGAAGTATCGTTAATATCACAAGAAAAATTAAAAAAAAAATTAAAAAAAAAGTCTATAATTGAAGAAATCAAAAACACTCTTTATAGAGAAAAATTAAGAATATCTAGAGTACAATGGAAAGCAGATCCAGCCGATGATAAAATTTTTTGGTATAATATTGAAAAAGAAATAGAAAATATAAGTTATGATGAAAATATTTTTATTCTAGAACAAAAGTTGCTTTCTAAAATCATAGATAGATATACAAAGGAAATAACAGGAAATTTTAAAAGGACACATTATAGTTTTACAAGAAGATTAATTGTAACATTTTTTGCTAGGTTATTAAATACAGCTAGACTTAGAAATCCTTTTGGAAATTTAGATCTCGATAGTAAAATTGAGATTATAGGAGAGAAAAAAAAACTTAGAAAATTATCTAAAATAGGAACTATAGTAATGGTTCCAACTCATTTTACTCACTTAGATTCTGCTTTAATAGGATGGACTATTTCACATTTAGGATTACCAGCATTTATGTATGGTGCAGGTCTTGTATTATATAACATGAATATATTTGCATATTTTTTAAATAGCTTAGGGGCTTATAAAGTAGACCGAAGAAAAAAACATCTTCTGTATTTAGAAACATTAAAAACTTTTACAAAACAAGCAATAATAAATAACTGTCATAATTTATTCTATCCTGGAGGAACAAGATCAAGATCGGGGTCTATTGAAGAAAATTTAAAACTTGGATTATTAGGAAGCGCCCTAGATGCACAAAAAGAATTAGACAATAAAAATAAAAAAATTTTTATTGTACCCGTAACATTTAATTATCAATTTGTTCTCGAAGCACCAGCATTAATAAATCAATATATATCTAGTAATAATCAAAATAAATTTAATTTAGAAAATCTCGGATATTCAAACTCAGTTAAAATTATCACTTTTCTTATTAAATTTTTTTCTAAATCAAATAGGATATCAGTTTCTTTTGGAAAACCAATGGATATTTTTGGAAACTCAGTAAATAAAAAAGGATCTATTAGTAAAAATAATAAAATAATTTTTAATAATGATTATTCAAAAAAAGCAGAAATTTTAAATACTCTTTCTAAAAAAATTGTTCAAGAACATAAATCTGGTACACAGATCTTTTCAAGTATGTTAATAGCTTTTCTAAGTTTTGAAATTATTTTTAATAAATATAAAAAACTTGAACTTTATAATATCTTAAAACTACCTAATAACGAGATAGAAATTGAAGTGATTTACTTTAAAAAATTTTATAATAAAGCCATTAAAATGATACGAGAACTTGCATCTAATAATAAAATTAAATTATCCGATGAAATTAGTTACCCTATAGATGAACAAATTAAAATTGGTTGTAAAAATTTAGGTTTATATCATCCTATAAAACCTGTACAACTAAAAAATAATATTATCAAAATAAAAAATATAAAAATGTTATACTATTATCATAACAGACTTGTTGGATTCAATCTTGAAAAAATTTTTAATAATTAAGAATTTTTCATTGCTTCAATTCTTGTATGAAGTGGAGGATGAGAATAATTGATAAAAACATAAAAAGGATGAGGTGTCAAATTAATCAAATTATCTTTAGATAATTTTTTAAGAGCAGTAATTAATGATTCTTTATTAAATGTTTTGCAAGCATAATTATCAGCTTCAAATTCATTCTTTCTACTTTTAATGTTCATTAAAATACCTAAAAAAGTACTTATTGGAGTATAAATTATTGAAAATGCAAAAATCTCAAAATGTCTAAATGAAATTGATCCCCCAAGGGCATAACTAACCTGAGAATTAAAAAGAAATTTTGATAATATAAATAACATTATACCAGAAATGATAATTGAAATAATAAGATTAAAGTACACATGATTTTTTTTATAATGACCAACTTCATGTGCTAAAACAGAAACTAATTCATCATCAGTATGATTTTTAATTAGAGTGTCAAATAATACGATTTTTTTAGCTCTACCCAAACCAGAAAAATATGCATTTGCTTTAGAGGATCTTTTTGATCCATTTATTACAAAAATATTAGTTAAAGGAAAATTAACTTTTTTTGCATAACTATTAATTTTATCACTCAGATCACCACTTTCTAAAGGAATTAATTTATTAAAAAGAGGAACAATTAAACTAGTATAAAACATGTTAATAAAGACAGTAAAAAGAGATATTACTATCCAAAAATATATCCAAAAATTAGAAGGATATAGCATTATAAGAATTAATAAAATAGAAAGTAATATGCCACCTAAAATAAGAACCAAAATGTAACTCTTAAATTTATCAACAATAAACGTTTTTAAATTCATTTTATTAAAACCAAATTTTTCTTCAATAACAAAAATTTTATAAAGTTGAAAAGGAATTAACATTATATCATTAATAAAGAAAATAGATGCAAAAAAAAGTAATGAAAGACTAATTTCATTTTCAGGTGAATAATTTCTAAGCAAAGAATCTAATACTCCTAATAAACAGAATTTAAAAATACAAAATAGAGCCAAAAAATTAATAGTACTAGTGAATAAGTCAAATCTAAAATTAGATTTATTATATTCCTGAGAATTTATATATTCCTTTTCATCATAAATTCCTTTCAAATTTTTTGGAATAGATTTATCAAATGAATTATAATTCAATAAACCTAAAATAAGATTAAATAAATAATCTAAAGATATTATTACTAAAATTATATTTAATATAGTAGTTGCTTGCATAACAAATTAAAAATAATCAAAAATTAGGTATTGGACATTGAAGCAATCGAACATTTTTTGGAGGTAATTTCTTTCCTAAAAAATTAAATTGATATATAAGCGAAATTTCATGAGCACCACCTGTTAATCCCTTTAATTCAGATAAAGAATAATCATATGTATAAGAAACACTAAAATTACGATTCTTAACTCCTAATATTCCTATTATTGACTCTATACTATTATTTGAACTAATAGGAATCCCTCTATAAAATATTCCAAATAATATAGGGTTTAAATTTAAATAAGAACCTAAATCCAACTGACTAATATTTGAAATAATTCTAAAATTAAAGGCTGGAACTAGAGATAAATTATGTTTACTGACTTTATTTAATTTTAAATTATAACCACCATGGAATGAATATAATCTAGCTAAATTTTCAATATTATCTGAATAAGAAATATTAGGTTTAGGTAGATTATATATAGATGCTCCTAACCAAACATTATTAGAATAAGCAATCAATCCAACTGCTAAATTTAAATAATTAACTTTTTCAAATGCAGACAAATTTTCAAGTGTTGGATTAATTGAACCATTTTGTTGAAACTGATCATAAAATAATAAATTTTGACTATCAAAATTTGAATTAGTATATGATATTTGAATTCCGGATCTTATCACCCAATCATAACCCAGATTTATTTCATAAGATAATGAAGGAGATATGTGAGAAGTAGATAAACTATTAACACCTATTTTTTCATTTGAAAAATTTATTCCAAATGAAAAATTTGATTTAGAAAGATTATAATCTATCCAAGAAGTAAAAAATTGATAACCATTATCAATCAAAGGCCATTGATTTCTATAAATCACTCCAATCCTACCAAATTCTCCAGAGCCAGAAAGTGCTGGATTTAAACTATGAGGTGAAGAATAAAACTGAGAATAGTTAATATATTGTGCATTTAAAAAGAATGAGTAAAATAAAAATAAAATAAATAGAATAAATTTTTTCATCAGTTTAAAAACAATTTAAATATCAAATCTTATACAATTAACTATTTAAAATAGATGATCTAAGCATTAATATATTTCCAATTTCAGTACTTAATTCTTTTAATAATTTTTTTGAATTTTTAGTACAAAAAGAAATATCTGTTGACTCACAGGCAGGAAGAATTAAATCAAAATATTTTAATAATTTATCTATAACATCAAAATCAACTTTTCCACAAGCAGCAATTAAAAAAATATTTTTATCTTTTAAATAATTACTCAAAGATACAGGTGCTTTACCATAAATTGACTGTTCATCTAAAAAACCTTCCCCAGTTATAACAACACTATCTTTCTTTAAAAAATTAAAATATTTAATAAAATTTAAAATATAATTTGTTCCCAAATAAATTTGTGACTTAAAAAATATTTTTAAAAAAGCTGCTGCACCACCCGCAGCACCTCCCCCAACAATTCTCTTTACATCTGACTTAAAAATAATATCCGTTAATTGTGCAAAATTATATAAATAATTTTCAAAATTTTTATTTTTTTCCCTTTCTAAACCCTTTTGTTTACCAAAAATTTCTACACAACCATTTTTTCCTAAAAGAGGAATATTAACATCTGAAAGTAAAACAAAATCAACATCAAACTTATTTAAAATAAAGTTTTTTAAATCTATCTTTTTAAGATTTATTATATAATTACCATCTAAAATTTGATTGTTATCATTATCAATAAAATTAACACCTAAAGCTTTCAAAATACCTGCGCCACCATCAATAGTTGCTGATCCACCTAAAGTCAGAATTATTTTTTTAACACCTTTGTTTATTGCAGATAAAATTAATTCTCCAGTACCAAAAGAATTTAATAACTCAACATTTTTTTCATTTTTATGAACAAGTTTCAATCCAGATGAAGAAGCAAATTCAATAACTGCAGTATTACCATTATCTATTAATAGATATTCACTATTAATAACATTGCCTAAAGGATTTTTTACTTTTTCCATTATTACTTGGGACTCATTATAAAACTTAAAAACATCTAATGTTCCGTCTCCTCCATCGGCAATTGGTAATTTAGTTATATTAAAATCAGGATTAGCTAATATTAAACCTTCTGCTATAATATTAGATGCTTCTACTGAAGAAAACGTACCTTTAAAAGAATTTGGTGATATTAAAATATTCATTAAATTAATTTTTCAATACTACGCATTGAAGAAACAACAATTAAAATTAAATATTAATTTGATATTTTAATTATATAAATTTTTTATTCATCTTTGGCAACTTAAAAAAAATGAAAATAAAAAATGAGTAATAATTTAGTAATAGTCGAGTCCCCAGCAAAAGCTAAAACAATTGAAAAATATTTAGGAAAAGAATTTACTGTTTCATCTTGTTACGGACACATTAGAGATTTACCTAAAGATGATAAATCTATTGATAAAGAAAATGGATTTTTACCATTATATGTGCCTTCACCAGATAAGAAAAAAGTAATAGAAGAATTAAAAAAACTTACAAAAAAATCAGATAAAGTCTATTTAGCAACTGATAATGATCGTGAAGGAGAAGCAATTGCTTGGCATTTAAAAGAAATACTAAATCTTGAAGAAAAAGATTATGATAGAATAATTTTTAGAGAAATTACTAAAAAAGCTATCTTAAATTCACTAGAAAATCCTACTAAAATAAACATGGATCTTGTTAACGCACAACAAGCTAGAAGAATACTTGATAGACTTGTGGGTTTTGAAATATCTCCTATACTATGGAAAAAAATTAAACCTAAATTATCAGCTGGTAGAGTTCAATCCGTTGCAGTTAAATTTGTTGTTGAAAGAGAAAATGAAATAAATGCATTTGTTCCTAAGAAATCTTTAAAAACAAGTGGTGTCTTTGTTACAAATGAAAAAAATGAATTTAATGCAGACTTAAAAGAAAGATTTGAATCCATTAAAGAAGCAGAAAATTTTCTTAAAGATTGTTCAAAATCAGATTTTACAATAAATGAAATAAATATAAAACCATCAAAAAGATCTCCATCAGCACCTTTTACAACATCAACATTACAACAAGAAGCTAGTAGAAGAATTGGATTTTCTCCTTCTATGACAATGTCTACAGCACAAAAACTTTATGAATCAGGTCATATAACATACATGAGAACAGATTCTGTTAATTTATCTGAAGAAGCTATTACAAACTCAAAAAGTGTAATAAAATCAAAATTTGGTCAAAATTATTCAAAGACTAGAATTTATAAAACTAAAAATAATAACGCACAAGAAGCACATGAAGCAATTCGTCCAACCAACTTTAATATCGAAAAAATTGGAAAAAATGAAAATGAAAAAAAATTATATAATCTTATTTGGAGAAGAACTCTTGCATCTCAAATGAATGACTCTATTTTTGAAAGAACTATTGCTAAAATTTATATTAGCAATTCTAGCTTAAATTTTAAAGCAGAAGGAGAGGTTCAAATTTTTGATGGGTTTTTGAAACTTTATAATGAATCTTCATCAGAAGATGAAAAAAAATTACCAAAACTTAAAGAAAATTCTTCTATCAATTTCAAACATATTATATCTAAAGAAATTTTTTCAAAACATCTCCCTAGGTATACTGAAGCTAGTTTAATAAAAAAATTAGAAGATTCTGGTATAGGGAGACCTTCTACCTATGCTGAGACTATTAGAAAAATAAAAGACAGAAAATACGTAACAAAAGAAGAAAGAGATGGAAAAGAAATTCAAAGTACTGAGTTAAAACTTATTTCCTCAACAATATCAAAAGAGATAAAGACTGAAAAGACAGGTTTTGAAAAAAACAAAATATTTCCAACTAATATAGGAATGTTCGTAACTGAATTTTTAAATATAAATTTCAATTCAAGTTTTATGGATTATTCCTTTACTGCAAAAACTGAAAAAGAATTAGATCAAATAGCTTTTAAAGGGAAAAAATGGAATGAAATGATTAAAAATTTTTACTCAAACTTTTCATCTCTCTCAAATAATGTTCCAAAAGAAAGGCATTCTCTTGAAAGAAATCTAGGACAAATTAAAGGAAAAAATGTGATTGCCAGAATAGCAAAATTTGGACCTGTAATACAAATAGGTGATAGAGATGATTTACAGGATGGTTATCCAAAATATTGTAATATACCTGATGAAAAACTTATACCTCATATATCTATAAAAGAAGCTATTAATATTATTAATTCTGCTAAAGAAAGAAAACAACTTCCTACTTTTCCATATCAAGATGGTGAGATAGAAATAAAAGATGGTAGATATGGTTATTATTTAAGATTTGGTGAAAAAAATTATAAAATAAATAAAGAGGAATATCCAGAACCTAAATCTTTAAATAAGGATGAATGCATAAAAATTATAAACACACCTGTTGAAAAGTCTAAAGGAATACTAAAAGAATTTGATGGTGGAATTCAAATAAGATTAGGTAAATATGGAAAACCACCTTATATACTTGCGGTAAGAGGTACAGAAATTGGAAAATTATTTCAACAAAAAAGAAAAAAACCTTTTGTAGGAATACCTAAAGAAGTATTTGAAAAATATAAAAATTCTATAGAGAATATATCAAAAAAAGAAGTTCAGGAAATTATAGATAAATTTTTAAATAAATAATTATTATTTTTCTATTAACAAATAGTTATTTGATCTATCCACATCTGCCATCTTCATGGATGAATCAATTTCTATAGAATATATTTTTCTTTTTTTAGTATCAACCTTAAAACTATATTTAGGATTTACCCAGTTCCAATCAGATAATACATGTACATTAATTTTTGAGTCAAAACTTTTAATGCCTCTCATAATAGATAGGGGTATGTAAAAAATATCTTTAGTTTCATCTGAATATTTAACTACAATTTCTAGAGGCATAGGAATTTTACCTACTCTACTTAGGTCAATTTGTATTAAATTATTTTTTTCATCATTTACTGAAACTGCATAATCAATCTTATGTGTAGTTCCTATCCAATAATCTATATACCAATCTAATTCTATTTCACTTTGTTTTTCCATTATTCTAATGAAATCATATTTATCTGGATGTTTAAATTTCCACTTATTAAAATATGTTCTTAATCCACTAAATAAATTTTCATTACCAATGATATATCCCAACTGACTTAAAAAAATAGCACCTTTTGTATATGAAGCTACTCCATAAGCTTCATTAGTAGAAAAATGATCAGAATGAGTTGTAAGAGGTTCTTCTATATCTTTTTCTAAAAATTTAAAATATCTCTGATAAGAATTTTTTAGTGAGTTAACAGAATCTAATTTATAAATATCATTGAATAATATAAACTGTGTTCTGTTTTGAGCAAAAGAAGCAAAACCTTCATCCATCCATGCAAAATAACTTTCATTAGTCCCCAATATCATTTGATACCAGGAATGGAGAACTTCATGAATCGTCACAGACAATAAACTTGGGAAACTTCTTTCACCAGTAATTAATGTCGCCATAGGATATTCCATACCTCCATCACCAGCCTGGATAACTGAGTATACAGGATATGGATATTTACCAAAAGTTATATTAAAAAATTGAAATGCCTCAACTATACTATTTTGTAATTTTTTCCAATTTTCATTCATGGATTCAGAATTATTCTGATAATAAAAACTTACTAATGGACCATTAGGAACTTGGATTTTATCATGTGTATAGTCAGGATCAGCAGCCCAAACAAAATCATGAACATTATTAGCTATAAAATTCCATGTATTATAGTTCTTATACTCTTCTAAATTTTTTAAGACTCCAGTTGCTGCAACAACATATTTTTTATTAATGCTTATGCTAACATCAAAATTTCCCCAAGGCGCATAAAACTCTCTAGCTATATAGGGATGAGCATGCCAACCCTGACGATCATATTCAGCTATTTTTGGAAACCACTGAGCCATTGAGTATTCTATACCCTCCTTATTATTTCTTCCACTTCTCCTTATTTGTTTAGGTACTTGGCTATAAAACTCTAAACTAAAAATACTTGAATCATTAGGTCTTATGGGCTCAAAAAGTTCTACTTCTAGGATTGTTCCTTCTATAACATAGGTAAGATTATTTTCATCTTGTTTTAAAGATTTTATTCTATGGTATCCAATTTCATCTTTATCTAAATTATATATTCGATCCATAACTCTTCTATCAGGATCTATAATATTTCTACTTCTTATATCCATCATACTATTAGGTTGAAAAGCATTAAAATATAAATGGAAAAAAATTTTATTTAATGTATCTGGAGAATTATTATAATAGATTATTTCTTCTGTTCCAGAAAACTGATTATTATTTACATCGAAACTTATATTAATCTTATATTTAACCTTTTGTTGCCAATAAGAACTTCCTATAAGGTTAATTGATAAAAAAGATAGAATAAAAAAAATACTGAATTTTTTATGCATCAACTTTAGCATACTTAGCATTTTTTTCAATAAAATCTCTTCTTGGAGCAACTTCATCTCCCATAAGTTGAGAAAATATTCTATCTGCTTCTACAGCAGAATCAATGGTTACCTTATTTAATGATCTTCTTTCAGGATCCATAGTTGTAGACCATAATTGTTCAGGATTCATTTCACCCAAACCTTTATATCTTTGAATATGAACAGATGTTTCTTTACCATCTTTAGACATTTCCTTAATTTGTCGATCTTTTTCATCTTCACTCCATACATACTTACTTGTTTTTCCCTTGCTCAATAAATACAAAGGAGGAAGAGCTATATATAAATACCCTTTATCAATTAATAGCCTCATATATCTAAAGAAAAAAGTTAATATTAGTGTCCTAATATGACTTCCATCAATATCTGCATCAGTCATAATTATGACTTTGTGATACCTAAGTTTTTCAAGGTTTAATTCTTTTTCATCTTCTTCAGTCCCAAAACTAACACCAAGAGCTTTTATAATATTTTTTATTTCTTCATTATCATAAATTTTATGCTCTTGAGCTTTTTCGACATTTAAAATTTTTCCTCTTAAAGGAAGAATTGCTTGAAACTTTCTGTCTCTTCCTTGTTTAGCTGATCCTCCTGCAGAATCACCCTCAACAATATAAACTTCACATAAAGCAGGGTCTTTTTCAGAACAATCTGCCAATTTACCAGGTAGACCAGTACCTGTAAGTACATTTTTTCTTTGGACCATTTCTCTTGCTTTTCTAGCTGCATGTCTAGCCTGGGCAGCTAAAATTACTTTTGAAACTATTAGTTTTGCCTGTTTAGGATTTTCTTCTAAATAATTTCCTAGCATTTCACCAATACAAACATCTACAGCACCCATTGCTTCAGTATTACCAAGTTTTGTTTTTGTTTGACCCTCAAACTGAGGTTCAGCTATTTTTATTGATATAATAGCCGTTAATCCTTCTCTAAAATCATCTCCACTAATATCAACCTTTGCCTTTTCAAGAAGTCCAGACTTATCAGCATATGATTTTAAGGTTCTTGTCAATCCTCTTCTAAATCCAGCAACATGTGTTCCGCCTTCTATAGTACTTATATTATTAACATAAGAAACAACATTTTCAGAATAAGACAAATTATAAGATAAAGCAACTTGAACTGGCACATTTTCTTTTTTACCTTCCATATAAATAGGTTCAGGAATTAATTTTTCTCTTGATCCATCTAAATAATTAACAAATTCAATAAGTCCTCCTTCTGAAATAAATTCATCTCTTTTTGGATTACCATCATCATCTAACTCTCTATCATCAACTAAAATTATTTTAATACCAGCATTAAGAAATGAAAGTTCTCGAAGTCTATTTGCTACAGTATCATAATTATATTCAGAAACTGTAAAAATTTCTTTATCAGGAGTAAACGTTATTTTTGTACCTCTATCATTCGTTTTTCCAATTTGTTTTACATCTTCTACTGGTACCCCTTTTTTATAATGCTGTTCAAAAATTTTACCCTCTCTATAAACTGTAGCTACTAAATGCTCAGATAAAGCATTTACACACGAAACACCTACTCCATGCAGACCACCAGAAACCTTATAAGTATCTTTATCAAATTTTCCACCTGCATGTAAAACTGTCATTACTACTTCTAAAGCTGATCTTTTTTCTTTAGGATGAATGCCAGTTGGAATTCCTCTTCCATTATCTACTACTGTTATTGAATTATCAACATTAATTTTTACAGAAATTTCAGAACAATATCCTGCCATTGCCTCATCAATAGAGTTGTCAACTACTTCCCATATTAAATGATGAAATCCTTTTACACTAAGATCTCCAATATACATTGCGGGTCTTTTTCTAACCGCTTCTAAACCTTCTAAAACTTGAATATTTCCTGCTGAATAATTTTTTTTATTGTCTTCTAATTCTGACATATTTTTCAATTAAATTTGACATGATTTTTCAATTAAATTTGACATGTAAATATAGACAAAAAATAGCACGTAATTGATTAATAATGTATATAAAATGATATAATTTATTACTCAAAATTCTTTAAATATTTAATAAAATTTATGTTCAAATAATTAGATTTATATTTGAATAAAATATCTAAAAAAATAAATAGAAATCTAGTGTTTAAACCAGTCGACTTTTACAAGATTGATAGCTTACTAACAGAAGAACATAAATTAATTAGAAACTCCATTAGAGATTTTGTTAATCTTGAGATTATCCCAAATATTGAAACTTGGTATGAAGAAAATCATTTTCCAATGGAAATAGTAAAAAAAATGGGAAATATTGGAGCTTTTGGTCCAACTGTAGCAAAAAAATATGGAGGAGGAGGTCTTGATTATATATCTTATGGTCTTATTATGCAAGAAATAGAAAGAGGAGATTCTGGAATGAGATCAACAGCTTCTGTTCAAACTTCTTTAGTTATGTTTCCAATAGAAGAATACGGATCTGAAGAACAAAAGAAAAAGTTCTTACCAAAATTAGCTAGTGGTGAAATACTTGGTTGTTTTGGATTAACCGAACCTGATCATGGATCAAATCCGGGAGGAATGATAACCAAAATTGAAGACAAAGGAGAATACTATTTGTTAAATGGTTCAAAAATGTGGATTTCTAATTCACCTAAAGCAGATATCGCTATAGTTTGGGCAAAAGACGAAAATAAAAGAATCAAAGGTTTAATTGTTGAACGCGAAATGGAAGGGTTTTCTACTCCAAAAACTAAAGGAAAATGGTCTCTTCGTTCTAGTTTAACTGGTGAACTAGTATTTGATAATGTTAAAGTTCCAAAAGAAAACTTATTACCAAATAAAGACGGATTAGGAGGACCTCTTGGATGTTTAGACAAAGCAAGGTACGGAATATCATGGGGAGCTATTGGAGTTGCTATGGATTGTTTTCATGCAGCAAAAAAGTACTCTTTAGAAAGAAAACAGTTTAATAAGCCAATAGGATCATTTCAACTAATACAAAAAAAATTATCTGAAATGCTTACTGAAATAACCAAAGCTCAACTTCTATGCTGGAGACTTGGGACTCTTATGAATGAAGGAAAAGTATCATCGGCTCAAATATCACTAGCTAAAAGAAACAATGTTGAAATTGCTTTAAAGATTGCAAGAGAAGCAAGACAAATTCATGGTGCTATGGGAATAACAAATGATTATCCTATGATGAGACACATGATGAATCTAGAATCTGTAATAACATATGAAGGTACTCATGAGATGCACCTTCTTATTTTAGGTAATGAAATAACTGGCATATCAGCATTCAATTAGATGGTTAATCAACATTTTGAAAACATTATATCTAATAAAAAAAATATTTTTTTAAGATCATGGCCATCAAATAATAATCCGATATATAACATAATTATAATTCATGGTCTTGGTGAACACTCGGGTAGATACAAAGAATTTGCAAATTTTTTTATAAAAAAAAATATTGGTGTATTTTCATTTGATTTAATTGGGCATGGTAAGAGTGATGGATTAAAAGGGCATATTTCAAATATGAAAGATTTTACTGATAGTATAGAAGAAGTATTAATAGAAGTTAGAAAAAGATTTATAAATACTCCAATAATAATATTTGGACATAGTTTAGGTGGTTGTCTAGCTTTAAATTATTTAATTGAAAGAAAAAGCAAAGAAATTAGTTTAGCAATAATATCAAGTGCCTGGATTGAAACTGAAATTCAAATACCTAAATACTTACTTATAATACAAAGAATAATACATACTTTCTTTCCAAAAATTAGACTAAGCAATAGGCTTGACACAAAAGACTTATCAAAAGACATTAAAATTGTAGATAAATACAAAAATGATCCTTTAGTGCACGATAGAATATCATTAAATCTTTTATCAGAAATTAATAAAACAATCAAAAAAATAAAAAATAAAGACTATAACATAGAAATTCCAGTTTTAATAATTCATGGAAAAAAAGATAAAATTATTTCATATAAAGGGTCTGAATTAATTAATAAAAAAATAAAGAATTCAAAACTTAAACTATATGATAATGTGTATCATGAACCACATAATGATAATGAAAGAAAAGAAATATTAGAATATTATTATGATTTTATCAAAAATCATAAAAAATAATTATTTTTAGTTCTTAAGTCAATACAATTATTTTTAGTAATTTGAATTTAAAACAAAACAAACAACATGAAATATTTATATATAATAGGTATCAGTTTATTCCTAGGATATCTTTCTTATGGCATCGGTATAAACCCTAATAGTTATAAAAAAGATAAAAAAATTGAAAAATATAAAGAAGTAGAACCTAAACAAGAAAAAATGTTAGAAAAAGACAGAAAAACTTTAGGAGCTCTTGGACAAATAAATAGTGATTGGAAATATCTTAGTGATGGTGAATCTTTTAATGGTTGGCATATCTTTAAAAAAGATAGTGTAAATGATAGTTGGACAATTGAAAATGAAGCATTTGTGTATGTAGGTGCAACTGATGGAAATTCTACAGGAAATGACTTAATTTCAGATAGAGAATTTACGAGTTTTATTCTATCCATAGATTGGAAAATATCAGAAGGTGGTAATAGTGGAATTTTTTATGGTGTAAATGAGAATAGTGATTTTAATCAACCTTACTTCACAGCTCCAGAAATACAAGTAATTGATAACAATAACTATGATTGGTCTTCAGGGATAGATGGTGAAACAGCAATTCATACGGCTGGAGCATTATATGATTTAGTAGGGCCTAGTGAAAATAATGCTAAATCTTTTGGAGAATGGAATAATTATATAATAGAAATTAATCATAATATAAACAAAGGATCTGTTTCTTTAAATGGGATAAATATTGTAAACTTTCCTTTAAGTGGTGAGGAGTGGGATGAAATGATAAGTAATTCAAAATTTAAAGATTGGCCTGAGTTTGGAAAACATAAAACTGGAAGAATAGGTTTACAAGACCATGGTGGAAGAGTATCATATAAAAATATTAAAATAAAAGAATTATAATGCTTGATAAACTGTGTTTGATATTATTAATTATAATTCTTTCTGGTTTTAAAGAAAGAAAATCAATAGAAGAATCAATCAAAAAAGATATACCCTATCTAAAAAGTTTATATTTAGATATTCACAAAAATCCTGAGATATCTCTAATGGAAAAAGAGACCTCAAAAAAACTTGCTAATGAGCTTGAAAAAATTGGATTTGAAGTAACAAGAAATTTTGGAGGATATGGTGTTGTAGGTATTTTC
The DNA here is from genome assembly GCA_029940715.1 of Cytophagales bacterium. Lineage (GTDB taxonomy): Bacteria > Bacteroidota > Bacteroidia > Cytophagales > MED-G16 > JAPYTU01. Next base: position 26,493 of record JAPYTU010000015.1, read on the forward strand.
AAAAATGGAAATGGTCCAACAATTCTTTATAGAACTGATATGGATGCCCTTCCTATGAAAGAAAAAACTGGTCTTTCATATGCTAGTCAAATTATTACTAAAAATTTTGATGGAAATGATGTTGGAACCATGCACTCATGTGGACATGATATGCACATGACTGTATGGACTGGAACAGCTAGAACTTTAATTGAAAGAAAAAATGAATGGAAAGGAACAATTATTATGATAGGTCAACCAGCTGAAGAAATTGGTGCAGGTGCAGCAATGATGCTTAATGAAGGTTTATTTGAAAAATACCCAATTCCAGATTATGGTATTGCACTTCATTCGTCCCCTATAATTCCTTCTGGAAAAGTCGGCTTTGGAAAAGGTTATACAATGGCAAATACTGAATCCATTGACATTAAAGTATTTGGCCAGGGAGCACATGGTGCATCACCCCATATGTCCATTGATCCCATAGTTACTGCTTCAATAATAGTTATGGAATTACAAACTATTGTAAGCAGAAATATAAACCCTTTAGACGATGCAGTAATAACTGTTGGTTCATTTCAAGGAGGAACTAAACATAACATAATTCCAGATGAAGTAAAACTTCAGCTGACTATCAGAACTTACAAAGAAGAAGTTAGAAAACTAATACACAAAAGAATTAAAGAAATTTGTAATGGTGTAGCCTCTTCAATGGGTCTTGATAAATCGCAATGGCCAGAAGTCATGATTCCTGAAAAATATACACCAGCTAATTTCAATGATAGTAAACTAGTAGATTTAATGATGAATGCATCTAAAGAAATAATTGGAGTAAATAATGTAATCGTTTCTGACCCCCAAATGGTTGGAGAAGATTTCTCTAGATTCGGAAACACAAAAGAAAAAATTCCTACAGTTCTCTACTGGCTTGGAACTGTTCCAGATGATAGAATGAAAAAGTATGAGGCTGGAAATTATGCATTACCAGGCTTACATTCACCATTTTATTACCCAGAAATAGAACAATCTATCATAACTGGAATAAAAGTTAATACCCAAACTATGATAAAAATATTTAATAATTAATATTTTTTTCAGTATTTGATATATCAAATTTATAATAATTTTTTTTCTCTAAATTTTTTATAAACACTATATTCGATTGGTTATCATAAACATCCAATAATATCTTATTTTTAATTTTTATATTAATTATTTTATCTTCAAATTGAATACTTGTTTTCAATTCTAAAACATCATTAATAATTTTTTTTTCTAAAAAAATTAAGTCTATTTTTTCAGAATTAAAATAAACTTTAAAATTCTCACTAATGTATTCCTCGACATATTCATAATTTAAATTGAGTTTTTGATTTTCATCAATTGAAATTGAAAAACCATTATTTAATCTTAAAGCATCTTCTATATCATCAAAATACAATTTCATAACAAAATCTATTTTTTTATCAGTTATAGAAATACTCATCGTACTTATATAAACTGGATGAATTAGTAGAAGAATATATAAATAAAGAGAAAACACAGAATAAGTTATTATAAATAAATAATATTTAATTAATATTGAGTGTAAACTAACTAATCATGAACATCAACACCAAAGCAGTTCAAGAAAATTCATATGATGCAATAGTAGTAGGAACAGGAATAAGTGGAGGATGGGCTGCCAAGGAATTAACAGAAGGAGGATTAAAAACGTTAGTACTTGAAAGAGGAAGAAACGTTAAACACGTAACAGATTATCCCACAATGAATAAACATTCATGGGAACTTCCATATAGAGATCAGTTAACTGCAAGAGAAAGAAAAGATTATCAAATTCAATTAAGGACTGGATATACAG
>JAPYTU010000097.1 GCA_029940715.1 Cytophagales bacterium
TATATTTTTCTGAATTAACCAGTTAAGTGGTGCAGTACACGTCAAAACAAAAATTACTGCTAGACCAAGACCATTTGCAGTGCTTACTTTTTTAGATACAGCAAGAAAAGAACACATACCTAAAAAATATGCAAAAATCATGTTATCCATGAAAGCACTTTTAATAACTAAGTTAAATAAATCAGTCATAATTTAATTTTCAATATATCCATTTCTTGAACGTTGAATCCATATCAAAATTCCTAATATTATAAATGCACCTATAGAATCTACAAATAATGCATTAGTTGGAAAAGAGTTCAAGCCTATAAATTCAAATACTTTAAATCCCAATACAGATCCAGAACCAAGAAGTTCTCTAAAAAAAGCTACAGTCAAAATTATCCATGCATAACCCACACTATTACCAAGTGCGTCTAAAACACTGTCATATGGTTTATTTCCCATCGCATAAGCTTCAAGTCTCCCAAGAATAATACAGTTAGTAATTATTAATCCTACGAACGCACCAAGAACCTTAAACATTTCATAATTGAATGCTTTTAAAAATTCTGAAACTAATGTCACTAAACTAGCTATAATAGCAAGTTGAACTATTATTCTAACTCTTGTAGGAATATAATTTCTTATAATCGAAGTTATTAAACTTGAAAAAATCATAACAAAAACTACACTTATTGCCATAATAATAGTAGGTTCTAGTTTTATGGTTACCGCTAAAGCTGAACATATACCTAGAACTTGTATGCTTATAGGATTATTATCGTCGAGCGGATCTATAAGAATTTTTTTCCTTCTTTTAGATAAAAATCCTTCACTAGGTTTAATCTTGATAGTTTCTTTTTCTTTTACTTCACTACTCATAAGATATTTTTAATGTATTTTCTAATTTCTTTTCTTCTATAAATACTCTATAACAATCAAAATAATGAGTAAGCATATTATTTAATCCTTTTCCTGTAATAGTAGCACCAGACATGCCATCAACCTCATGCTTTGAAAGATCATCATTATTTTCTCTTCTAAGCATAAAAATTGATACCAACTTACCATCATCATCATAAATTTCTTTTCCTTTATACCTATCTTGAATTTCACTTGATGAAATTCTAGCTCCCAGACCTGGTGTCTCCGTTTTGTGATCAAATGCTACACCAATTACTCTATTTAAATCCTTATCTAGAGCTACAAATCCAGAAATCCAATCCCATAATCCATTTCCAAACATAGGAAAAATATACGCATCTACCGATTCTCCAGTATTACTATACATAAATACAGGATATTGTCTATCCTCAGGGTTAACCTTAAAATTTTTTTGAACATTTACTTCTTCAGCTACAAAAGAATCTTTTATTTCTCCTTTAATATTTACAACTACAGATTTCATTTTTTTATTATATGTAGAGAGAATTTCTTCAGGTGAAAGGGAAGATATTTCCATTACGGCACCAAGAATTTTTTTCTTAGTGTCAATTTCAACTTGTATATCCTGGATAGGCTCGAGCTTCATCCTAGTAATGGAGAGTATGGAACCAAAGAAAATGGTCATTAATGCAGTAAAAATTATAATGTATGTATTAGACTGTTGCACGTTTTAACCTTCTTTTTTTATTTGCTTTAACGATATAAAAATCTATCAATGGAGCAAATACATTCATAAATAAAATAGCAAGCATAATTCCTTCTGGATATGCAGGATTAAAAATACGAATAACAACTGTTAGTAACCCTATCATAAACCCATAAATCCATTTTCCTCTTTCTGTCTGAGCTGCAGTTACAGGATCAGTTGCCATAAAAATTGCTCCAAAAGCTAAGCCACCAAAAACAAAATGGTATTCTGGAGGAATAAGCATAAACTCATTTGAACCAATAAGATTAAATAAAAATCCCATACAATATGCGCCTAAAAAAACACTGAGCATTATCCTCCAACTACCAACTCCTGTAAATATCAAAATAAATGCACCAATCAGACACATAAGAGTTGAAGTCTCCCCAATAGATCCTGGAATAGGTCCTAAAAACATATTTTGAAAAGAATAAAACTCTGTTTGATTAATAGCTTCTGAATACTCATCTAATAAATATGCTAATGAATTAGAATCTACATTATCAACTGTACTTGCTCCAAGGTAAAGAGGAGTAGCTCCTGAATACCCACTAATTAATTCTTGATTATCATTTCCATAATATGTCCAAACATCACCACTTATATCACTAGGAAATCCAAAATACAAAAATACCCGAGCTGTAAGTGCAACATTAAGTATATTCATTCCAGTCCCTCCAAACACTTCTTTTGCAATAGTTATTGCAAATACAGTAGCAAGAGCAACCTGCCAAAGTGGTATTCCAGGAGGCATAATAAGTGGAATTAACATGCCAGTAACAAGAAAACCCTCATTAATTGGATGTCTTCTTATCGTTGAAAATATAACTTCAACTATTCCTCCAGCTGTATAAGAAACAAGAACTACAGGAAGAACAATCTTAGAACCAAAAATAATTTTCTCTAAAAAAGATACGCTTGATCCATTTGCAAGAAAATGCTGATGTCCAACATTCCAAATACCAAAGAGAAGGCATGGAATCATGGCAATTACAACAGTCATCATAAGTCTCTTTAAATCAATCGCGTCCTTAACCTGAACACCTTTTTTTGATGTTACATGATCAGGAACAAAAAGAAAAGCTTCTAAAGCCTCAAATAAGTAATAACCTTTCTCAAATTTTCCACCTTTTTGAAATAATGATTTCTGAGTATCAAAAATTTTTCTTATAAATTTCATTTAGCTATCTTTTAATAGATTTAATCCTTTTCTAAGTAGTTTCTGTAAATCATTTTTTGAGACATCAACAAATTCACAGATAGCAACATCTTCCTCTACGAGCTCATATATCCCTAATTCCTCCATCTCATCATAATCTTCAGCAAGAATAGCCTTAAACAAATAAGTTGGTAGTATATCCATTGGAAGAACCCTACTAAAAACTCCAGTCTGAACAAAAGCTCTTAGCTCACCATTAGTATTAGTGTTAAGATTGTACTTCTTCTGAGGATTTAAAAATGAAAATAATCCAAAAGCTCTTTGAAAACTAAGCTTATTTATAACTGGTAAAATCCAGCCTAAAAATTCATGACTATTCCCTTCTGGAATAACAGTTACCATGCTATCATAGAAACCAAGGTATCCTTTATTACCTATTGAAGATCCTGTCAAAACATTTCCAGAAATAATTCTTTGGGTTCCTTCCTTAATATTATTTTCAAGAATATTCATAACAGAAGTCCCTGATATACAAGAATAATATTGAGTATTTTTAACTTCAGATCCTACAAGACATATTTTTTTAGAAGCATCATAAATACCTTCTAAAAAAAATTTTCCAATTTCAATTAATCCCTGAGGACTCGTTGACCAAACAATATCTGATTTATTTACAGCATCAATATGATGAATTTGTACACCGACATTACCAGATGGATGAGGACCAGAAAATACATTATTCTCATAACTATCAATACTAAAATGTTCAATAGAATCTTTGTTATGATTTAAATGAATTTTTCCATCAGTTAACTTTCTAATTATTCTAAGACCCGATTTAATATATTTAAGATCATCTTTATATAAAACTTCACTAGATGGTGCTAGTGGATGAGTATCAAAAAAAGATACATGAATAGCTTTTGGCTTAGAATTTGGATCTGCTACTAGTCCAAATGGTCTTTGAATAATATGAGGCCAAACACCAGAAGAAGTAAGGCTTTTAATTATATCTTCTTTTTTAAGTTGATCAACTTCCAAAGAAGAAAACTTTTTATTTTTTACATATATATTTTTTTTATCAGGCAATATCCTAATCTCCTCAATCCTTCTTTTTAATCCCCTAACAACTTCAATAATTTCACCACTTACAGGTGAACAGTACATAACTTGATCACTTAATTTATCAAAAAGAATTGGCGTTCCAGCCTTAACCTCATCACCAACATTCTTAAGAAGTTTTGGTCTAGTGACACCAATAAAATCAGTGGGTTTAATAGCAAATGATGATGGAGGTTTAATGGTAGTAATTGTTTTAACAGCTTCACCAATTAGATTTATATCAAAACCCTTACTTAAGTTAATTTTAAAAGACATTTATTTATTATAAAGTCAAGTATATTTTGCGACAAAAATAACAAAAAATAAATCTTAAAAACCGTTTTTAGTATTCATTTTTAAATTATAATTTTTTAACCAAATTTTTCATAAACTAAAGTCTTTATTTTTTCTATTTGATCATCTAATTTTAAGGAACTAGTGTCTACATAATACGCATCATCTACCTTAAGCAATGGACTATCCTCCCTACTAGAATCTTTCTCATCTCTATTTTTAAGGTTATCACTAACTTGATCAAGGGTAATGTCTGGGTTTGATATTTTCATTTCCTCATACCTCCTTCTTGCCCTAACTTCTAATGATGCAGTCATAAAAACTTTAATTTCTGCATTAGGAAAAACTACTGTGGTAATATCCCTTCCCTCTACAACTATTTTTTTATTAAGACCCATTTTTTTTTGAATGTTAACTAA
>JAPYTU010000016.1:0-5337 GCA_029940715.1 Cytophagales bacterium
TATTATTGCTGGACTATTTCAAATTCCTGATGGTATACAAGCTGTTGGATTAGGTGTTTTAAGAGGTATAAGAGACACTAAAATTCCCACTCTTGTTACATTTATTTCTTATTGGATATTTGCTATTCCATTATCTTATTTTCTTGGAATAATTTTAAACTTAGGTATTGTAGGAATATGGATAGGTTTATTTATTGGATTAACTCTTTCAGCTATTTTTCATGTCGCACGGTTTAATTATCTTACGATGATTAAAAATTAATTTATGAAAATTTTTACTCTTATATACTCTATTTATGGACTTATAGTTTTTTCATCTCTTTTTGCAATATTTTCTATTCCTTTTGTTCTTGGAATCTGGTTTAAAAGATTTGAAAAAATAGCATATTGGTTGCATCATGTTTTAGCTAGATTTTTCTTTGCTGCTATTTTTATTCCTATAAAAATTAAACTCGAAAAGGGGGTAAACTTAAAAAATCAATATGTGATAATTTCTAATCACTTTTCTTTTATAGATATACCAGCTATTGCTGCGTTAAATATTCCATTTAAGTTTATTGGTAAGATTGCAGTTAATAATATTCCTCTTTTAGGCTATATTTTTAAAAATCTTCATATTATGGTTGATCGAGAAGATAAGGAAAGTAAAAAACTAACTTATTTAAAATCATTTAAATCTATAGATGAAGGATACAGTATGGGAATTTTTCCTGAGGGGGGAATTAAAACAAAAAAAATTCCTCAATTAGCTCCTTTTAAAGATGGGGCTTTTATAATGGCTATTGAAAAACAAATCCCAATTCTTCCGGTTTCTTTATTGGATGCATATCAAATAATGAAAGGTTCATTTTTTATTTCGTGGAGTCCTTGTGAGATAGTTTGTCATCGACCAATTTCTCCAAAAGGATATACAAAAAGAGATTTAGAGAAGTTTAAAAATATATGCTATAATGTTTTACAAAATGAATTAAACAAATCTCATAATGAATAAGAAAGAATTTTTCAATTAGTTTATTCTATTAAAAAAACTAACTTTATATCACTATGTCTTCAACGAAATTTTTATATGGAAAAGATGCTCTTACTTCTGTTTCTGCATTGAAAATATCAAATGATGAACTGAAATGTGAAATAGGAAATGAAGAGATAAAAAAAATTAATACATCTAGAGAAATTATTAAGAATGTATTAGAATCTAATCAAATGGTTTATGGTATAAATACTGGTTTTGGAGCCTTGTGCAATACAGTTATTTCCAATAAAGATTCTAATTTATTACAGGAAAATTTATTAAAAAGCCATGCTGTTGGTGTAGGTCCCAATGTACCAACTGAAGTTTCTAAATTAATGTTAATAATTAAAGTTCATTCTTTATGTATGGGATTTTCAGGTATAAGGTTAGAAGTGATTCAAAGAATTTGTTGGCATATAGAAAATAATATAATTCCTATAGTTCCATCTCAAGGATCAGTTGGTGCATCTGGAGATTTGGCACCATTAGCTCATTTATTTCTCCCTTTGATTGGAGAAGGAAAAGTTTTGTATAAAGGAAGGGAGTTAGAGACTAATAAAGTTTTAAAAAAAGAGAAAAAATCACCATTTTCTCTTAAAGAAAAAGAAGGACTTGCTCTAATAAATGGAACTCAATTTATTTCTGCATATACCTGTTTGGCGTTAAATAAATTTAGAAATTGTCTTGAAAATGCTAATGTTATTTCTGCTATAACTTTAGAGAGCACATTGAGTTCAATATCTCCTTTTAATAAAGATATTAATAATTTGAGACCACATAGAGGATCTTTGATTGTATCAAATAAAATGAGAGAATTGTTGGATAATTCACAAATTTTAGAATCACATAAAGATTGTGATAAAGTTCAGGATCCATATTCTATAAGATGTATACCGCAGGTTCATGGTGCAAGTTTGGATGCATATTTATACTTAGAAAATATTTTAAATATAGAATTAAATTCCGTTACTGATAATCCTATTGTTGTTGATAAAAATAATATTGTTAGTGGAGGTAATTTTCATGGTCAGCCTATTGCAATACCTATTGATTATAATGTTATAGCTGCATCAGAACTAGGTAATATTTCAGATAGACGTATTTATTTATTACTTAAAGGAAATGATGTAGTCCCTGAATTATTGGTTAATAATACAGGAATTAATTCAGGTTTTATGATTTTACAGTATACTACAGCAGCATTGGTAAGTGAAAATAAAAATTTATGTTTTCCTTCAAGTGCAGATTCTATAACTACTTCGCTTGGACAAGAAGATCATGTTAGTATGGGATCAATAGGTGCTGTTAAATTATTAAGAGTTCTAGATAATTTAGAAAAAATATTAGCTATTGAACTTATCTGTTCTGCTCAGGCATTTGATTTTCATAAACCTTTAAAATCGGGTATAAAAATTGACAAATGTCATGATTATATTCGTTCTAAGATTAATCATTGTAAAAAAGATAAAATTTTTACTTTGGATATAAATAACGCTATAGAAATTATTAGATCAAAAAAATTAGTTGAATTAACCTTTTAAATGTAATGGATGCATCATCATTTATTAAAAAATATGCTAATCATCCAAATTATTTTGCTCCTGTAGGTTCTAAATTAAATGCTAAGAGTTGGCAAACTGAAGCACCACTTAGAATGTTATTGAATAATTTAAATGAAGAGGTTGCTGAAGATCCCAGTAATTTAGTAGTATATGGTGGTTCTGGCCAAGCAGCTAGAGATACTGACTCTGTAAAAAAGATTATTGAATTATTACTTGAACTTGATAATAATGAGAGTTTATTAGTTCAGTCCGGAAAACCAGTAGGAAAGGTAAGGACTCATGAACAGGCTCCTAGAGTCTTGATTGCAAATTCTAATTTAGTTCCAGCATGGTCAACTTGGGAGCATTTTGAAAAACTAAAAAGTGATGGTTTGATGATGTTTGGACAAATGACAGCAGGAAGTTGGATATACATTGGTACTCAAGGCATTTTACAGGGAACTTATGAGACTTTTGTTTCTTGTGCTAAAAGACATTTTAATAATTCTTTATATGGTAAATTATTAGTTTCTGGAGGTTTAGGCGGTATGGGTGGTGCGCAGCCACTTGCAGCTACAATGTCTGGAGCAACTTTTTTAGGTGCTGATATTGATCCTTCTAGAATAGAAAAGAGGTTAGCAACTAAATATATTGATAAAATGACTTTTTCCTATGATGAGGCTAGAGATTGGATTTTAGATGCAAAGAAAAAGAAAAAAAATATTTCTGTTGGTTTAGTTAGTGATATTGGAGATCTCTTAGAAAAATTATTAGAAGATAATATAATTCCAGATATTTTAACTGATCAAACTTCTGCTCATGATCCAGTTCATGGATACATTCCTAATGGATTAAGTTTAAGTGAGGCAAATAATTTAAGAATAAAGGATCCAGTTCAATATAAGGAATTGTCACTTAAGAGTATGGCTAGACATGTTTCTTTTATGTTAAAAATGAAATCTTTGGGATCAATAACTTTTGATTATGGTAATAATTTAAGAGAATTTGCAAAACAGGGAGGTGAAAAAAACGCATTTCATTTTAATGGTTTTGTTCCTGAATACATAAGACCTCTATTCTGTGAGGGAAAAGGGCCTTTTAGATGGGTGGCTTTATCAGGAAATTCTGATGATATTTATGTGACTGATAAGGCTTTGATAGATGCTTTTCCTGAAAATAAAAATATGATTAGATGGTTAGAGAAAGCTAGGAAAAAAGTTAAATTTCAAGGTTTACCATCTCGTATTTGTTGGTTAGGAATGGGAGAAAGAGAAAAAGCTGGTTTAATATTTAATGATTTAGTTAAAAGTGGAAAAATATCTGCACCAATTGTTATTGGAAGAGATCATTTAGACTGTGGATCAGTAGCTTCTCCATATAGAGAAACAGAAGGGATGCTTGATGGATCTGATGCTGTTTCTGACTGGCCATTATTAAATTTAATGTCAAATACTGCTGGTGGAGCTACGTGGGTATCCTTCCATCATGGAGGGGGAGTTGGAATGGGTTATTCTCAACATGCTGGAATGGTAATACTAGTTGATGGTACAAAACGTGCTGAATCTTGTATTAAAAGGGTTCTCCACAATGATCCTGCTTTGGGAATTATAAGACATAGTGATGCTGGTTATGACAAAGCGAATAATAATTTAAAAAAGTTTAATCTAGATATATAATAATTGAAAACATTATTTGGACCATTTAGTCAAATTTTGACAATGTCAAACTTACCTCCTATGGGATCTATCTCAGATGAAGATCTTATTATCATTTATGATGGAGGGGTAATGATAGAAAATGAAACAATAATAGGTGTAGGAAAATTTCATGAAATAAAAAAACATTGTAATAATATTCATGAAATAGATTTTCCATGTGTATTGCTTCCTGGTTTTATTGATTGCCATACTCATATTTGTTATGCGGGTTCCAGATCAATAGAATATTCAAAAAAAAATGCAGGTGTTTCATATCAAAAAATATTAGCAGAAGGGGGAGGTATTTATGATACCATGGAAAAAACAAAATTAGCATCAGATGAAGAATTAATAAAAAATACCATTTCTAGATTAGAAAGACATTTTTTTGAAGGAGTTTTAACTTGTGAAATTAAGAGTGGTTATGGTATAGATTTTGATCAGGAAATTAGATTATTAAAAATCATCAATGAGATTAATCTTAATCATCCTTCTGATGTGATTTCAACATGCTTGGCTGCTCATGTACCACCTAATGATAGTCAAACTTCTACACAAGAATATTTGACATTAATTGTAAAGGAATTATTCCCAATTTTGAGAAAAGAAAATCTTACTAATAGAATAGATGTTTTTATTGAAAATAGTGCTTTTAATAAGGAAGAGTCAAAAAGTTATTTAAAATTTGCAAAGGAAAATGATTTTGATGTAACAGTGCATGCTAATCAATTTACTAGTGGAGGATTACATGTAGGAGTAGATGTTGGTGCTATGAGCGTTGATCATTTAGAAGTGATTACTGATGAAGAAATAAAATATCTTTCAAATTCAGACACATCAGCAGTTGTTTTACCAGGATGTAGTCTTGGATTAGGATTACCTTTTGCACCAGTAAGAAAATTGTTAGACAATGGTTGTAAATTAGCAATTGCAACTGATTGGAATCCGGGTTCTGCTCCTATGGGAGATTTATTAACCCAATCTTCAATTCTTGCTTCGAATCAAAAACTAAGCAATGCAGAGGTTTTTTCAGCACTTTCTTTTAGATCAGCTAATGCATTAGGAATTAATGATAGGGGAGTTATTG
>JAPYTU010000016.1:5437-18251 GCA_029940715.1 Cytophagales bacterium
GCACTTTCTTTTAGATCAGCTAATGCATTAGGAATTAATGATAGGGGAGTTATTGAAATAAATAAAGTAGCTGACTTAATTGGATTTCATGTATTGGATTATAGAGAAATATTATATAATCAAGGTAAAATTAAGCCTTCATTTATTTGTAAAAAGGGAAAGGTATATAAGAAATAAAAATTAATTTTATAGTATATGACTCAAATAATTGAATGTGTACCAAATTTTTCTGAAGGTAATGATAAAGAAATCTTAGATTCTATTTCGTTAGCAATTTCAACTTCAAAAGGTGTTCATTTGTTGAATGTAGATCCTGGAAAAGCAACTAATAGAACTGTTATGACATTTGTTGGAGATCCTGAATCTGTTGTTAGAGCAGCTTATAATGCTATAAAAGTTGCTTCTGAAAAAATAGATATGAGTAAGCATAAAGGAGAGCATCCAAGATTTGGGGCAACTGATGTTTGTCCATTAATTCCTGTGTCAAATATATCTTTTGAAGAATTAATTCCATATGCTGAAAAGTTAGGTAAAATGATTGCTGATAATTTAAAAATACCCGTTTATTTATATGAATATGCTGCAAAAAATTATAAAAGAAAGAATTTAGCAGCAGTTAGATCTGGTGAGTATGAAGGCCTAAAAGAAAAATTATTAGATAAAGATTGGAAGCCAGATTTTGGATCTGCTGTTATTAATAAAAAATCTGGTGCATTGGCTCTTGGAGTAAGAGACTTTTTAATAGCTTATAACATTAATTTGAATACTAAATCTACTAGGCTTGCAAATGCTATAGCTTTTGATGTAAGGGAAAAGGGAAGAATAAAAAGAAAAGGACATCCAGTTATTGGAGACATAGTGTATGATAATGATGGAAATCCTCAAACAATACCGGGCTCATTAAAATATGTAAAAGCTATTGGATGGTACATAGAAGAATTTGGTGTATCTCAAATTTCAATGAACTTAACTAACATTATCGAAACACCAATTCATGTTGTATTTGATGAAGTTGTAAAAAAGGCTGAGAAAAGAGGTGCTAGAGTAACAGGATCTGAACTTGTTGGGCTTATACCTTTAAAATCAATGTTAGATGCAGGAAGGTATTTTTTAAAGAAACAAAATAGATCAATTGGTATTCCAGAGAGTGATATTATTAGTATTGCTATAGAATCGTTAGGTTTGAATGAAGTAAAGGAATTTAATCCTAAAAAAAATATTATAGAATATTATTTGAATAGCATTGTGAGTAAAAATAATAAATTGGTTGATTTATCAGTAAAAGAATTTTCTGATGAAGTTACAAGAGAATCTCCAGCTCCAGGAGGAGGATCAGTATCCGCCTATTTAGGTACATTAGCCTCATCTTTAGGTGCAATGGTCGCAAATTTATCAGCAAATAAAAGAGGTTGGGAGGATAAGGTTGATTTATTTAGTGATCTTGCTTATCAGATTAATTTTATTAGAAATGAATTATTAGATTTAGTTGATGAGGATTCTGTCGCATTTAATAAAATTATGGAGTCATTTAAATTACCAAAAAATACTGAAGAAGAAATAAAAATAAGATTAAATTCTATAAATAAATCTTCTCTTTATGCTGCTGAAGTTCCATTAAGAGTAATGAAAAAATCATACTCATCTTATGAGTTGATAGATAAACTTGCAAAGGAAGGAAATCCAAACTCAATATCAGATGCTGGTGTTGCCTGTTTATGTACATATTCAGCTATTTATGGGGCTTACTTGAATGTTAAAATAAATTTAAAAGAAATGTCAGAAGATAGAGGAATTATGAAAGAAGCAGAAAATATTATAAAAAAATCCAATTCTTATAAAGATAAAATCCTTAAATACATTGAAGGAGAAATTTGACTTTAAGACTTTTAAATTAAATTTATATTATGCAGGAACTTAATGAATTTTTAATTTTTATTGATCAATACCTAGGAAGTTCTTTTTGGTTTGTTCCATTATTACTTGGTACAGGTATTTTCTTTACATTATATTTAAAATTTCCTCAAATAAGATATTTTACTTTTGCTTTAAAAGTAGTTAGAGGTAAGTTTGATAAAAAAGGAGATCAAGGTGATACTTCTCATTTTCAGGCATTAACTACTGCATTATCTGGAACTGTTGGAACAGGAAATATTGCAGGGGTTGCTTTTGCCATTCATCTAGGTGGACCTGCCGCCCTTTTTTGGATGTTAGTTACTGCAATAGTAGGTATGACAACAAAATTTGTTGAAGTGACATTATCGCATAAATACAGAGAAAAAATATCAGATGGAACAATGTCAGGAGGTCCAATGTATTTTATGAAAAATGCTGATTTTAGGTTTTTTGGAAATAAAATAAATCTAAAATGGGTAGGTATATTATTTGCATTTGCTACCGTTCTCTCTTCTTTTGGTACGGGAAGTCTTCCTCAGATAAATAGTATTTCAAATTCTATGTTAGCCTCATTTGGGATAAATAAGATGCTTACTGGAGGTATCCTTGCAATTTTATTAGGAGTTGTAATTATTGGTGGAATTAAAAGAATTGCTAAGATTACAGAGAAGCTTGTTCCGTTTATGGCTGTTGTTTATATTTTAGGAGCATTCTCAGTTATTTTATTTAATTATGAAAATATTATTCCATCATTCATTTCAATTTTTGAAGAGGTCTTTTCTGGTAGTGCTGCAGTAGGTGGTTTTTTAGGCGCCTCAATATCTTTTGCTATATCAAGAGGCGTTAATAGAGGTCTTTACTCTAACGAAGCTGGTCAAGGGTCTGCACCAATAGCTCATGCTTCAGCTAAAACTAATCAACCAGTATCTGAAGGACTTGTTGCAATTTTAGAACCTTTTATTGACACAATTATAATCTGTACAATAACAGGTTTAGTATTGTTGTCTTCAGGTGTTTGGAGTGAAAAACATCAAAATACGTTTGCAAAAGCTGATTTGATCATATTAAATAGAGTTTATGATGAAAAAGATTCTTTTGATAGGTCAAGTCTTTTTAATTTACTTAATGATGAGGGTAAGCTCATGGAAAAAGCTTTTAAATTTTCAGGTGATATCGAAGTGATAAATGGAATTTTAAATGAAGATTTATCTATACTTCACGCAAGATCTTTAGCTGAAGATGTAATTTTTTATGATAATAATAAAAATTTGCTTTCTGGTAAATTATCTGTTCAAGATGGGAAAGTTCAAGGCGATATAATTGTTGAAGGTAAATCATTAGTTCATAGTGCTCCTTTGACTGCTATTGCTTTTGATAGAGGATTTTTGGGAAGGTATGGTAATTATATTGTTAGTATTGGATTGCTTTTATTTGCATTTAGTACTGCAATAGCTTGGTCTTATTATGGAGATAGGGCTATGACTTATCTCTTTGGTGCTGGATCTGTAATATATTATAGAATAGTTTATGTAATAGGCTTTTTTATTGCATCTTTCGCTGATACTACAATAATTTGGAATGTTTCATTAATTACTATCGCTTTAATGACTGTACCTAACCTAATTGGTTTACTTTGGTTAAGAAAAGAAGTTAAATCTACTATAAAGGATTATTGGATTGATTTTAAAAAGGAATGGCCTGATGAGAAAACGCCTAAATAATTAATTTATTTTTTCATCTATTAATTTTATAAGTGTATTTATTTTTTCTTGAGCTTCATGATTTTCGTGAATTTTATAATTTGATTTATTTGCATTTATAGTAAGCTCAAAGGATATCATTGCTAAAATATCTTGAAGATCTTGAATATTCATTTTTTTTCCTACTTTACTTATTTTTTTATTAAGTTCTTTTGCTGCTAATCTTACTTTTTGTTCTTCTTCCATAGGTACTTTCATAGAATAAGCACGATTTCCAATCATTATTTTAATAGATAATTTTTCCATTTAATTTAAATTATTTATTAGTTCTTCAATCTCAATTATTGTAGAATCAATTTTTTCTTTGATTATCTTGTTTTCTTTTTGATCAGCGTTGAAATTTTCACTTGAAAATGAGCTTTGTATAGATTGCTTTTTAAGTTGATAATTTTTTATTGCAATAGAAACTTCAAGTTTTGTGTAATCTTCATTAATTTTTTTATAGTCAGATTCCAATTCATCTAATTTAGATACTAATATTTTAAGTTTAGATTCTAGCGTTTGTATCTCTGAATTTAATGAATTAGACATTTTATTTTCTTATCTCAGCATTAAGTTTTTTCTCAAATTCTATTATTAGATTATTCATTATAGAACTTATTGTTTTATCATCAAGGGTTTTGTTTTTTTCTTGGAGTACAAATCTTAGAGCATAAGCTTTTTTATTTTTTCCTATATTTTTACCTTCATAAACATCATATAGAGATATGTTTTTTATAATTTTATCATTCTTTTCTATAATGTCCAAAATATCATTATAGCTTTTCTTTTTATCTAATATTATTGAAAGGTCTCTTTTAACTTCTGGATACTTTGGTATTTTTATATATTTTAAATCATTATCAAGATTATTTATAAAATTATTCCATTCTAATTCAGCAAAATAGACATCTTGATTTATTTCAAAATAATTAAGAAGTTCTTTTTTTACTTTTCCAATAGTGCAAATAGTTTTTTTATCAATTTCTAGTTTTACACATTCATCTAATATTTTGGATTTACTAACTATTGTTTTATAATTCAATATGTTCGCTTGAATCATAATTTTATTTATGGTATTATAAATATCAAAGAATGATATAATTTTACTTTTTGAACTAAAATGCTCTTCATTTGACAGTCCACTCATGTAAATACCAATTTTTCTGTTTTCATTAATTTTACCATTAATTTTATTATAAGTTTTATCAAATTCGAAAAATTTTAAGTTATTTTGTTTTCGATTGATATTGTATTTAATAGATTCAAGTCCTGTAAATAGCAAATTTTGCTTGAGTATTGCATGTTCATCACTAAGTTTATTAAGCATTTCAATGGTTAACTCATCATTCCAAAAATTATTGCTTCTATGTCTAGATGAAGTAAGTGAATTAGTTGTAATTTCATTGAATCCATTTCCAACTAGTAAGTTCATTACTTTTGATAAGTAGTTGTTCATTATAGAAGAATTGCTTTCATGAGATAAAAATGAACTGCTATTATTATTTGATATTTTTATTTTATTATATCCATAAATTCTTAAGATTTCTTCTACAATATCTGATTCTCGTGTTACATCTGTTCTGTACGGTGGTACTGAAACAATTATATTTTTTCCATTTTTTTTAACTTTAATATCTAAAGCATTTAAAATTCTAAAAATTTCATTTTTGTTAATTTTTTGTCCTATTAATTTATGAATTCTATCGATTCTAATTTTAAAAGTATTATCATTTATTTTGTTTTTATAAATATCAATTATTGGTGATGAGACTTCTCCTGAACAATATTTTTGTATTAATATAGATGCTAATTTTAAAGCATAAACAGTAATATTTGGATCAGTTCCTCTTTCAAACCTATAGGATGCATCGGTTTTTAATTGATGGTTTAAACTTGATTTTCTTATGTGGGATGATGAAAAATAAGCACTTTCTAAAAATATTCTTTTTGTATTATTTGTTATTCCAGAAGATTCACCACCAAAAACTCCAGCAATGCATATAGGATTATTACTGTCACATATCATTAGGTCTTCATTATTAAGTTTTCTTTCAATGCCATCTAATGTTTTAAACTTATCACCTTTTTTTGCAAATTGAATTCGTATTTTTTTTGATTTTATTTTATCGTAATCAAAAGCATGCATTGGTTGACCAATACCATGGAGCACATAATTAGTAATGTCAACAATATTATTTATTGGACTTAATCCTATTGAAATTAAATAGTTTTTAATAAAAGATGGAGATTCACCTATTTTTACATTGTCAATAACACATCCTGAATATCTAGGACAGGCTTCTTTATCTATAACCTTAATGTCAATATCTAATTTTTTTTTCTCTTTAAAAGAAGATACATCAGGCAATGTAATATCTTTATTTAGAACGGCCTTTAGATCTCTTGCAACTCCAAGATGAGATGCTGCATCAGCTCTATTAGGTGTTAGGGAAATATCAAATATTATGTCTTTGTTCAAGTTAAGATGATTAATTGCTTTCTCGCCATTTTTTGCATTTTGATCTAATATAATTATTCCAGAGTGGGATTGGCCTATTCCTATTTCATCTTCTGCACATATCATTCCGAAAGAACTTATTCCTCTAATTTTTGCTTTTTTGATTTTAACTTTTTTACCATTTACATGATTTATTTCAGTTCCTATTTTAGCGATTACTATTTTTTGACCAACTTCAATATTATTTGCTCCACAAATAATAGATAAATTATCTTTTCCAATATTTACCTTTGTTAATTTTAATTTATCAGCATTTTTATGATTATTTATTGATTTTATTTCTCCGACAATTAGTTTTTTTAATGATTTTATATCTGGATTTATATTTATTACTTCATCAACTTCAAGTCCAGTTTCTGTAAGAATGGTTTCAATTTTTTGAGGATTTTCAGATATTTTTATGAATTCTTTAAGCCAATTAAGAGAAATCTTCATAAATTTTTTTTTATTTAATAAAATTAGTGAAAATAGGGATGTATATTACTTTTGAGTATTATTAATTTAAATATATTTTTTCTCCAGCTATTATTTCTTCATCAATAAAATTTTCTTTTGGAGGAATTGGACATATGTATTTTGCATTATAAACACAAAATGGATTGTAAGCTTTATTAAAATCTATTTCAATTCTTTGTGCATTTTTAAAGCTAATATCTATGTATCTACCACCTTCATATGTAGAGATGCCATTAGTCTTATCGTTAAAGCACAATAAAATTTCATTTTTATTAGATTGTTTAAATGACTTATATATTGGGAGTTTATGAATTTTTTCTTTTAGTTTAAATTCTAGTAACGCAAACTTTAAATACGCTTTAGAAGTTCCTTTAGATGTAACGAATTTGATAGTGTCGTTATTTGTTAACCTATTAATTTTAGCAATAACTTTAAAATCTATATTTGGAGGAAAATATTCTATTTTATAATCAGAATTGAATAAAGGAGATGATTCGGATTTATACATATCTTCATTTTTTTCAATTCTTTGATCATTAATATTTTGAATAAAAGTCTTTTTTTCTAATTCAATGGAATAGAAATAATATATTATTGATAGTACTATTATTGAAGTTATTATTAATAATCTTTTCATTTTTAGAAAGATTATCAAAGCTTATTTCAAAGCATTAGCTTGCTTTACTAATTGCGATACTAGGTGGCTAGCTTTATTTTTGTGAATGATATTATTTTTTACTAATTTATCTACCATAGATACAGCTTTTGGCAATAATTTTTTTGCAGCAGCTTTCTTTGTTTCTTGTTGAAACTTTTTTATAAGTGTTCTTGTTGATTTATGTTGATATTTGTTCCTTAGCTTTTTAGCTTCATCGGACCTAATTCTTTTAATTGAGGATTTATGATTTGCCATATATTTTTATTTCGTTTGCAAAAGTATACTTAAAAAAAAATAATACAAATAATTATGACAAGTAAAATAATTTCCATTTTATTTGATATTCTCAAATTAAAACCATTTTTTAGCTAAAATTTTAAATTTAAAAAAAATGTATTGGACTTTAGAACTCGTTAATCACCTGGAAGATGCTCCCTGGCCTGCAACAAAAGATGAATTGGTTGAATTTTCAATTAGAACTGGTGCACCAGCTGAAGTCACTGAAAATCTTCAGGAATTAGAAGAAGATGGTAATCCGTTTGAAAATATAGAAGAAATCTGGCCTGATTATCCTACAAAAGATGACTTCTTTTTTAATGAAGATGAATATTAGTTAATAATTTTTTTAAAATATTCTAAATCAAACTCATTTGTTAATTTTATATTTTTTTCTTCTCCTAGTATTAAATTTATTTTTTCTCCCGACTTTTCAATTACAGAAGATTCATCTGTATAATCAGAGTCTTTTATTAATTTTAATGAATTTAGAATATTTTTTATTTTAAAAACTTGAGGAGTTTGAATATTAATATAATTATTTCTATCAACTATGAGATTTGATTCTTTTTTATATTTTCTTAATGTATTGATCACTGGTGTATATGGTATTGCATTACCTAGTTTATTTGCACTTTCATATAATGCTTTTATTAATTTTTCTGAAACAAGTGGTCTAACTCCATCATGAATAGCTACAATTCCTTCTTTATTTGATATTGTTTTTAATCCATTTGTAACTGAAATAAATCTTTTGTTACCTCCTCTTACATATTTGACATTTTCTTCTTTTAAAATATTTGATATATAATTTTTCCAATATTCAAACTTATTTTCTGGAAGTACAATTATGGTCTTTAAGTTTGTAATATTTTTAAATTGCTTATAAGTATGTACTATTATAGGAATTCCTGATACTTCAATAAATTGTTTTGGTGTATTTTTATTCATTCTGGTTCCCGAACCAGCTGCCATTAAAATAAGATATTTTTTCATATTTTGGTAAACTATATGATAAGTAGAGCATCTCCATATGTATGGAATTTATATTTTTCTTTAACTGCTAATTTGTAGCATTTCATTATTAAATCAAATCCTCCAAATGCACAAGCCATCATTAATAATGTGGATTTAGGAGAATGAAAATTGGTGATCATTCCACTACATATTTTGAATTCATACTCTGGAAAAATAAATTTATCAGTCCATCCAGAATTTGGATTCAGGGTATCATTTGCTGAAACTGCTGTTTCGAGTGTTTTCATTGAAGAAGTTCCTACGGCAAATATTCTTTTATTGTTTATTAGAGCTTCGTTTACAATTTTACATGTTTCTTGGGGGACTGAATAATTTTCAGAATCCATCTTATGTTTGGTTAAATCTTCTACATCAATATCCTTGAAAGTTCCTAAACTATTATGAGTGGTTATTGTTGCAATATTAACACCTAGAAGTTCTAATTTTTTTAGTATAATTTGAGTGAAATGAAGACCTGCAGCAGCAGGAGCAACTGCACCAATATTTTTGGCGTACACTGTTTGGAATCTTTCTGCATCATTTTTGTCAATTTTCCTTTTTATTTCTTTAGTTAGAGGTGTTTGTCCAAATTCGTGTATAATATCATGGAAATGTCTATCTGGGTCTTCAGGTATAAATCTTATTGTTCTTCCTCTTGATGTGGTATTGTCAATTACTTCAGCTATTAATTCTCCTTCGCCAAAATACAATTTATTACCAACTCTTATTTTTCTTGCAGGATCAACTAAAACATCCCATAAATTAAGTTCAGGATTCAGTTCTCTTAATAAAAATACTTCAATTTTTGCTCCAGTTTTTTCTTTATAACCATAAAGCCTTGCAGGAAATACTTTAGTATCGTTTAATATAAGAACATCGTCTTCATTAAAATATTTAATTATATCTTTAAAAACTTTATGCTCTACTTTTCCAGTGTCTTTATGAACAACCATTAATCTAGATTCATCTCTATTTTCAGCAGGATGAAGGGCTGTTCTATTGGCAGGTAGTTTAAAATCAAATTCGGAGAGTTTCATATTAATTTGTTTAATAAATTAGCTTACTTTTGAAGTTCGCAAAGCTAATTAATTGTTTTTATATAATTTAAATTTAATATATGAAATTATTTTTAAGGTTAATTTTAGAAAGTCTTTTTTTTTCTTTTAATGCTATTATAGCAAATCCTATAAGAACATTTTTGTCTTTAATGGGTGTTACAATTGGAATTTTTACCATTATCGCTGTTTTATCTTTAGTAGATTCTTTAGAGGATAGTATTCAAGATAGTCTTGATTTTTTAGGTACAGATAATTTGAGAGTTGAGAAATGGCCTTGGGAATTTGATAATCCAGGTTATGAATGGTGGAAATATTGGAAAAGACCTCATCCAACTTATAAGGAATATACTTTTTTAAAAGAAAATTTAAAAAATGCAGAAGCGGTAGAAATTATAGCAACTAGAGATGCATTAACAATAAAATACCTTAATAATAGTAGTAGTGAAGTAGGTCTTATGGGTGTTGTTTATGAATCAAAAGAAATTAATGATTATAAAATTCTTTCAGGTAGATATTATACAGAAAATGAAACGATATTAGGTTCAAATTATGTTATAATAGGACATAAAATAATGGAAGATCTTTTTAAAAATTCTGATTATGCTATTGGTAAAGATATTAAAATTAAAGGAGTAAAATTTAGAGTTATTGGTGTTTTTGAAGAAGAAGGAGAAAGTTTTGTTGGGGGTGATTCTTTTGATAGGATGATGATAGTTCCTTTTAATAGTTTTAAAAAAATTTATAGAGTTGGTAAGAAGGGATCAAATGCGGTGATGATTATAAAAGGAAATTCTGAATTAGATCCTGGTTTAGAAAACTTAGAGTATGAGCTAAGGGGTCTGCTGAGAGCTAGAAGGGGACTTAAACCAATTGAAGATGAAAATTTTGCAATAAATAGGCCCGAATATTTAACTGGTTTTATTAGTGCTATTTTTGGTACCATTAGTATTGCTGGCTGGGTAATTGGTAGCTTTTCTATTTTTGTAGGTGGATTTGGAATTGCAAATATTATGTTTGTTTCAGTGAAGGAAAGGGTTCCTATAATTGGTTTACAAAAATCTTTGGGAGCAAAAAATTATTTTATATTGATGCAGTTTTTATTTGAGTCTTCTTTCTTAAGTATAATAGGAGGTGTTATTGGTCTAATATTTGTTTTTTTAATAACTTTTATTGATTTAGGATCTTTTGATTTAAGAATTTCACTTACTAATATAATTCTTGGAATTTCAATCTCTACTATAATTGGTGTGTTGGCTGGATTAATTCCAGCTATTTTTGCATCTAGGTTGGATCCTGTTGAAGCTATAAGGTCAAATTAAAATTTGTTAACTTAATTTTTCTTTAATTTTTGTCTCTAATTCACTCATTAGTTCTGGATTATCTTCAAGTATTGTTTTTACAGAATCTCTTCCTTGGCCAAGCTTCTCTTCCTTGTATGAAAACCAAGATCCTGATTTTTGTATTATTTCTAGTTCTACTCCTAGGTCAAGTATTTCTCCCGATTTAGAGATTCCTATTCCGTACATTATATCAAATTCTACAACTTTAAACGGAGGGGCAACTTTATTTTTTACAACTTTTACTTTTGTTCTATTGCCCATAATATTATCAGGACCATCTTTAATTTGTCCAATTCTTCTTATATCTAATCTTACTGATGAGTAGAATTTAAGAGCATTACCACCTGTTGTTGTCTCTGGACTTCCAAACATAACTCCAATTTTGTGCCTTAGTTGATTTATGAACACACATACACAACCTGATTTATGAATTGCACCTGTTAGTTTTCTAAGTGCTTGAGACATTAATCTAGCTTGAAGTCCCATCATGCTATCTCCCATTTCTCCCTCTATTTCACTTCTTGGTACTAGTGCAGCTACAGAATCTATTACGATTATATCAATGGCATTAGATCTAATTAAATGTTCTGTTATTTCTAATGCTTGTTCTCCATTATCTGGTTGAGAAATAAGCAAATTTTCAGTATCTATACCTAAGTTTTCAGCATAGGTCTTGTCAAATGCATGTTCTGCATCTATAAATGCAGCTATACCTCCTTTTTTTTGTGCCTCAGAAATGCAGTGCATGGCAAGTGTTGTTTTTCCTGATGATTCAGGTCCAAATATTTCGACTACTCTTCCTTTTGGTATTCCCCCAATTCCAAGTGCAATATCTAAGCTTATTGATCCGGTTGGTATGCTTGGAATTTTAACAATATTTTCATCACTTAATTTCATTATAGTTCCTTTTCCGTATGTCTTTTCAAGTTTTTCGATTGCTAGATTTAATGCTTTTGATTTTTCTTTTGATTCGTTCATTTTTATTATATTTATTTTTTTGCTAAAATAAATAGTAATTTAGTATTATACTAATATTTTTAGTATTATTTAATATTATTTAACTTAAAGTTCTTTAAATATAGCTATATAACATATCTTAATTTGGTATTTTTGTATTTTAAAACTAATTTATTTTTTTAATATAATCTCTTGAATAAAATATTTATATTTTTCTTTTTTATCTCGCTATTTTCTTTTTTTAATACTAGTTCTAATGTCAACAAAGGAGAAAGTATTAAGTATAAAGTGATGTTTGGATTTTTAAATGCTGGTGAAGCTACATTGACTATTGATAAGAATCTTCACTTAGTTAATAATTCACCTACTTATAAAGTAAATGTTTATGGTAGATCTGTTGGGATTTTTGATTTTTTTATTACAGTTCGTGATAATTGGGGTGTATATCTAGATACTGCTAATTTAAAACCTTTAAAATTTTATAAGTATTTGTTAGAGGGTAAATATAAAAAAAATGAAATATTAAATTTTAATGAATCTGATAGTGTTGAAATAATAAGGCTTGATAAAAGTTTAAAAAAATCTATTGAGTCATATAACCTACATTTTGAAGATGATATTCAAAAAATAATTCGTTCATATTTTATGAATTATTGGATTGCAAGTGTTGTTTATTTAAGGTCATTAGATTACAAAAATATTTCTGGTGATATAAGAATTTCAATTCCTTATTTTGAGGATAATGAAAAGTTTGACTATAAAATGAAATTTTTAGGTCGAGAAGTTATTAAAACTAAAATAGGTGAAATTAATTCTCTTCTTTTTGCACCTGAAATTCCAAAAAATAAATTATTTAAGGAAGAAGATGCTGTTAAGTTTTGGCTTTCTGATGATAAAAA
>JAPYTU010000016.1:18351-26979 GCA_029940715.1 Cytophagales bacterium
TTGAAACTGCTAATTCTGGAAAAGAAGCAATAAAAATTGCTGAAAAAATAGAACCAAATTTAATTTTACTCGATATAATGATGCCTGGAATGGACGGCATTGAAACATGTATTAACTTAAGAAAAATCGAAAAGTTATCATCATCTTCGATATTATTTTTAACTGCTAGATCAGAAGAATATTCTGAGGTTGCTGCTTTTGATGCTGGTGCTGATGATTATATAATAAAACCAATCAAACCAAGAGCATTAATTAGTAGAATTAATTCTTTTTATAAGAAAAAATTTATTAGTGAATTAAATACAGTTATTAAAATTGGAAATTTATTGATTGATAAAGAGAGTCATGTAGTGAAGTTTGATGATAATGAAATATTTTTTCCTAAAAAGGAGTTTCAATTATTATATTTTTTAGCTACAAATTCAAAAAAAGTATATAGTAGGGATTCGCTTTTAAGAAATATATGGGGAACGGATGTTCAGGTGGTACCAAGAACAGTAGATGTTCATATTAGAAAAATCAGAGAAAAAATTGGTGATCATTATATTAATACTATAAAAGGTGTTGGTTATAAATTTATAGATTACGATTTATTATAATGTTCTAATTTTAGATTATGAGTAACTCGAAAGCAATATCAATACTTTTTGGATCCATTGTTGGTTTAATAACAACATCAACTGCTTTTATTTTAGGGGTAGATGCTGGAATTAAGTTAGTTAGTGCTGCTATAATCTCTTTTTCAACTTCGACATTACTTTTTGCTATTATTACTGAAAATCTTTTTGATAAAAAAATTAAAAAAATATATGATTCTTTTCAAAAGATTAGAAATAAGGAATTTGATACAATTGCTGGTGATCGTTCTCTATTAAAGGAAATTAATCCTCTTAAAGGAATTAATACTGAAATTTTTGATTATGCTAAACTTAAACAATTAGAAATTGATGAGTTGGAAAATTTAGAAAGATATAGAAAGGAATTTCTTCAGAATGTCTCTCATGAATTGAAAACTCCAATTTTTGCTGCTCAAGGGTTTGTTCATACATTATTAGATAATGCTGATGTTCCAGAAAATATTAGATCAGATTTTTTAAAAAAAGCTGCTAAAAGTTTAGATCATTTGGATTTATTGGTTAAAGATTTACTTACAATTTCTCAGATGGAAAGTGGAGATATTAAAATGAAAATGGAAAATTTTGATATAATTTCTTTAATTAAAGAATCTTTAGATCAACTTGAACCACGAGCATATTCTCGTAATATTAAACTTGTATATAAAAAGAATGAAAATAAATCAATTGTGGTTTTCGCTGATTATTATAGAGTGTATCAAGTTATTAAAAATTTAGTTACAAATTCTATTAAGTATTCTGATTCTAATTCTAAAGTTCTAGTTGAGTGTGAGAAGAGAAAAAAAATAGCAAGAATTATTATTAAAGATAAAGGTAAAGGCATTCCTAAAAATGATAGAAAAAGAATTTTTGAAAGATTTTATAGAGTTGATAAGAGTAGATCTAAACAGAGGGGAGGTACAGGATTAGGATTAGCTATTGTAAAGCATATAATTGAAGGTCATAATAGTAAAATAAAGTTAAGGAGTAAAACTAATATAGGTTCAGAATTTTCATTTAATTTAAAACTTGCTAAAAAAGGGAAAATAAAAAAGAAAAAAATATCAAAAATTTTACCTAAAATTTAAAGAAAATCTTACTAACATTTAATGATTAAATATTGTTTTTAATTATTAATAAATCTATTTTTGCTCACATTTTTAAGGATACTGTGGACTCAAATAGTTTTAAAACGAAGTATGTAAATAAAGATTCAATTCAGAAGGGTTGGTATGTTGCTAATGCTGATGGTAAAATTCTTGGTAGATTTTCTTCTGAAATTGCTAAAATTTTGAGAGGTAAGAATAAACCTTCATTTTCTCCTCATATTGATTGTGGAGATTATGTTATCGTTATAAATTCTGATAATATTAAAATGACTGGAAATAAGTGGAAAGATAAAAAATATGTAAGACATACAGGATATCCTGGAGGACAAAGAACTAGTACACCACAACAAATTAAGGATAATAAATCATCAAAATTTATTATTGAGAAAGCAGTAAAAGGAATGTTACCTAGAAATAGATTGGGAAGGCAACTATTTAGAAATTTGTTTGTATATGAAGATGCTAATCATCCACATGAAGGTCAAAAACCAAATGAGATAAATATTTAATATGGAGTTAATTAATTCAGTAGGAAGAAGAAAAACATCAGTTGCTAGATTATATATGAAATCAGGAAAGGGAGTTTTTAAAATAAATGAACTTGATCTCGAAAAATATTTTACTTCTGAATTATTACAATTAATAATAAAACAGCCTATAGAAGCAATTGATGTTAAAGAAAAATTTGATTTTAAAGTTAA
The DNA here is from genome assembly GCA_029940715.1 of Cytophagales bacterium. Taxonomy (GTDB): domain Bacteria; phylum Bacteroidota; class Bacteroidia; order Cytophagales; family MED-G16; genus JAPYTU01. The sequence goes on from JAPYTU010000016.1 coordinate 20,776, forward strand.
TGTTTTTGGTGGTGGTCTTAAGGGTCAGGCAGAAGCAATAAGACTTGCTATTTCCAGAGCATTTGTTAAGAATGATGAAGAAACTAGACCTATATTAAAAAAAGCAGGATTTCTTACTAGAGATTCAAGAATGGTAGAAAGAAAGAAATATGGTAGAAGAAAAGCTAGAAGAGCTTTTCAATGGGTTAAAAGATAAGAATATGGAGAAACTTAATCATAAGGATTTATTAAAGGCTGGTGTTCATTTTGGTCATCTAACTAGAAAATGGAATCCAAAAATGTCTGAATACATTTTTATGAAACAAAAAGGTATCCATATTATTGATTTAGATAAAACTATTGATTGTGCTTTTACTGCTGCTAGTGCATTGAAAAATATAGCTAAATCAGGTAGAAAGATTATGTTTGTTGCTACTAAAAAACAAGCTAAAACTTTTGTTTCTGAAAAAGCTAAAAAATTAAATATGCCATATGTAACAGAAAGGTGGTTAGGTGGTATGCTTACAAATTTTTCAACTATTAGAAAATCATTAAAAAAACTTTCAGCGATTGAAAGTAAAGAAAGTCAAGATACTTATGAAACTGACTTTTCTAAGAAAGAGAGGTTAATGATATCTAGAGATAAGGATAAATTAGAAAAAGTTCTTGGAGGTATTTCTAAATTGAATAGGATCCCTGCAGCATTATTTGTTGTTGATATTAAGCATGAAGAAATTGCTATAAATGAAGCAAGAAAATTAAATATTCCTATATATGGAATGGTTGATACTAATTCTGATCCAAATTTAGTAGATTATGAAATTCCATCTAATGATGATTCTTTCACTTCTGTTTCTATAATTATAGAATACATCTCATCAGCTATATCTGAGGGATTAGAGGAAAGAGAAAAAATTAAAGAAGAGATGAGAATAAAGCAGGAGAAAGAAGCGGATGCAAAAGAAGCAGCAGCAAAAGAAGCGGCTGTAAAAGAAGCAAAAGAGGTCAAGAAAGAAAAATCTAAAAGATAATTTAATAATTATCATCATGGGAGTTAATATATCAGCAAAAGAGGTAAATGAATTAAGAAAGAAGACAGGTTCAGGGATGATGGATTGTAAGAAGGCTTTAGTAGAAGCAGAAGGGGATTTTCAGAAAGCTATAGATATTTTAAGAAAAAAAGGACAAAAAGTATCTGTAGCAAGATCTAACAGAGAAACTTCTGAAGGAGTAGTGTTATGCAAGTTGAATTCAGATGAAAGTCAGGCATCAATATTATCATTTACATGTGAGACAGATTTTGTTGCAAAGAATGAAGACTTTCAATCCTTAGCTCAAGATATAATGGAAGTTGCATTTGAAAATAATCTTGAATCTATTGATGAAGTATTAGCTTCAGAAATTAATGGATCTACTATTGAGCAGTTAATTCTTGAAATGGTAGGAAAAATTGGAGAAAAAATAAAAATTTTAGATTTTCAGATTATGAGTGGAGAGAAAATTGTGCCTTATGTTCATGCTGGTAGTAAGCTTGGTGTCCTTGTTTCTCTTAATAATACTGCAAATACAGATTATGTTACTGCTGGAAAAGATATTGCAATGCAGATTGCAGCTATGAATCCAATTGCTTTGGATAGAAACCAGGTTGATCAATCAGTCGTAGAGAAAGAAATTGAAATTGGTAAAGAACAAGCAAGAAAAGAAGGTAAACCTGAGCAAATAATAGAAAAAATCGCTCAAGGTAAGCTTCAAAAATTTTTTAAAGAAAATACTTTATTAAGTCAATCATTTGTTAAGGATAATTCATTAACAATTAAAAGTTATCTTGCAACTTTCTCTCCAGAACTATCTATTGAGAGTTTTATTAGAATCTCAATAGGGTAGTAATCATAAACAATCTATAAAAATTTATTGATTCATTAGATCCTCTATTTCTTCAGGAAGTATAGGTATATTTTTCATAAGATTTATATTCTCTTTTTCACCAATAACTATATTATCTTCTAATCTTATTCCTAAGTTTTCTTTTCTAATATAAATTCCAGGCTCTATAGTGAAAACATTTCCTGGTTTTAAATCAACATAAAAGTTTCCAACATCATGAACATCAAGGCCTAAATGATGAGAAGTCCCATGCATAAAATATTGTTTAAAAAGAGGATTTTTAGAGTCTTGTTTTTTTACATCAGTTTTATCTAGAAGATTAATTTTTAGAAGTTCATTTTCCATAATTTTACCAACTTCTTTGTGATAATCATTAACTGTTATTCCTGGTCTAAGGATATTTGTAGCTTCATTTTTTACATTTAAAACAGCATTATATACATCTAACTGTCTTTTTGTAAATTTTCCATCTACTGGTATGGTTCTAGTCATATCAGACTTATAATTTGCATATTCTGCTGCAACATCCATAAGAATTAATGAACCTGGCTTACATTCACAATCGTTTTCATTATAATGAAGTGTGCATGCATTTATTCCTGAAGCTATTATAGGTTGGTAGGCGAAGCCTTTAGATTTGTTATTAATAAATTCATGAATAAATTCTGCCTCTAATTCATACTCCCATACTCCAGGTTTAGTATAATTTAAAATTCTTCTGAATCCCTTTTCAGTTATGTCACAGGCTTTTTGAATTAATTTAATTTCTATATTATTTTTTACCATTCTTAGTTTACTGAGTAAAGGGTATGATCTTTCAAAATTTTGTAATGGAAATTTTTCTTTTGCAAAACTATAAAATCTATCTTGGGCGGTTTCAACTTCAGTAATTGAACGGATATGTTCATTTTTTTCTATGTAAAGGTTATTTGATTCTGCAATAATTAAAGACAGAATTTTATAAAATTCATCATTCCATAACACAGTTTTTATTCCTGATATTTTGATAGCTTCATTTTTTGTTAATTTATTACCTTCCCAAATTGAAATTTTTTCACTTGTCTCTTTAATGAATAATATTTCTCTTAAGTTTTTATCTGGAAAATCTGGTGCTAAAATTAAAAATGTATCTTCTTGATCAATTCCAGTTAGATAGAATAAGTTAGTATTTTGAATAAATAACATTTCTTCATCTGCATTAGTTGGCATTAGATCATTGGAAACAAAAACTACAGCAGATTTATCTTTTATAGATTCAATAAATTTTTTTCTATTTTCTATAAACAGATTATTATTAATGTTTTGGTATCTCATTTTACTAAATTTTACTTCTAAAATACATTTTTAAATTATATTTATATTAATTGTTAATTAATTTTTAATTTGCCAGTTATGGATTTAATTAGTCGCAATTTAGAAAAATATGTTGAATCCTATTCAGATTCTGAGCCTGATCTTTTAAAAAAAATAAATAAGTATACTCATTCAAATGTTCACTCTCCTAGGATGCTATCAGGCCATATTCAAGGAAGAGTACTTAGTTTTTTATCAAGAATAATTAATCCTAATTTGATTTTAGAGATTGGTACGTATACTGGTTATTCTGCCCTTTGTTTGGCTGAAGGGCTTTCTTCTTCAGGTAAAATTATAACAATTGATAAAGATGTTTCATTAGAAAAAAAAGTACAATCTTTTTTTAATGAGTCTAAAAAAAATAAGCAGATTGAGTATTTAATTGGAGATGCTATAAAAATAATTCCATCATTAGAATATGAGTATGATTTGGTATTTATTGATGCAGACAAAAAAAATTACTTAAATTATTTTGAAATGGTTTTACCAAAATTAAGAGCTAATGGAATTATTATTGTAGATAATGTTTTATGGAGCGGTAAAGTTGTTGATATTGAGAAATTAAAAAATGATAAATTGACCAGAATCATGCATAATTTCAATGAAATTATTAAAAAGGATAAAAGAATATCCAAAATAATTTTACCTATAAGAGATGGAATAACATTAATAAAAAAAAATGGATAAAAAATTAATTTTTTTTCTAGCATTATTATTCTCTATAAATGTTTTTTCTCAAAATATACCTCAAGTTCCTGAAGTAGTGACATTAGATAAGATAAGATTAAAAATAAATGAAGATGCTAGAAATGAAATTCAAGTTGAAGTTGATGCTTTGCATGCAAATACAAAATATTTTAATGCTATTATTGATAAAATAAATATATACTTTCCAGTAATTGAAGAAATTCTTGAAGAAGAAAATATTCCAACGGATTTTAAATATTTGTCTTTACAGGAGAGCTCATTGATATCAGATGCTGTTTCTTCTTCAAATGCAGTTGGATTTTGGCAGTTTAAGTCTACTACAGCAAAGACATATGGATTAAATATTAATAATCTTGTAGATGAGAGACGTAATGTGGTATCTTCAACTAGAGCTGCTGCAAAATATTTAAAGAACAGCAATTTTGTTTTTGATAATTGGATTTTTACTCTTTTATCATATATGACAGGGTTAACTGGAGCAAAATCAATTCTTGATGAAAAATTTTATGGTTCAAAAAGAATGGAAATTAATAAGAACACTCACTGGTATATTAAAAGATTTTTAGCTCATAAAATTGCTTATCAAGATGAAATTAATAAAGAGAGTTACAATGATAATTTTACTATTTACAAAAATTATGAAGCTAAAAATATTGAAGATCTATCAGAAAGTTTATCAGTTAATTTAAATGATTTGAAATCATATAATAAATGGTTAAAATCTTCTGAATTGCCTAGAGATAAGGTCTATTCTTTCCTTGTACCCTTAAAGAGTAAGAATTTATATAGTCAAATTAAAAGTTCAGTTATTTCTAAGGTTAAATCATTTATTAGTTCAAGTAAAAATTCTTTGATTGATGAAAAAATTAAATTAATAGCAGAGAAAAAAATGATATTTTTAAATAATTTACCCTCTATAATTGTAGATTCAGATGATACAATGGATAAAATACTTCAATTGTATAGTATTTCAAAAAAGTCATTCCTTTCATACAATGATATAAATTCAAATCATAAATTACAGATAGGTGTACCATATTATTTTGCAAATAAAAGAAATAGGGGAAGAGTTCAGACTTATGTTAGAAGAAAGGAAGAATCGTTATGGGAAATTTCCCAAATTTTTGGAATTAAACTTAATAAGCTTAAAAAGTTTAATGAAGGTAACTTATTGGATAAAATAATACTTAGGAAGGGTATTTTTTGAGATTAATTTTTAATAACTTTTTCAACAATTTTTCCATTAGATTTATTTTTTAGTATAAGTTTTTTATCACCATAGTGAGTCATTTCTTCTTTTACTAAATAATATTCATCATCATAATTATCAAGTGTATTAATTTTTTCTACTCCTTCTTTTCCCCTCCATAAATCTAAATTTATTGGTTCCCATTTTTTACTTTTAATTGAGGCGTATGATGCATCTATAATAGCATTCACTATATATCCATCATAAAAAGTTTCTTTGGGTGTTGTATTATTTTCCATGCAATCAAACATATCTGCAAACATGTGATTATATCCAAGTTCATTTAGCTCATCACCTACAGGGAATAACCATCCTGAGTCTGATTCTGCTTTTTCAGCTACATAGTCACTTCCTTTTCCTGTTGTAAACATTTCGAATCCTGTTCTTAGAAAGGAATTTATCCATATGGTACCTTCTGTTCCCATTACTTCATCCCTTAGATCCATTCCTCCCCTAAATGTCCAACTAACTTCAAATTGCCCAATTGCTCCATTTTCATATTTTACTAAGCCTATTGCATGATCTTCTGCATCGATGGGTTTTACTTGTGTGTCTCCCCAGCACATAACTTCTATTGGCTTAATGTCTTTTCCTATGTAGTTTCTACTTATTTCAATACAATGACATCCTAAGTCAAGAATACAACCTCCTCCGGCTTGTTCTATATCCCAGAACCATTCACTATGAGGTCCTGGATGTGTTTCTCTTGATTTTGACCAAATAATTTTACCAAGACTACCTCCTTTAACGCTATTTAGAGCTTTTAAAAATTTTGGTGTATAACATAAATCTTCAAGATAACCAGCAAAAATTCCAGCTTTTTCAACTGATTCAACCATTCTTTTTGCTTCAGTAGCATTTCTGCCAAGAGGTTTTGTACAGACAACTGCCTTGTTGTGTTTACAGCAAAGTTGAACAGCTTCTTCGTGTAGGTTATTTGGAAGTGCAATACAAACAACATCTACATTTTTATGTGATATGGATTCTTCTATAGAAGTAGTCCAATGACTAACTCCATAGTCATTAGCATA
>JAPYTU010000017.1:0-2058 GCA_029940715.1 Cytophagales bacterium
TTCTTAAGTATGCAAAAAATATTGTTGTGGCATTTTCTTTGGAAGGTAATAGTTTAGGTTCAAAAATTTTAAGGAAAGAATTTAACGAAAAATCAATAGATAAAATAAAAAATGATAGTTCTATTTTCTTTTTTAAGAGAAAAAATCAGTATGCGAAAGGTCAGACAATTCTGTATTTATTTAGCAAGACTGATAATGAATTAATAAATAAGATAAAGAAAAATAAAAAAATGTTACTAAAATATTTTCAGAATGAAGTTTCAATAAGAACTTCTAAGCAAATTTTTTCAAAAGTTGAAACTAATATTTCTAATAAATTATTTAATGATCATAGAATAAAAATAAAAATACCTTTTGGATATGATTTAGCTAGAAATAATAACAATTTTTTTTGGTTAAGGTATCTTGAACCAGACCATGAAAAAAATATTTTTGTTTATTATGAGGATTATGTTGATAATAAATTCAAACATTTTGGTGATTTTGTTCAAGAAAAAAATATTGAAAAAATAAGAAAAAAAATTTCTTTAAAGTATTTAAAGGATTCCGAAAAACCTGAGATTTATATGTCTATACAAAAAATGTTACCTGTTGAAACTAATGTAATTAATTTCAAGGGAAAATATTCCTTAGAATCTAAGGGATTATGGAAACTTAGTGATATTTCAGGTGGGGGACCATTTCATAGTTTTGTAATTTATGATAAAGAAATAAACAGAATTTATTATATAGAAGGTTATGTGTATGCTCCTGGTAGAAAAAAAAGAGATTTAATGCAAGAAATTTCTTCCATATTATGGACATTTGAAATATGATTTCATTTATTAAAGGAAAAAAATTAGAGATTGATCCTACAAAAATTATTATTGATGTTAATGATATTGGATATGAATTGAAAATTTCATTAAGAACATATTCAGAAATTAAAGAACATAGTGTTGTTAATCTATTTACACATTTGCAAGTAAAAGAAGATTCTCATACATTATTTGGATTTTATGATAAATCAGAAAGAAAAACTTTTTTAAGTTTATTATCTATATCTGGTGTCGGTCCTAGTACAGCTATTATGATTTTATCATCTTTATCATCTTCAGAATTAAATAGTGCCATTATTAGTTCAGATGTCCTAAAAATTAAATCTGTAAAAGGTATAGGATTAAAAACTGCGGAAAGAATCATTTTAGAATTAAAGGATAAAATTTCTAAAAATTTAAATCAAAAAAATTCTAATAATTTTTTGGTTGAAAGAGACAATACTATTAAAAATGAAGCGTTATCAGCATTATCATCTTTGGGTATTTCAAAGAATGTTGTTAATAATCATATTGATAGAGTTTTAGATAATAATAATAATAATATTTCTCTTGAAGATTTAATTAGAGAAGTACTCAAAAGGTCATAAATACCAAAAAAAGGTTATTGTGAACTCGAAATATTTAAAATATTTTATTTTTATAATTATAGCTTTTGCTAGTAATTTTTCCTATTCTAAATCACTTGATTATGATTCTTTATTGATTTCGGATACTATTAAATATGAACCATCTTTTTTTTCAACTTTTCAATTAAAAGATAGGTACTCAGATCCATATTCAAATTTATTTTCAAATACTGCTTATGATATTAATTCAAGTATATTAAAAATAAGTTCTTATTACGATACTGCAAAAGTTTTTTTTGTTAGTGAGAAGATGGGATCATTGTATTATAGACCTTCTATTAGGATACCTTTTAATAAATTTGATAAGTATAATACTGATAATCAGATTAAAAATTATTTTAAAGAAAAATCTATAGGACTTGATGGTGAAAATACTTTAGAAAGTGGTAGGTTAATTCCTAAAATATTTATTCCACAATCTTTAGATAGAATTTTTGGAGGAAATTATATTGACTTACAAGTAAATGGATTTGTTAATTTAGATTTTGGAGGGAGATTTCAAAGAATAGAAAATCCATCTATACCAATTCGTCAGCAAAAAAATGGTGGATTCAATTATGATCAACAAATAAATTTAAGTATAGATGGAAAAGTAGGTGAAAAATTAAAAATTA
>JAPYTU010000017.1:2158-26948 GCA_029940715.1 Cytophagales bacterium
GATCAACAAATAAATTTAAGTATAGATGGAAAAGTAGGTGAAAAATTAAAAATTAGCGCAAATTTTGATAATAATAATACTTTTGATTTTCAAAATAATTTAAAATTGGAGTATACTGGTTATGATGAAGATATAATAAAAAAAATAGAGGTTGGTAATGTTAGTATGCCTGTACGTAATAGTTTACTTAGAGGTGGACAAAGTCTTTTTGGATTAAAAACTCAATTGCAGTTTGGTAGGTTAAGTTTAACAGGTATTTTATCAAGGCAACAAGGTAAAAGTGAATCTATTAAAGTTGAAAATGGATTTCAAGGAAGAGAATTTGAAATTATAGCTTCAGATTACGACGAAAATAGACATTACTTTTTAGGACATTATTTTAGAGATAATTATGAGAAATGGTTAAAATCTTTGCCATTAGTAAGCTCAGGTGTAAATGTTAATAGAGTTGAAGTTTATGTATTAAATAGAACGAATAATTCCGAATCTTTAAGAAATTTTATAGGATTAACTGATTTAGCAGAAGGAACAAAAATTCTAGCTAGTGGTAATCCATTTATTGGTTCAGGTATTTCTGGTCCAAATGATAATTCATCTAATAGTCTATTTCAAAATCTTATAGATAATAATAGCATAAGAAATGTAAATCTAGTAAATAATGTACTTACTAATCAATTTGGCTTATCAAAAACGACAGATTTTGAAAAGGTAACTTCAGCAAGAAAGTTAGATAATGATGAGTATGTTGTTAATAATTCACTTGGCTATATTTCTCTTTTAAGAAGACTACAAAATGATGAAGTATTAGCTGTTTCATATGAGTACACATTTAATGGAAATGTGTACAAAGTAGGTGAGTTATCAGAAGATTATCAAAATAAATTAGATGATGAAATTATTATATTAAAATTATTAAGACCATCTAATATTAATACTGAAATTTTTACATGGGATTTGATGATGAAAAACATTTATAATTTAAATGCAACTCAGATTGAAAATGAAAATTTTGATTTAAAAATTTATTATAGAGATGATGCAATTGGTTTTAATAATCCAAGTATTAATGAGGGAATTCTTACTCGAGATAAACCTTTAATTCGTTTATTAGGATTAGATAAACTTAATTATAATAATGATCCACAATATGATGGAAATTTTGATTTTGTAGAAGGATTTACAATAGATTCAAAAAAAGGAAATATAATTTTTCCAGTATTGGAGCCATTTGGTTCAACACTGAACTCTTATTTTTTAGAAAGCAATGAAACTAATTTATCTGAAAAATATGTTTTTGAAGAATTATATTCAACTACAAAAAGTGATGCTGAAAAAATATTATCAAAGAATAAATTTTTTATAATTGGAAATGTTTCATCTGGATCAGGAAGTGAAATTAATTTACCAGGTCTTGATATTTCAGAGAATTCAGTTGTTGTCATGGCGGGAAATATTCAATTAAAAGAAGGTTCTGATTATACGGTTAATTATAATTTGGGTAGTGTAAGAATATTAAATCCTGCGATATTAACATCTGGTCAAGAAATAACAATATCATTTGAAAAAGCGGATTTATTTAATTTTCAGACCAAGTGGTTATCTGGCGCAAGAGCAGAATATAGTTTTGATAAAAGTACTAATATTGGATTTACGGTTTTTCATTTGAATGAGAGACCAGGAGGTATAACTAGATTTAGTGTAGGGAATGAACCAATAAAAAATACAAAGTATGGATTTGATTTTAATGTTAATAAGGAAAGTGAATTAATAACAAAAATCATAAATACTATTCCATTACTTGGAACTAGAGAAAAATCAAATATTAATTTTAGTTCTGAATTTGCTCAACTTATCCCTGGAACTTCAAATGTTATAAATGGTGAAGGGACCACTTATATTGATGATTTTGAAAATTCTGTAACTCCTCTTTCTCTAGGAAGTTCTCCTCTTTCATGGAAATTAGGATCTACACCTGAAACAAATGATAATAGATTTGATTTGAGTAATTCTACTGTTACTAATTTGGGATATGCATATAAGAGAGCTAAAATTTCCTGGTATAGAATTGATAATATTTTTTATTTAAATGGTGGTATTAATAAACCTTCTAATATTAGTTTAGAAGATCTTCAAAATAATTACGTGAAGTCAATATCACCTCAGGATATTTTTAGACAACAGGATAGACAATTAATTAATACTAATCTTCCTATTTTTGATATTGCTTATTTTCCTAGTGAGAGAGGGCAATATAATTATAACTCGAATTTATTACAGTCAGGTCTTCTCAATAATCCAAAGTCAAATTTTGGTGCTATTACTAAAAGTATTTCAAATGATACTGATTTTGATAAAACAAATATTCAATATCTAGAATTTTGGCTTATGGATCCATTTATTGATGGTGAGAATGGTAAAATTTTAGATGGTATTTTTAATAGAAATAATACAACTGGTGGAAAGTTAATATTTAATTTAGGAAACGTATCTGAAGATATAATGAAGGATAATATTCATGCTTTTGAAAATGGATTATCATTTGATTATAGTAATAATGGTATAACAGAAAATGAGTGGGGTAGAGTTACATCCAAACAATATTTAACTAAGTTTTTTGAAAATAGCTCTAGTTCAAGAAGAAATCAAGATGTTGGCTTTGATGGTTTAAAAAATGAAGATGAAATAAATTATTTTAAAACTAATTTTATTGATAATCTTAATCTTACTAGCGAAGCTAAATTAAATATTGAACTTGATGTTTCTGCTGATAATTTTACATATTATTTAGGAGATGAATTTGATCAGTCTAATAAAAAAATCATTGAAAGGTATAAGAATTATAATGGAATGGAAGGCAATACCCCTTTATCATCAAATAGTAGTTATGCTGCTCAGGGGTCACCATATCCTGAAAATGAAGATTTGAATGAAGATAATACATTATCAGATTTAGAAAGTTATTATGAATATGAAATAGATTTATCACCTAATGAGCTTGATATTGGAAAGAATAATATAGTTGATAAGGTTATTGACAAATCAGGAAGTGCAACTTGGTATCAATTTAGGATTCCTATTAGAAATCCCGATAGAATTCAAGGCTCAATTTCTGATTTTAAAACAATTAGATTTATTAGAACTTATCTTACAGATTGGGAAGAACCAGTTGTGTTAAGATTAGCAAAATTTCAATTGGTTGGTAGTCAATGGAGAAAGTATAAAGAATCTTTATTTGAATCTGGTTTAAATGAAGTTCCAGAATCATCAGAATCAGATTTTGACATATCAGTAGTTAATGTTGAAAATAATAGTATTGGATCAGATATAAAATCCCCTTATGTTGTTCCTCCAGGGATTAAAAGAGATATTGATAATACTACAATCATTCAGAGAAGAACTAATGAACAATCTCTACAACTTTGTTTTAATGATTTATCAGATGGAGATGCCAGAGCTGTTTTTAAAGAATCAAATTTTGATTTAATTAATTATGGTAGAATAAGAATGTTTATTCATGCTGAGGCAAATAATGGTGAAATATTAACAGATAATGAAGTTCATGCATTTTTAAGATTTGGATCAGATTACGAACATAATTATTATGAGATTGAACTTCCTTTAAAAATAACTAGACCGAATTTACTTAATCAAAACAATATCAATATAGAGAGATTAGTTTGGCCAGAAGAAAATGAGATAAATTTAGATATTCAAGAACTTTTATCTTTAAAGTCAGAAAGAAACAGGTTGAATATTAATGTAACTACTCCATTTTCTAAATCATCTAGTAATGGAAATTATAAATTAAAAATTGTTGGAAGACCAAACATGAGTACAGTTTTGAATTTTATGTTAGGAGTTAGAAACCCTTTAAGTATAGATAGGGGAGATAAATCTGCATGTGTATGGTTTAATGAATTAAGGCTTACAGATTTTGATAAAACAAAGGGTTGGGCAGCAAATGCTAATTTAAATTTAAAATTATCTGATTTTGCTACTGTATCTTCATCTGCTAGATATACTTCTGTTGGTTTTGGCTCTATTCAACAAAGAATATCAGAAAGGACTAGAGAAGAAAGATTACAATATGATGCATCAGCTAATATTAATTTAGATAAGTTCCTGCCGTCAAAAAGTGGTATAAAACTTCCTTTGTATGTAGCAATATCTAAGTCTAAGATTACTCCTAAGTATGATCCTCTTGATAAAGATATTCCATTAGAAGCATCAATTAATTCTTTTGATACTAAAAAAGAGAGGAGGGAATATAAAAATATGACTGAAGAAAATATTGAGTCCAAATCAATAAGTATAAATAATATTAGAAAAGAAAGAATAAAAAAAGATTCAAAATCTAATTTTTGGGATTTAGAAAATTTGTCCACAAGTTTTGCATATAATGAAAGAAAAAGTTCAAATATTACAACACAATTAATAGAATATAAAGAACATAGAGCAAATATTTCTTATAATTATTCACCAAAAAATATTTCTATAGAACCATTTAAAAATGTTGATTGGCTTAATTCAAAAATATTTGCTTTAATTAAGGATATTAATTTTAATCCTTTTCCTTCAAATATTACAATTCGAGGAGATATGAATAGGAGGTTTAATAAAATACAATACAGAAATTCTGACTTGACTATAGAAGGTGTTGATCCAATTTTTGAAAAATATTTTTCATTTAATAGATCATACAGTCTAAGATGGAACATATTTAAGAGTATGAATATTGATATAAATGCTATTAATAATTCTATTATAGATGAACCTGAGGGAGAACTTGATTCTAAAGAGAAACGTGATAGTGTTTTTTATAATATAAAAACTTTTGGAAGAACAAAAAACTATAATCAAAATGTTCAAATTAATTATAAACTTCCTATTAATAAAATTCCTTTAACTAATTGGATAAGTGCAAATGCAAAATATTCTGCTAGATATTTATGGTCTGCAGGTTCATTTCAACAAGCTGACACATTAGGAAATATTGTTGAAAATAGTAGAAATTATTCATTGAGTACAAAAATGGATATTTCTAAATTTTATGATAAACTTCCTTTTCTAAAAAAATATAATAAAACGTATAAATCAAAAGATTCAGTTAATTCATTATTGGAATCTAAGGTTTTTGATGGTATAATGAAATTCATTATGTCATTACGCTCATTGAATTTTACTTATAATGTTAATGAAAGAACATCCATGGCTGGTGTTATTGATGATCCAAACATATTTGGATTAAATCTTGACAGTAAATCTCCTGGTTGGAATTTTATTATGGGATCACAAGATTCAAATATAAGAAATATTGCTGCAGGTAATAATTGGTTAGTCAAAAATGATTATTTAAATACACCATTTATTCAATCAAGAAATAATAATTTTCAGTTTCGTGGAACTTTACAACCTTTAAATAGTTTACGAATACAATTAGATGCTAAAAGAATTATATCTGAAAACTATCAGGAAATTTTCAGATATAACTCATCTAACAAATCATATGTTTCTTTAACTCCTACCAGAGGAGGTAATTTTTCGTTATCTTTTTTGTCAATTAAAACAGCATTTATTAAGGATGATGAATTTAATAATTCATCTGTATTTCAAAATTTTGTAGAAAATCGAAATATTATAAAAAATAAATTAAATTCAGTTAATTCAACTGGCGAATATGGTTTGAATTCTCAAGATGTTCTTATACCGGCTTTTATTTCTGCTTACTCAGGAAAAGATGCAAATAATTTTTCTTTAAATCCATTTCCAAAAATACCTATTCCTAATTGGAGAATTGATTTTTCTGGTCTTAACAAAATTAAGGCATTAAGTGAAATTTTTTCATCTATTAGTATTAGTCATTCATATCAGTCTATGTATTCAGTAGGTAATTTTGTAAACTCTCTTATTTATTCAGATAATTTGGATTTTAATAATTCTATTATGGATTATCCTTTAGCTTCAGAAATTACTGAGAATGGATTGGTGCCATTTTATATTATTAATCAGGTAAGAATAATAGAGAGATTTGCTCCTTTAATTGGTATAAGTGTTAGAACAAAAAATAATTTAAATGCAAGAATTGATTATAAGAGAGATAGAAATATAATGTTAAATCTTTCTAATTCTCAAATATCAGAATTACAAAATTCTGATATTTCAATTGATTTTGGATATTCAAAAGATAAATTAAAATTACCTTTTAGGTATAGGGGTAATATTATTATTCTTGATAATGATATTCAATTTAAATTGAATTTTGTTGTTAGAAAAACAAAAACAATTCAAAGAAAAATAGATGGTGAGAATGTAGTTACTAATGGAAATTATAATTTTCAACTTAGACCTAATATTAATTATGTTGTAAATAATAGGATAAGTTTGATTATGTATTACGATAAAATTATTAATAAGCCGCTCGTATCAAACTCTTTTCCTAGATATTCTTCTTCTTTTGGAGTAAGGCTTAGAATGGGATTATCTCAATAAAATTAAAATTTCTATTATTAAAAAAAATCCTTTATTATCTTCGTTGCATGAATCTAAAAAAATTAAAATATACTAATGATCATGAGTGGGTAAAAATTGAAAAGGAATTTGCAATTGTAGGAATTACAAATTTTGCTCAACAAGAACTTGGTGATATTGTTTATGTAGACATTGAATCTCTTAATCAAAAAATTAATAAAGGAGAAATTTTTGGTACAGTTGAAGCTGTAAAAACTGTTTCGGATTTATTTATGCCTATTTCTGGAAAAGTTATAGAAATAAATGAAAAATTAGATTCTGAACCTGAACTTGTCAATAGTGATCCTTATGGAGATGGTTGGATGATCAAAATAAAAATAGAAGATGAATTAGAGATAGAAAAATTATTAGATTTTAGTTCATATGAAAACATTACGAACTAGTTTTTATTTATATTTTTCATTATCAATATTCTGGTTTATACTAATAGTTTATGCTATGGTGTTTTATAATAACACATCAGATTCAAAAGAATTACCTCTTTATTTTGATAAATTTATTCACTTTTTTTTATTCTTTATTCAATCTTTATTGATAACTAAATCAGTTATGATTTATGACATTAATTTAGTCTATAGATATAAATTTTTAATTTTATTTAGTTTATCTCTCTTTGCTATAATCACTGAGTATCAACACTATTTTATTGCATATAGAAATTTTGATATTTTTGATATGCTTACAAATATAATTGGAGTAATTATAGGAGTTTTTTTATTTGATTTGTTCAAATCATAAATAATTGATTTATATTTGATCCATAATGGAAGTTAAAAAGAATTTAGAAGCAGATTTAGAAAAAAAATCAAGTCTTTTTTTAAATATAGGACTTTGTATAAGTCTTATTTTGGTAATCACAGCATTTGAATGGAAATTTTATGATAGAGGTGCTGGAATGGATTTAGGCTCTATAAATGATGATTTTGAAGATCTTATGGAAATTCCACAGACAGAACAGCCACCACCACCACCACCTGTTATTCAACAACCTGAAATCATAGAAGTTCCAGATGAAGAAGAAATCGAAGAAGAAATCGAAATCATAATAGATGTTGAAATTACTGAAGAAACAGTAATAGAAGAAATTGTTTTTGAAGAGGCTCCCGAAGAAGAAGAAATAGATGAAATTTTCACAATTGTTGAAGATCAGCCTGAACCGCCAGGAGGAATGAGTGCTTTTTATAAATATGTTGCTACAACTCTAAGATATCCTGCTCAAGCAAGGAGAATGGGCATTGAAGGGAAGGTTTTTGTTCAATTTATTGTTGACAAAGATGGTTCTTTAACAGACGTTAAAGCAATTAAGGGAATTGGAGCTGGTTGTGATGAAGAAGCTGTAAGGGTTATTTCTAAGGCTAAAAAGTGGAGAGCTGGTAGGCAAAGAGGAATACCAGTTAAAGTCAGGATGATATTACCTATAACCTTTAAACTAGGTTAGTTTCTAAAGAACATTATACAATTGTTCTTTTATTTTTTCTAAAGAATCTTTCATAGATATAACTTTTTTTTGAATTTTAAATTTGTTGCATTTAGATCCTATAGTATTAATTTCTCTGTTAATTTCTTGACATATAAAATTTAATTTTTTACCATTTGAATCAATTGTATTAAGAGTATTCTTAAGAAGAAGGAAATGTTCTTTTAATCTATTGATTTCTTCGTTGATATCAGTTTTGTCTAGATAATAAAACAATTCTTGTTCCAATCTATTACTGTCTAATTTTATATGTTCAATTTTAGATATTTCTGCTAATAAGTATTTTTTTTTAGATTCAGATCTTGTCTCATCAATTTTTATAATTGATTTTAAGCTTGATTCTAAATTTTTTATTTTATTATTTATATCGTTTAAAATACTTTTTCCTTCTTTTTTTCTAGAATTACTACATTCATTTATTACTTTATTGAATAAGAATTGAAGAGTTTTAAACTCTATTTTTTCTTCATTATCTAAAGAAAATAAACTATTTATATACATAGTATTATTAAAAATGGATTCATTATTAATTTTTCCGGTAGTTTTAGATAAAGTTTTTAGTTCATTATAATAGTGTTTAAATAATTTTTTATCAAATCTAACTTTAGATTTAATTTTATTTTTTATTATGATACTAACATCAATTTTACCTCTTATAAGTTTTTTTTTTAATTCGCTTCTTAAACGATTTTCATATTTAAGTAATTGTTTGGGTATTTTAAAACTATAATCAAAAACTTTAGAGTTTAGAGACTTGATTTCAATTTCAATAATATTTCCTTTTATCTCTTTAGAAATAAATCCATATCCAGTCATTGAGTTTATCATTTCATTATTTTAAAAACTATAACCTATTGAAAAATGAATTTTTGTTTTTCCTATGGTATAATCTTCTATAGGTTTTGCAATATCTAATTTTATATAGTAATCCGTTATTAGTGATCTAATGCCAAATCCATAACTGGCTAACCAAGGATTTTTTGAGTTTTCAATTTCAGCTTGAAATACAGATCCGGGTTCTTTTATTATCCATGTATTAACATCACTTTGACTACTAAATGGAGAATTTTCATCCCATGATGATCCTAAATCAAAAAAACCAATTAATTGAAAATTATTTAGAAATTCAGATGAAACTTCATTATTAAATAAAGCTTTTACTAAAGGTATTCTTAGTTCAGAACTTAATAATAAAACTTTTTCCCCATTAAATTTATTAAAATCATAACCCCTTAAGTCAACAAATTTTGAAAAGAGTATTATAGAGTTATCCACACCACTAGAAATAGCAAGCGGATTATTGGGAGTGTCTTCATTTGTTGAACTAAATATTGAATTTTGCACTCCTCCAAGAATGTATTTGTTTGGGTTATCTCCAAATGATCCTCCATAAAAAACTCGTGATGATAAAATAATGTGGTTACTAATTTTTTGATGATGAATTAGATCAACAGATAAATTATTAAAGTTCTTAAGATCATTGTTTAATGAAAAGTAATTGTTGTATGATATTTTCAATTTAGTTCCTTCTTCCAAATTCATTCCTATTTTTGTTGAGTTATCATATATAATATTTGAAGTATAGCCTGTGTAGTTTGTTCTATTATAATATAGAAAAGGAGGTGGAGTATTATTTAATACTCTATAATCTAAATCTGAAAATTCAGTTCTAGAAAAAAATGGTGCAATTTCTAATCTAACAAAATTAGATAGAGGATACATTGCTTTTATTTTAAACTCATTAAGTGAATATTTATGATAGAGGAAGTTGTCTTTATCTTCTGCAAAATATATTTTTCTATTATATGAAAGTTTAAAATCTATTCTTTTTTTAAGATAAGTGTATTCAGTATAAATATCTGAACTTTTTATACTTGAAAAAGGGACAAATGCTTTTGCATATAATTTGTGATCTTCTAGTATATCAATAAAATCAGTTTCAATTTGACTTCCATAACCCTCTAATGGATCAATTTTTATAAAACTGTTAAAATTGTTTTTAACTAGTGAATAGTTATAGTTTATTGGTCCAGATAGTTTAGTTTTATTTTGAAAATTATTTATATTATTTAATATAGAAGATGTTTTCTTATTGTCATCTTTAAATTCAAAATTTTCTGTTTTTTCAAAATCTATTTTTTTTTCTTTTTGAGATTTAATTTCAAAATCTATTTTTTTTTCGTTTAATTTTTTTCTCTCTAAATAAATTAATCTATCAGTTTTAGGACTAAACATTGGTTTCGGATTATATTTATCAATATTATATGTATTTATTTTTCCTTCTATTAAAAATGATAATACTAAAGATTTTTTTTGATAGTTATAATCATAGTTAATAATATTCGAATAGAAATCAGAGAATTGTCTAAAGGTATTATTAGTAATATTATAATTATAAATATTATTTATTCCTTTTAAATCACTTAGATAAATAATTTCATTTTTAGAAATTGGTATTGATTTTATGTCATTACTTATAGTCTTGGTTACTTGATGTAATGAACTAGTTGTTGAGTCTAAATTATAAATAAATAAGTTGTAGTAGTCATTTACATCATTTATTTCTGAGTTAAGTTTTACATGTGCTCTATTTGAACTAAAAATTATAGAGTTTGATTTCGGAAAAAATTTTGGATATATGTCATCTGCTATATCATTGGTTAGTTGCTTGGTACTATTTTTGTATGTACTTAATAAATATATATTAGAGTTTGAATTTATTGTGCCACTTAATGCTATGAGATTTGTTGTATGATTAAATGAAAATCCATTTACATTTTCAAATCTTGCAAGTGATTTATAGAACTTTTCTTTATTAACAAGATCATAAATTACTAAATTGTTTAACCCATTTATTGTTTTCATATATCCTATTTTATCATCATTAACCCAAGAAATATAAAATGAATTACTATTAGATTTATTATTCATTTGTGAGATTTTAGTTACTTTATTTGTAACCAAATTCATAAAAAATATTTTAATGCCATTTTTAGTATTTGATGAGAATAATATTTTATTATTATTTGGACTAATTTTTATATTTGAAACATTAGAGTATTTCTTTTTTAATTTAATAATTTGATTATTATCTAATTGTGTATACTGATCTCTGTTTTTATTTACAGAAGAAAGGTAATAGTTTTGCCAATCCTTCATTATTTCATTGAAATTTTTACCCAAAGTACTAGATATGCCTTTTTCAGGATTTCTTATAATTTTAGTAAGATTTAAAATATTTGATATTATATTTTTTCCATATACTATGGAAATATAATTCCATATACTTTGACCAATAATTCCAGAGTTTTGATCAGTAATTTTTTTTACTTTTTTTAGATCTTGGGTTAAGAAGTAGTCTCTTATAACATTATCCATTTCCATGTCCCATCCATATGCTAAATATTTTGCTGCACCATCTATGAACCAATTAGGAATAGAAGAAAATGAAGCTTTACCAAATCTTTTTGTAAATCCATTATTTCTTTTCATTAAGTCATTAATAATTACATTTAACAATTTGTATTCAAGATTTTTTATAAATTGATTTTTATTTTCTGAGAATGCTATTTCGAATTGTATTGTATTGTTCTGTATTAAATTGGTAGATAAAAAGATATCTTTTTTATTAATGCCAATGTTGCTTTGAATTAATTCATTTGGAGAATTAAAAATAAAAATTTTAGTTTTTTTTATTGGTTGGTGACCTACTGAAATTGTAATTTCTCTAAATTTATTTTCTAGGTGTTTGGATGCTATATCTGCAATATTTTTTCCACTATTATTATAATAAATTTCAAAGTTGTCTGTATAAATAATACTCCATTTAAGAGACTTGTGTTGAATTCTATTTTTTCCATATTCGGAATAAAATGAACTTTGTGATAAGAGCATTGTGGTATTGAAAATTAAAAAAATCCAAATAATTACAATCTTGTACAATTTCATTTATTTATATTTTTTGAATTATATCTTTTAACATTTATTTCAAAATTTATTTTATTTTTTTGTTCTATAGAGTTAAATAATTCTTTTGAACAAAAAGGAGCCAAACTTATACCTTTTGATCCAAGGCCATTTAATATATATAAATTATCAAATATAGGGTGTTGTCCAACAAATGGCCTTCTATCAATAGTTGCAGGTCTAACGCCAAACTTTTCTTTTATAATGGTATATTTTATTTTTAATAATTTAGATAATTTATCAATTAATTCTTGAAGTCCATTATTATTTTTTTCATTTCCATATGTGGATCCTACATTTTTTAAATCATTTTTTAGTGGAATAATGGAGATACCTTTATTTATAATATTCTTTATTTTTAATTTAGTTTTTATAATCATACTATTACCAGTAACGTGTTTAAATGGAAGATAGGAAAAAAGTTTATTTTTTGTTTCATCTATCCCAATACACATAATTATATTATTAGTTTTCCAATTTTTAATTTTGATTTTATTGTTTTCTATTAAAATTTTTTTATTATTTAATTTATACTTCTTATAACGACCAAGACTTATAAAATATTTTTTTGATTCTAAAATATATTTATTGACATCAATATATCCACTTTTTGAGGTAATTATTCCACCCAATTCATCATATAACCCATTAATCTTTTTGTTATTTACTTCTGATTTAATGTAATTTTTATATTTTGAATTTGATATTTTTTCATTCCATAAATTAGCTTCTTTAATATTTTTATATGGTCTATAAATATTTTTTTTATATAGAATTTTTTTTTTAATTTTTTTTTCCACCTTAGAATAAAATTTTTCAAGTTCTTTTAAGAGTATTTCTGAATTCCATGTTTTTACAGAGTTTCTTCCAGTTATTGGATTATAAATTCCTAATGCAGCGGCAGATGAAGTGTTTTTTTTTTCATCATTTAATATATAAAACTGCTTTTTATTAAAATTTAGCCACCATGCTATTGTAGTTCCGGCAATTCCTTGACCAATTATTATATAGTCTAATTTCTCCTTCATTTTTTTTAATCTAATTATTTATAATTCAAATTTGTAATCAAATTAAAATTATGTTAAAGATTAAATCTTTTACTTTTAATGCATTTCAAGAAAACACCTATGTTGTTTCTTTGGATAATAAATGTTTTATAGTTGATCCTGGAAATTCTTCAGATGAAGAAAATGAAGAATTAATGTTATATATTTCTTCAAATAAACTAATTCCAGAATATGTACTTATTACTCATTGTCATGTTGATCATGTATTAGGAACTAACTTTTTAACTACAAGCTTTTCTATAAAAGCATATTTACCTGAATCAGAAAAGAAGATATATGATGAAATGGTTAATTATGCTCATCTATTTGGATTTGAAAATTATAATAACTCTAAGGATATAAAATATATCACTAAGGATAGTAAATTAGTATTTAATGGTTTAGATATAGATATTTTTTTACTTCCTGGTCACTCACCAGGTCATCTTGCTTTCTATTTTGATAAGGATAAAAAATGTTTTAGTGGAGATGTGATTTTTAAAAATAGTATAGGAAGAACAGATCTTCCGGGAGGAAATTATAAAACATTAATTAACAGTATTAAAAATGAATTATTTTTACTAGATGATAATGTACAAATTTATCCAGGACATGGTCCTATTACTAATATTTATAATGAAAAACATTTAAATCCATTTTTAATTTGAAAAATAATATTCCAAATATTTTTACTACTTTAAATTTAGTTTCAGGATTTTTAGGCATCACTTTCTTTTTATCTGATTTTACTAGTCTTATTCCTTATTGTATTTATTTGTCTTTAATATTTGATTATTTGGATGGTTTAACAGCCAGAAAATTGAATTTAATTTCAAATTTTGGAAAACAATTAGATTCATTGGCTGATTTGGTCTCTTTTGGAGTATTGCCAAGCTTAGTAATATTTGATTGGTTGAGTAACAATTCTACTTATAATATGTTAGAATATATTTCAGTTTTAATATTAGTTGCATCTGCTTTTAGATTAGCTAAATTTAATATTTCTCAATCAGGTTCTAATGATTTTATAGGTCTTCCTACACCAGTTAATGCATTATTCTTTGTTTCTATTTTTTATTCATCAAAATACGCAACTTTTTTAAATGATAAAATTTTAGTTGGATTAGTTATTATTTTTTCGTTACTAATGATTTCTAATATTAGATTTATTTCTATGAAATTTATTGATTATTCCTTAGCTAAAAATACAAATAAGTACATAATAATTTTAGTTTCCTTATTGTGTTTTTTGTTGTTAGGCATTGATGGTTTCCCGTTTATTATTCTTTTTTATATTTCATATTCATTTTTTAATGTTTTATTTCATAGAAATAATTCAAAATAATTTTCAATAATAAGAGTTTAAAGAATATATTTCAACTGCATTAATTGTGAAAATAAAATTTATAATTGTTTTATTGTTTTTACCTAGTTTTTTATTTTCTCAATCATCGATTTTATCTACTGGTGATTGGATAAAAATTGGTGTAACTAAATCTGGAATTTATAAGCTTGATAAAAATTTTTTTCAAGAAAATAATGTTGATTATAATTTAATTAAGCCAAGTACAATTCAAATCTTTGGAAGTGGTTATAATGGATCATTACCACAAAAGAATAATTTTTCTACATTATTTTCTCCAAAGCAGTTAAAAATAAGCTTTTATGGAAATAATAATGATGTGTTTGAGGACAATGAATTTGTATATTTTTATGCTCAATCTTCAGATAAGCTAGTTTATGATTCATTAAATAATAAAATGCAGTATGATAATAATATTTACACAGATTCTTCATTCTTTTTATTAACGTATAATCAAAGTCTTGGTAATAGAGTTAATGAAATTGATAATGGAATTCACTACGATTCATTATCAGATGAAGTTTTTCATTTTAGTTATTTTGAAGAAGATACTTATAGTATTATTCAATCTGGTAGAGATTGGTTTGGAAGTATTTATTCTCCTAATGAAATAAAGAGTTTTGATATTTTTAACTATGTTCCTTATTCTGATCTAAATATAGAGTTACAATTTTTATCTAGATCTTTATCTGATTCTAAGTTTTCAATTTCTATTAATGATGAATTTATTGATGATATTGAACTTCAAAAAATAACTGAAGGAGTATATGGTAATAAGGGATTATTAACTTTTAAAAATCTTCATTATAAAGTTGGTAGTAATAACCCAAGTAAAATGCAAATATCATATTCTGGATCCAACTCCTCTTTAGCTTATTTAGATTATTTTACTATGTCAGGAAAAATAAAGTTATTTTATCAGAATTATCAATTAAAGTATTTTACTAGGCCAAGTACCATTAAAAATTTTGTAAAGTTTAACATTGAATCAAATGATGAAGTTAGTGTTTGGAATGTTACGGATTTATATAATGCACACTCTTATAAGATAGTTAATGAAAATGATAATTTATTTTATATTTCTAACATCAAAAATTATACTTCAAATATTATTTTTTCATTGGATGATTTATTAATTCCTGAATTTTCTTATAAAATATCTAATTCTAATATTATAAATCATTCGAATCCAGATTTAATAATCATAACAAATAAATCGTTTTATGATTACGCTAATATGATTAAAATGTTAAGAGAGAAAAAGGACAATTTAGTTGTTGATGTTGTATTAGTTGAAGATATATATAATCAATTTTCATCAGCCAATCCCGATGTTTCATCAATTAGAAACTTTATAAAATATGTATATAATACTTCTTTAGAAAATTTAAAATATGTTTTATTATTTGGTGATTGTTCATATGATTTTAAAGATAGAATTCCTAATAACACTAATTTTATTCCCATATATCAATCTTATAATTCTACAAATAATATATATAGTTTTTCTTCGGATGATTATTATGGATTTTTAGATGATGATGAGGGTGAATGGATAGAAAGTATAGATGGGGATCATTATTTAGATGTAGGAGTTGGGAGGATACCTATAAAAACTAGAGATGAAGCAAGCGCTTACATAGAAAAATTAGTTAGATATTCAGATAAAAAAAATTTAGAAGGTGACTGGAAAAATGATATTTATTTAGTTGCTGATGATGGTGATAATAATGTACATCAAAATGATGCAGAATTACATTTTAATTTGTTAAATAATAATAATAAAAGCTTTAATATAAATAAAATTTATCTTGATTTTTATGAACAAAAATTGATAGATGGAATAAAAACATCACCAAAAACAAAATTATTATTAGATGAGGCTATTAATAGAGGATCACTTATTTTGAATTATGTGGGTCATGGAAATGAATTTTTATGGACTGAAGAAAAAATTCTTAATGAAAATTCTATTTATAGTTGGAATAATAGAATGAAACTACCACTTTTTATAACGGCTACATGTGAGTTTGGAAAATTTGATGATCCATTAATTACTTCAGGTGGTGAAATGTTATTAAATAAATCAAATGGTGGAGCAATTGCATTGTTAACAACTACTAGGCCAGTTTTTTCACAAACAAATTTTAGATTAAATAATCAATTTTATAAATATGTATTTAAAAAAAATGATGGAGAGTATCAAAGGTTAGGAGATATTTTTAAGAATACAAAAAATAATAGTTTGAGCGGATCTATTAATAGGAATTTTGCTTTGTTGGGTGATCCTTCTATGAAATTAGCTTATCCTAATTATAGTGTAAATACAGAAACTATTGATACTTTAAAAGCTTTAGGAAAAGTAATTATTAAAGGTCAAATATATGATTATAACGAAAATTTAATTGATGATTTTAATGGGGATTTGTTTGTAGATGTTTTTGATAAAATTGTTTCAAAGCAAACTCTTGGAGATGAAAGTGATCCATTTACATTTTATGAATGGGAGAATAAAATTTTTAGAGGTTTTGCCGAAGTTAAAAATGGAAATTTTTCTTTTGAATTTGTTGTTCCAAAAAATATAGAATATAAATATGGAACTGGAAGAATGATATTTTTTGCTACTGATACTACGTCATTTTTAGATGCTTCTTCGTCAAATGATTTTATAATAGGAGGTACATCAGATAATTTTGATGATGACACTACTCCACCAACAATAGATATATTCCTTGATACTTATGATTTTATTTCGGGTAATTCAGTTTCAAAAGATCCACTTTTAATTGTGAATTTATTTGATTTAAATGGTATTAATATAACGGAAATAAATCCTTTTCATACTATGAGAGCAATTGTTGATGATACAATAGAAATTAAATTAAATGATTACTTTATAACTTTTAAAAATGAATATAAAAAAGGAGTAATTAGATATCCTTTGAATGGACTTGAGATTGGAAAGCATAAAATTGAAATTAAAGTTAGTGATATATACAATAATTTGTCATTTAAGTCAGTTGTATTTGTTATTGACAATAGCAATTTGTTTAATCTTTATAATCTAATGAATTATCCTAACCCTTTTTCCTATGAAACTACTTTTAGTTTTGATCATGATAGTGGAGAACAACCTTTACTCATTCATTTAGAAGTATTTGATTTGAGAGGCACTAAATTATATCATTATGAAAAATTATTAGAATATTCAAATTCTCATGTAGATGGAATTATTTGGAATGGAAATGATATGAATAATAATATTTTGCCTCAAGGAATTTATATATATAAACTGCATGTTAAAAATTTATATGATAATTCATCTATTACAACATTTAATAAAATGATAAAAACATATTAATTCATGAAATATTTATTAACTCTTATTTTTATTATTGTATCTCAGAATTTGTTTTCACAAACAACTTTTATTGGTCAGGATAGTTCAAGAAGACCAATTATTACTGCCGTTCCTTTTTTATTGATTTCTCCAGATTCGAGAGGTTCTGCAATGGGAGAAACTGGTGTTGCAACTTCTGCTGATGCTTATTCCGTGCACTGGAATAATGCAAAACTTGCTTTTATAGAAAAAAAATATGGATTTAGTCTCTCTTATGTTCCTTGGTTAGGAAAAATTGTAGATGATATGGCAATATCTTATTTATCTGGTTTTTATAAAATTGATAAGATTCAGGCAATTAGCTTAGATATGAAATATTTTGATTTAGGTGAAATACAATTGACTGATAATCAAGGTATGTCATTAGGTATTGAAAATCCGAAAGAATTAAGTACAGCTTTTACTTATTCTAGAAAGTTGACAAATAATTTATCTTTAGGTGGAACAACAAGATATATATGGTCAAATTTATCGGGTAGTATATCAAATTATTCTGATTCTAAATCTGGAAGTAGTTTTTCAGTAGATTTAGGATTATACTATAATAAGGAGATAACATTATTAAATAGAACTAGTGAGCTATCATTTGGATCTCATTTCTCAAATATTGGTGGTAAAATAACATATGGAAGTTCAAAAAATTTAGACTTTATTCCTATTAATCTTAGATTTGGTTCTGCTTTAAAGACATTTATTGATCAATATAATTCAATAACTATAGCTCTAGATTTTAATAAATTATTAGTTCCTACACCTCCTATATATGAAAAAGATAATTTAGGAAACTACGTCATGGATCCATTAACAAATAAACCAAAAATTTTAAAAGGAAAAAACCCAAATAGATCAGTTTTGAGTGGTATGTTTTCATCATTTTCAGATGCTCCTAATGGATTTTCAGAAGAACTTAAAGAATTTACTATATCATCGGGTTTTGAGTATTGGTATAGAGAAATGTTTGCTCTTAGAGGAGGATATTTCTTTGAAAATAATGATAAAGGAGGAAGAAAATTTTTAACATTTGGTGCGGGACTAAAATATAATAACTTGGGATTAGATTTTTCTTATATTTCAACCATAGATCAAAATCATCCACTTGCAGAAACTATGAGATTTTCTATTGCATTATTATTTAATG
The DNA here is from genome assembly GCA_029940715.1 of Cytophagales bacterium. Lineage (GTDB taxonomy): Bacteria > Bacteroidota > Bacteroidia > Cytophagales > MED-G16 > JAPYTU01. The sequence continues at coordinate 21,077 of JAPYTU010000017.1, forward strand.
ATGCTGAGTCTTCTTCTATAGATGATTAATCATTTGTAATAATTAATCCTATAGAATTTATTCCATTTAATGTTTCTTTCCTCATAGATTGTCTTATTAGAAAAGTATATTCTGATTGTTTACTTAGAGAATCTATTTGAAAAATTAATGAGTCTATGGTATATTGTTTTAATAGACCAGAACCTATTGGTATGCCAAATTTTTTATCAAATAAATCAAATTCTATCATTTTAGAATTTATAATCTTTTTATTTGAATCAAGTAGTGAATATGATGAATAAAAATTTTGAAATGGATAGTCTACTGTATAATTAATACTCAGGTTAATATTTAATTTTTTATTTTCTAGATTGTTAAATTCAAAAACAATAGTTGAATCTGTGTGCCATTTATTTTCATTAAAAATGTAATAATTAGAATAAATAGTATTTTTTGTACACGATGATAATAAAGATAAAAACGGAATTAATAAGCTTAAAAATACTTTCATTTAATTATTTTTTTAATAAATCTTTTCCTATGTCTTTTCTATAATATTTATTGTTCCATGATATAGATTTTGCTAAATTATAGGAATTATTTAGTGCAGAGTTTAAATCATTTCCCAATCCAGTGCAAGCGATAACTCTGCCTCCATTAGTTACAACTTTGTTATCATTTAATTTTGTTCCAGCATGAAAAATTATACTCTCATTTTTTTCTTCAAGATTTGATATTATATCTCCTTTAGAATATTTTTCAGGATATCCATTAGATGCTAGTATAACTGTTGTTGCAAACTTGTTTTCAATTTCTAATTCTATTTCTTTAATTCTATTATTAATACATTTTAAAATAATATCAACGAAATCATTTTTTATTCTAGGAATTACAACTTGAGTTTCAGGATCTCCCATTCTAACATTATATTCTATTACATAGGGTTTTCCTTGGACATTCATTAGTCCTGCAAAAATAAAACCTTTGAAATCTATATTTTCATTATTTAATCCATCTACAGTAGGTTTTATTATTGACTCTTCTACTAATTGTAAGAATTGTTTAGTAGCAAAATTTACAGGAGATACTGCTCCCATTCCTCCAGTATTTAAACCTGTATCATTTTCTCCAATTCTCTTATAGTCTTTTGCTTCTGGTAGAACTATGTAGTCTTTTCCATCAGAAATAACAAACACAGAAACTTCAATACCTTCTAAAAATTCTTCTATTAAAACATTCTTACTTGCTTCACCAAATTGCTCATTTAAAAGCATATTATTTAGATTTTTTTTAGCTTCTTCAATATTTTCAGAAATTATGACACCTTTTCCAGCAGCTAAACCATCGGCTTTTAAAACATATGGAGCTTTCATAGTTTCTAAAAACTTAAATGCTTCATCTATAGTTTCTTTATTGAAGGTTTTTGACTTACCACAGGGAATTTTATTTCTAAACATAAAATCTTTAGAAAAATTTTTGCTTCCTTCTAATTGAGCTCCTTTTTTACTTGGACCAAAAATTTTAACATTTGTTAATTCTGAATCATTATTAAAAAAATCAACTATCCCTCTAACAAGAGGTTCTTCAGGACCAACTACTACTAATTCTATGTTATTTTTTATAACGAAGTCTTTAATTTCATTAAAATCATTAATATTTAAATATATATTTTCAGCAATGTTTTGTGTGCCAGCATTCCCAGGAGCTACAAATAGTTTTTTACATAATTTACTTTTTGAGATTTTCCATGCAAACGCATGTTCACGTCCTCCAGAACCTAATAAAAGTATATTCATAATTCAAAAATATTACTTAAATAGTATATATTGTTATTAAAATTAAAGAAATGAAAAAAATTGCTATAAGTGGTTATTTTGATCCGATTCATGTAGGCCATTTAGAATATATTGAAATGTCTAAAAAACTTGGTGATTATCTTATTGTCATTGTTAATAATAATAAACAATGTGTTTTAAAAAAGGGGAAACCTTTTATGGATGAAATGGATAGAATGAAAATTGTAAAAGCCATTAAATGGGTTGATGAGGTATTTTTATCTGTTGATCAAGATGGTACAGTTTGTAAAAGCTTAGAGAAAATTAAACCTGATATTTTTACAAATGGTGGAGATAGACATAATACAGAATGCCCTGAGGCTGCTGTCTGCAGAAAGTATGAGATAGAATTACTTGATGGGATGGGTGATAAAATAAGAAGTAGTTCTGATTTAACAGGTATAACATCAAAATAAAATAATTTTCTATTTATAGATGCTTAAGAAAATAGTTATTGAAAATTATTTAACTGAATCTAATGCCTATCATAAATTTTTTTTGTCTTATGAATTGTTTGGTAGAAAAATATTATAAGTCTATTTAGTTCTTTGCCTAATTAATTCATACAGAATAATTGAAGTGCTTGTAGATACATTTAATGAATCAATTTTTCCATACATAGGTATTTTTACTTTATTATCACTAAGATTTAGAAGTGATGATGATATTCCATTTTTTTCAGAGCCTAGGATTATTGCTGTAGGAGTTAGATAGTCAATACTAAAAATACTATCTTTTGCTTTTTCATTACACGATACGATATTTAAGCCACTTTCTTTTAATTGATTAACTGTATTTTTTAAACTTTTAACTTTACAAACTGACACATAATTTAATGCTCCTGCTGAAGTTTTTATAGCATCACTTGTTATTAATGCACCTCCTTTGTTTGGTATAATAATTGCATCTACTTGAGCAGCTTCTGCAACGCGTGTTATAGCACCAAAATTTCTTGTGTCAGTAATTCTATCTAAAATTAGTACAATTGGGTCTTTACCATTTTCATAACATCTTTGAATAATTTCATCAAGGGGTTGGTAGGGGATTGGAGAGATATAACATATAACTCCCTGATGATTTTTTCTAGTTACTCTATTTAATTTTTCTTTTGGTACAAGCGATATATTAATTTTCTGTTTTGATGCTAGGAATTTGATTTCTTGGATAGTTTCTTTTATGATATTTTTTTGAATAAAAATTTTTTCTATAGTTTTTCTTGAATTTAGAGCTTCTATAACCGGTCTAGTTCCAAATATTATGTCTTTTTTTTTGTTCATGGAGTTTAATTGAATGAATAGGAGATATTTTTATTTAAATATATTGAATTCATAATTAAATTTTATGTTTAAGTGCTTTAGATGAGTTTGTTAAAAATATTATATTACTTAGATGAAAAACGGAATTTCATATAAGCAGAATAAAATAGAAGGAGTCTTTGATTACATCTTAATTGGATCAGGTCCTGGATCTCTTGCTTGTGCTTCTGTACTTTCAAAATATGGGAAAAGGTGTTGTGTTCTTGAAAAACACTATACAGCAGGGGGTTTTACACATGTGTTTAGAAGAAGAGGATATGAATGGGATGTAGGAGTTCATTATATAGGAGATGTAAATCGTCCAACAACGTTATTGTTTAAAATTTTTAATTATATCACTGAAGGAAGACTTAAATGGGAAGACATGGGAGAGATTTATGATAAAGTTATTTTAGGTGATGAGGAATTCCACTTTGTTAAAGGATCAGAAAATTTTAAAAAAGAAATTAAAAAAAATTTTTCAGATCCTGAAGATCAAAAAGCAATTGATAAATATATAGACCTAATTTATAGGGCAAGTAATGCTTCTAAAGGATTTTATTATGAAAAAGTCCTACCTAATTTTATTACTTACTTTTTGGGGAACAAGTTGAGAAAAAAATATATGAAGTTTGCTTCTAGGACAACGCTTGAAGTACTACAAGATCTTACTAATAATAAAAAGCTTATTGCTCTTTTAACAGCACAATATGGTGATTATGGTCTTCCACCATCAAAAAGTAGTTTTGCTATGCATGCTATGGTGGCAAAGCATTATATGAAAGGAGGTTCTTATCCAATAGGTGGTGCTGGTCAAATCTGCGCATCTATGCTTCCTACCATACGCAAAGGAGGTGGAGAAGTGTATACAAGAGCTGGAGTTGAACAAATTCTATTTAAAAATAATAGAGCTATTGGAGTTAAAATGGAAGATGAAAAAGAATTTTTTGCTCCAGTAATTATTAGTGGTGTAGGGTATTTTAATACATATAAAATGATACCAAATTGGATATCTAAAAAGATACAATGGAAAAAAAATAATTTAAAAATGAAAAGGTCTTTATCACATATGAGCTTATACATTGGACTTAAAGGGACAACTAAGGATTTAGGCTTGAAAAAAGCAAATTATTGGATTTATCCTGGTGATTATGATCACGATTTGTCAATGTCAAAATTTTTAGATAATCCTGAAAAAGAATCATTTGCTCTTACCTACATCTCTTTTCCATCTGCCAAAGATCCTACTTGGCAAGAACGTTATCCTAAAAAAAGTACAATTGAAGTTATCACTTTTGCTCCTTATCAATGGTTTAATAAATGGGAACAAAAAGAATGGAAAAAACGTGGTGGAGAATACGATAATCTTAAAGAAAAATATTCTCAAAGATTATTACAACAACTCTATAGAGTGGAACCACAATTAGAAGGAAAAATTGATCATTATGAACTTTCTACTCCTCTATCTACAAGTCATTTTGTGAATTATGATAAAGGTGAGATTTATGGTTTATCGCATGACCCTCCCCGTTTTAAGAATAAGTTTCTAAAACCAAGAACTAACCTCAAAAATCTTTTTCTTACTGGTCAAGATATTGCTACAGCTGGTGTTAGTGGAGCTTTAGTTGGTGGAATTCTTACAGCTTCTACTATTCTTAATAGGAATGTTATTAAAGAAATTGTTTCAAAATAATTATTTAAATACAGAACTTAATTCAGCATCAGTATTTCATTTATTATTTTAAAATTTTGATTCAATTCTATATTAATTGGACCTTTGGTATTAAAAAAATTATTTATTATCCATTTTGTTTCTTCTGTTGAACCGTGATTGCTATTTAATAATTGCTTTGAAAATTTTTTGCTTGCTTCTATACCTTCTAATTTTTTTATAGATTTTAGACCTAGCCAATGGGAAAAACTTTTATTATTGATATTGCTCCTTGAGTAATCAATTATCTTTTTAAGATATTTTTCTGCCTTATTATTATCTAGTTTAGAGTAACAATGGAAAAGTAAATAATCTTGAATTCTTTCATCTACATTATATGGTTTGCCTACTCCTAATTGCTCAGGCCATTCTTTGGAAGTATTTATTAGATTAATTGCTTTATTATAATCCTTTTTGTTTATTTCTTCCATAGTTGATCCAAAATAAGCGTTTGTATATAAATCTCTTCCTTCTCCGGCATGTTCATATGGTAGAATATGTAATGTATTAAGAGATGATACTGCAGTTTTATATTTTTTTAATTCTATTAATATTTTAACATAATCCATTCCTATTATGTAATTGGATTTATTTTGATTGTATGTTTTTTTTATTATTCCAAGGGCATCTGTATTTTTCTCTTTTGACATATAGTAATTTGCTAAGGCTCTTGCAACTCTCCAATTAGATGCATCTAAAGTGTATGCTTTTTTAAGATCTTTTAGAGGATCTATTTGTTTCTCATTTTTTAGAAGGTGTGCGCGGGAAAGATAAAATGTAGAATGGTTAGGAACATTTTGTAGTGATATAAATTTTTCAATGGTTTCATCGATTCTATTTTTTCCCCACAAATTAAGGCCAAGAAAGTAAGTAATTTTCCAGTCTGATATGACTGAATTTGCCCATTTTAATACTTCAATAGTTTCTCTTCTGAATGGAAAAACAAAATCAACTAAAGAAGATTGAACTATAGTTTTTAATTTGTCTTTATCTTTTTTGAGAAAACTTTCCCAAATCTTATTGATTGATTCATTTGGACCAAGGTCTAAAAG
>JAPYTU010000098.1 GCA_029940715.1 Cytophagales bacterium
CCATGGATTCATTCCGCTAACATACATGTGGTGTGCCCATACAAAAAAGCTTAGTACACCAATGCCAACGATAGCCCAAACCATCATTCTATAACCAAATATATTTTTCCTTGCATGAACAGATATTAAATCTGAAATTATTCCAAATGCAGGCAACGCAACAATATAAACTTCTGGGTGTCCAAAAAACCAAAATAAATGTTGAAAAAGAATAGGGCTTCCTCCTCCATATTCTAAAACTTCCCCTGCTTGTAATATTGTTGGCATGAAAAAACTTGTTCCAAGTACATTGTCTAAAGTCATCATTAGTGCACCTACCAATAGTGCTGGAAAAGCCAACATTGCAAGAACAGTCGCTGTAAAAATGCCCCAAACTGTTAATGGCATTCTCATTAATGTCATTCCTCTAGTTCTAGCTTGTAAAACAGTAATTAAATAATTTAATCCACCCATAGTAAATCCGGCTACAAACAAAATTAAAGATATACACATTAAAAGTATACCCATGCCAGATCCGGGAGTTCCTTCTAAAATTGATTGAGGAGGATAAAGTGTCCAACCTGATCCAGTTGGTCCACCTGGAACAAAAAAGCTTGCCAGTAAAACTCCAACTGCAATAAAAAACATCCAAAAACTTACCATGTTAAGATAAGGAAAAACCATATCTCTTGCACCAACCATTAATGGAATTAAAAAATTACCAAAACCTCCAAGAAAGAGTGCAGTTAAAAAGTAAACTACCATTATCATTCCATGCATAGTTACAAACTGATAATAATGTTCTGCTGTCATGAATGAAGCCAATTCTGGAAATCCTAATTGTAAACGCATTAACCAAGAAAGAATAAGACCAATTATTCCTGTAAACGTCGCAAGAATAAAATATTGTACTCCAATAACTTTTGCATCCTGGCAAAAAATCCATTTAGAAATAAAACTATGTCCATGATATAAATCCTGTTCTGGTACTTCCGCAGGTCTTACATGGTCCATATCAGGCGCTATCCCTGAAACCCCTCCAGAAATAGTTTCTGAAGATTGTGCCTGTATTGTTTTGTTATCCTTAAAATCCTCTGACATCTTTTTCCTCTATTATGTATTTTTTTATCATTTAATTTATTTTTTTGCTAATTTTGTTTCACCGTCTTCTAAAATTTTTTGTTTTGCTATTAAATCAGAAAATGTTTCTTGTTCTTGAATCCAGCTTTCATAAGCTTGGTTATCTTGCACTACAACTCCACCTCTCATACCATAATGTCCAACGCCACAATATTCAGCACACAAAACCTCATACTCTCCTGTTTTATTAGGCTCAAACCAATAATAAGTTACAATTCCTGGAACTGCATCCATTTTTGCTCTGAATTGAGGAACATACCAGTTGTGAAGAACATCAACTGATCTCAATAATATTTTAACAGGCTTATTGTTTTCTAAGTTTATTACATCGCCTTGTATCATTACATCATCTTTTCCATAAGGATCATCTAAATTAATTCCAAAAGGATTATTATCGTTTACATTAGTTACTTGAGTAGTTCCCAGTTTTCCATCTTCTCCAGGCAATCTATATTGCCATCCCCACTGCCAAGCCATTACATCAATCTCAATTGCATTTTTTGGAACGGTAATATACTGATTCCAAATTATAAGTCCTGGTGCTAAAAGAGCGGCCACACCTAATGTTGTTGCCAATGTAAGTATTTTTTCTAATTTTTTATCTTCGGGTTTGTATTCAGCCTTACGATCTTTTTTATAAGAAAATTTAAAAACGCAATAAACCATGAAAAGACAAACTGCTATGAATACACCTCCACCGACCCAAAAAGTTAGAGTAATAGTGTCATCCATTCCTCCCCAATTTGAAGCAACGTCAGTCCAGTACCATGGTGTAAAAATATGGAACAATACCGATCCAAGAATAACTAGAAAAAATATAATACCTGGGTGCATAACAGCCTATATAGAATAAATATCATATAAAAACCTATGACAAAATGTCTTAAGAATCTGTCAAAATATCAAATATAACGTTGATTATATGTTAGGAAAAATTGAAATTTTGGCTGTTATTCTAATATTAGTTTTATTATTTTACTTTGTCATTTCTTTTGGTGCCGGAGCATTCTCAAAAAAGGAAACCAATCCAAGAACAAAAAAGTATTTGAAGTCAGTAAATATATTGTTGTCAGTAATTGCAGTTGTGGGTGTTATATTGGTTTTATTTTTGTAATTAAATTTTTAAGAAATTAATGCTTTGCACCATGCAATAACTGAATCGTTATAAATAAACATAATTCCAAAAAATACCAACCAAACAATAAAAAGAAATAACCAATAAAGGGATAATGCTTGTAAGTTGCTTGTCTCTTTAGGATAATCTTCCTCTTTTAATTTAAATATTCTTGAACTTATTTTGCCCCAAAAAAATAAACCACCTAATAAATGTAACCCATGCAATGCGGTAAAAATATAGTATGAAGAAAAATAATTATTTGTTGAAACAAAATGACCTTGTTTCATTAGTTGATACCAAAGTATAATTTGCAAGAATAAAAATAAATAACTTAAAGCTCCTACAGTAACTATATTATTTTTAATTTTATTTGTTAAATTGTTTTTTAAATCTTTACTTATTTTATTAAAAAAATACGTAACAAAGATTAAAACCAAAGTATTAATCCATAGCAATTTATTCTTTAAGATTAATGTTGTGTCCTGTTCTGGGGGTATTGAATAAAGATAAGCGGTAAATATTAAACTAAATATAGCGGTGCTTACGCCAAAAATAATTATTACCGCCGACATTTGATTAGAAAGACCGAAAGTTTTACCAGTATGTTTATTATCGATTAAAGCTTGGCTTTCTTCCCAAGGTTTTTCTAATAGTGTGCCAAATAGTTTCTTTATAAGAGACGACATGTTATTTATATAATTAGTAAATATTATTTTACAACAATGAAATTAAAAACTTCAATAACAATAATTGCTGGATGCTTGGTAATTTTTCTATTTATTTTGCTACCTATATTCTTATCTATTGAAAAAAAAGAAAACGAATATGTCTCAAAATTTCAAGGATCTTCTTTTTCATTAAAAGATGTAAATAACGAGATTATAACAGAGTCATCTTTTGTAGGACCTTTGACTGCAATATTTTTTGGTTTTACAAATTGTCCAGATGTTTGTCCAATGACATTAAATAATTTAGACTTGGTAATAAAAAATTTAGAACAAAAAAAGAAAGAAAAATTTAAAGTATTTTTTGTTAGTATAGATCCAGAAAGAGATAGCACTGAAATTATAAAAGATTATCTAAATTCATTTGAGAATAAAATCTATGGAATTACCGGGGATCCAAAAAAAGTATTTCTTATGTCAAAATCTTGGGGAGTGCTTTCTGAAAAAATATTTACAGAAGATGGTAACTATTTAATTAATCACAGCTCATCTATTATTTTATTAAAAAACGGAAAATATCTTAATAGAATTAGTCATCATGCTAGTTATGAAGATATTTTTAAAACTATAAATAAATATCTAAGATAACAAATTAAAAGTTATTATTGATATCATTGAAATTGCTGCAGTTTCAGATCTTAAAATATTTTGATTAATTTTAAGAGGAATTAATTTTTTTAATTTTAAAATATTTTTTCTTTCTTTAAGTGTAAAATCGCCTTCGGGTCCAATTAATATGCAAAGTGGGTCTGAGCTCTTAAAATTAATTTTACTGTTATCAGTATTTAGGTCACCAAATATAATATTTGTATTTTGATTTAACTTTAAAAAATCATCTAATTTTAAAATTTTATTCAACTTCGGAACTTTTAATCTATTACTCTGTTCAGATGCTTCTATGATAATTTTATTTAATCTTTTATCGTTTAATTTTCTTACGATTGTTCTTTCTGTTAAAATAGGAATAAACTTCGTAACTCCCAGTTCCGTTGCTTTTTGTATCATTAAACTTAAATAATTTAACTTTATAGGAGCAAAAGCTAGCCAAATGTCTCTTTCATTATTTGCTGATCTTAATTTTTTTATTACTGAAAATTCTACAATTCCTTTATTTATCTCTTTTATTTTTGCTTCCCATTCTCCACTTTGATTAAATAAAGAAAAACTTTGTCCAATATTTATTCTCATTACTTTAGATAAATAGTGTGATTGAGATTTATCTAGCTTTGAAATTAAATTAACTGATAAACTTTCTTGAAAAAATAATCTAATATTACTCATTTAGACAAGTTAATTTATGAAAAATATTAAAGCAATAATTTTTGATGCTTATGGCACTTTATTTGATGTCAATTCAGCAGCAGAAAAATGCAAAGATAAAATTGGTGATAAGTGGGAAGGTTTTGCAAATTACTGGAGAACTACTCAGCTAGAATACACTTGGCTTAGGAGCCTGATGAATAGACATAAAGATTTTTGGCAAGTTACAGAAGACAGTTTAGATA
>JAPYTU010000099.1:0-2623 GCA_029940715.1 Cytophagales bacterium
TTGCTAAACCAGGAACATTGCTTGAAATTTGGAAGATTCTGAAGATTTGTGTGGACTCTAATATTATTGTTATTATGCAAGCCGCTAACACAGGCTTAACTGGTGGATCTACTCCTGATGGTAATGATTATGATCGAGCTATTGTAATCATAAATACTATGCGTATCAATGATATACAGATTATAAATGATGGTAAACAAATCGTAGGCTTATCAGGAAGTACATTATTTGGACTTGAAAATAAATTAGCCCCCTATGGAAGGGAACCTCATTCGGTTATTGGTTCATCTTGTATAGGAGCTTCAATTGTTGGGGGTATCTGTAATAACTCAGGTGGAGCATTAGTAAAAAGAGGACCAGCTTATACTGAGTTTTCACTTTATGCACAAATTAATTCAAAAGGAAAGCTATTGCTAATGAATGACTTAGGCATTGATCTTGGCGATAAGCCTGAAGAGATTTTGACAAATTTGCAAACTCAAAATTATACTAAAGATCAAATACAGTTTCCTAATAAACTAGCATGTGATAACGAATATCAACAACGAGTACGAGATGTAGATGCAAGTTCACCTGCACGTTTTAATGCTGATAGAAGACGCTTACATACTGCCTCAGGTTGTGCTGGTAAAATTGCTGTTTTTGCAGTTCGGTTAGATACTTATCCAATACCAAAGCGTCATCAGGTATTTTATATTGGCACCAATAGCCCAGATGTATTAGGTAAAATTCGTCAGCATATTTTATCTAAGTTTCAACATCTTCCAATCTCTGGTGAATACCTACATAGAGAATGTTACGATGCTACTAAAAAATATTGTAAGGATACCTTTGTAGTAATTGACAAAATGGGTCCCAGTTTTATCCCAAAATTGTTTGAATTCAAACGTAAAGTAGATCTCTTAGCTGAAAGGTTTAAATTCCTTCCTAATAAATTTTCAGATAGATTAATGCAGTTTTTAAGTAATTTTTGGCCTAATCACCTCCCAAACCGAATGGAAAAGTACCGAGATCGGTATGAGCATCACTGGGTAATTGAAATGTCTGATGAGGGAATAGATGAAGCAAAAGCATACTTTGAGAAATTCTTTACAAAAAATGAAGGAAATTTTTTTGAATGTACAAAAAAAGAAGGCAAAAAAGCACTTTTACATCGATTTGTTGCTGGAGGTGCAATAGGTCGTTATCATGCCATACATCAGAAAAAGTCGGGAGAAATGATGTCCATGGACATTGCTTTTCCTCGTAATGAAAAAGACTGGTTTGAAAAATTATCGCCAGAGATAGATGATTTATTAGAAATCAAACTGTATTATGGTCACTTATTTTGCCATGTATTACATCAAAATTACATTGTTAAAAAAGGCGTAGATTCTGAAGCATTGAAGCAAGAATTATTAAAAACGTTTGATGCTAGAGGTGCTGAATATCCAGCGGAACATAATGTTGGTCATGAATATTTTGCCAAACCGTCTTTGTCAAACTTTTATAAGAAGTTAGATCCAACTAATGGTTTTAATTCTGGGATTGGACGCACTAGTAAGCGTAAATATTGGAAATAGAACTAAATTTTTATAAATGGTTATTTATAACATTATAAGGATTTATAAAAAACAATTTTATAGCCTAATAATATCTTTGTTAGGACAAAGGAGTTTTTATTTGTTTTAATTATAAATCAACTTGGAGAAAACACTATAATTGCTATCACAGGAACTAGTGTAAATACTAAATTTTTGATAGGATAAGAAAAAAATTTTATCATCCAATTGAAATTCTTTATGATGCGTTAAATTAATGATTCTTCTTAAGATTTTGATAATATTAATGTTTTCTTATATTTGCACCACAAAAATAATTTATGATTAGAGTAAACATTAAAGACAAAGAAGATATAAACAGAGCTCTCAAAAGATTTAAAAAGAAATTTGAAAAAGCTCAAGTAATAAAAGACTATAGAAATAACGCTTTTTTTACTAAAAAATCTGTAAAAATAAGAGAAGAAAAGCTAAAAGCTAGTTATATCCAAAAACTTCAGTCAAAAGAACTATAAATTTTATTGTATCTTTCATATAGTTACTATATAAATTATGAAGGATGCTTTTCTTAAATTTCTAAAATTTGAAAAGAGATTAAGTATACATACTATCAAAGGTTATAGTATAGATTTAAATCAATTTATTAAGTTTTATCAAGTATATTCAAAAGAGACCAATCTAAAAGACGTTGATCACAGATCTATTAGATCGTGGATTGTCGATCTTTCTTTAAAAAAATTATCAAATAGAAGTATAAATAGAAAAATTGCTACTTTAAAATCATTTTTTAAGTTTCTAATTAAAAGAGAATTTGTATTAGTTAATCCAACAAATAAAATTCGATCCTTAAAAACAAACAGTCTACTACCAAAATTTATTAAAGAAAAAGATATGAAATTTTTCTTCAAAAATTTAAAATCAGAAAATAACTTTAAAGGACAAAGAGACCTTCTTATAATTGAGTTATTATATGGAACTGGAATACGTGTTTCTGAACTTATTAATCTTAAATCAAAAGATTTTAATGATGAAAAAGAAGAAATTAAAGTTCTAGGAAAAAGAGGAAAAGAAAGAATTATTCCACT
>JAPYTU010000099.1:2723-4414 GCA_029940715.1 Cytophagales bacterium
AAAAAGAAGAAATTAAAGTTCTAGGAAAAAGAGGAAAAGAAAGAATTATTCCACTGAACAATCAATCCATAAAACAAATAAAAAATTATATTCAAATCAAAACGAAAACTTCTATAATAAAAAATGAATACCTTATAACTACTATAAAAGGTAAAAAAACATATCCAATGTTAATTTCTAGAATAGTCAAAAAAAACATATCACAACTCATCAACAGCGAAAATTATAATCCACATTTACTAAGACATACCTTTGCAACTCATATTTTAAATAGAGGCGCTGATTTAAATTCTGTTAAAGATTTACTTGGACATTCTAGCCTAGCTGCAACTCAAATTTATACACATAATTCAATAGAAAAATTGAAAAAAACATTTGAAAAGGCACACCCGAAAGCAGAATAATTTATTTTAAAAAACTCATTACATTCAAATAAAACTCATCAGGGTTATCAAAATGAACCCAATGACCAGAGTTACTAATAGTTGAAAGTTTAGCTTTAGGAAATAAACTTATAATATTATCCCAATCATTATCTAAAATATAATTTGATTTTTCACCTTTAATAAATAACACATTAGAATATGATGTTGAGTCATTAGATATGCCAGAATATAAATCTTTAATACTATCTATTATTAATTTCGTGTTTGATTTCCAAAAAAAACTTTTTAAAGAATTTCTTTTTAGATTTTTTAATAAAAAATTTCTTATATATAGTTCTGAAACATATTTAGATAATATATCATCAGCCTCTTTTCTAGTAGAAATACTATCAACATTCAAAGATTTTATGCCTTGAATTATATAATTAAATTTTAAATTATTTGGATATTCTTTAGGCGCAATATCAACAATGACAAGTTTATGAACAAGATATTCATAATCTATTGCAAACTTCATTGCAACTTTTCCACCCATAGAATGACCAAGAATATTTACTTCTGATAAATTTTTTGATTTAATAAAATTAAAAAGATCAATTGTTAAAGTTTTATAATTAATAGATTGAGAATGAGGAGAATTCCCATGATTCATTTGATCTAAAATAAAAACATTAAATGTTCTTGCAAATAATTTACCATGTAAAATCCAATTATCAGAAGAACCTAAAAGACCATGTAATATAATTAAAGGCTTTCCGCTACCATATTCCCTGTAAAATAATTTTGACATTATTTTAACTCATTTAAATACATCTTTATAGTTTTTTCTAAACCATAATATAATGAATCAGATATTAATGCGTGGCCAATTGAAACTTCAAATAAATTTGAAAGTGAATCTTTTAAAAATTTTAAATTATTAAGATCTAAATCATGTCCCGCATTAACCTGAAGTCCATTTAAAATAGCATATTCTGATGCTTTAATATACTCAAATACAGAAGTATCTTGATTATCAAGGTAATTTTTTGCATACTTCCCCGTATATAATTCAATACGATCAACATTGCAATCACGAGCACATTCTATCATTTTAAAATCCGGATCTATAAATAAAGAAACTTTTATGCCATACTTATGAATTGTAGAAACAACATTCCTTAATAGAGCATTATCATCAGATGAGTTCCAGCCTCTATTAGAAGTAACAACTCCTGGTGCGTCTGGAACAAGAGTAGCTTGTTCTGGCCTAATATCTTTAATAATTTTTAAAAATCTATTATCTGGATACCCCTCTATATTATA
>JAPYTU010000018.1:0-7531 GCA_029940715.1 Cytophagales bacterium
TCTTGCTACTAGTGTTATATGTGCTTTTTGTTTAGACAGCATAAGTGCAATAGCTTTTCCAATTCCTTGTGTGCTACCACATACAATTGCTCTTTTCCCTTTTAATGATAGATTCATATTTTTTTTTTAACTTATAAATATAATTCAATATATGAAAAAAGATTATGCTTTAAAAATGGATCATAATGATCCAATAGGATTTGCAAAAAATCATTTTTTTGTACCTCAAAGAAAAGAAACTAAAGTAACGTATCTATGTGGAAACTCATTGGGATTACAACATAAGGATATAAAAGTTTATATAGAAGAGGAATTGAGAAGTTGGAAAAAAAATGCTGTAGACGGACATTTTATTGGTAATAGACCATGGATTGACTATCAAGAAGAAGTTAAAAGTATGTTGTCTAAATTATTAGGCTCAAGTCAGAAAGAAATAGCTGTTATGAATTCACTTTCAGTTAACCTCCATTTATTAATGATTAGTTTTTATAGACCTGATAAAGTAAGATTTAAAATATTAATGGAGAAAAACGCTTTTTCTTCTGATAGGTATGTTGTAATTTCTCATTTGAAATCTCGTAATTTATCTTATGAAGATACTATTATTGAAGTATCGCCTAGAGATAATGAAGATAGCTTAAGAACCGAGGATATAATTAATACAATTGAAAAAAATAATGATAATATATCGTTGGTTTTATTGCCAGGTATTCAATATTATACAGGACAATTATTTGATATTGAAAAAATTACAGAAGAATGTCACAAACATAAGATTATTGTTGGTTTTGATCTCGCTCATGCCATTGGAAATGTAGAATTAAATTTAAGTAAATGGGGTGTTGATTTTGCCACGTGGTGTAGTTATAAATATTTAAATTCTGGTCCAGGTGGAATTTCAGGAATTTATGTAAATAATAAATTTCATAGGGATTTCTCATTTCCAAGATATCAAGGATGGTGGGGAAATAAAATAGAAACTAGATTTCAAATGAATAAAAACATAGATCCGTCTATATCTGCAGAGGCATGGGTAATGAGTAATCCTCCAATTTTAATGTTGGCTTCTCATCTAGCATCTTTAAATGTTTTTAATAAGATTGGTTTTCCTAAAATTTTAGAAAAAGGAAAATTATTAACTCAATATTTAGGGGAATCTTTAGAAAGTTTAAGTTCTTATGGTTCAATTTTTAAAATTATAACTCCTTTTAATAGGGGATCTCAATTGTCATTATTTTTTCATACGAATGGTAAAAAAATTTTTAATCAGTTGATGGATCGTGGGTTTATAGTTGATTATAGAGAGCCAAATGTAGTTCGAGTTACTCCTGTTCCATTATATAATTCTTTTATGGATGTTTATAATTTCGTAACTAATTTAGAAGAAATCATTAATGATCTATAGGATTAATTCTTCAAGCATTGTTTTATCAGTTATTTTCATGCATGTTTCGATTATAGCTTTTTTATCATAACCGCACTCAGTATATAATTGATCTTGTGAACCATGTTCAATTATTTTGTCTGGTATACCAAGTCTTTTAATATAGTTTTTATAATTATTATCTGACATAAATTCAATAATAGAACTGCCAAATCCTCCAAGTAAACATCCATCTTCTACAGTTAATATGTATTTGTATTTTCTAAATATTTTATGGAGCAGTTTGCTATCAAGAGGTTTAACAAATCTCATATCATAATGTGAAGGATTTATTCCTATTTTATTTAGTTCTATTATAGCTTTGGAAGCATAATTGCCAATATGGCCAATAGTAAGTATTGCTAAATCTTTACCACTAGATACTTTTCTTCCCTTACCTATTTTTATTTTTTTAAAAGGAGTTTCCCAATTTATTAAGACCCCTTGACCTCTAGGATACCTTATTGTAAATGGTTTATCTTTTTGCAATTGAGCAGTATACATTAAATTTCTTAATTCAGACTCATTCATGGGCGCCGAAACTATCATATTTGGAAGACATCTCATATATGCTAAATCATATGCACCATGATGAGTTGGCCCATCAGATCCAGCTATTCCTGCTCTGTCAAGACAAAAGATTACTGGTAAACTTTGTATGCAAACATCATGAATAACTTGATCATATGCTCTTTGCATAAAAGTACTATAAATATTACAGTAAGGAATTAGACCTTGAGTTGCTAGGCCAGCACTAAATGTAACAGCATGCTGTTCTGCAATTCCAACATCAAAAGCTCTATCTGGCATTTTTTTCATCATAATATTCATTGAAGATCCTGAAGGCATAGCGGGTGTTATACCTACTATTTTTTTATTTTTATTTGCTAATTCAACAATTGTATTTCCAAAAACATCTTGATATTTGGGAGGTTGAGGAGTTATGATATTTTTCTTTTTACTTTTTCCAGATATTTTATCAAATTTACTTGTAGCATGCCATTTAGTTTGATTTTGTTCAGCTAACTCATATCCCTTTCCTTTTACTGTAAGACAATGTAAGATTTTTGGACCATTAATTTTTTTTAAACGCTCTAGAGTATGAACTAAATGATCTATGTTATGACCATCAATTGGTCCAAAATATCTAAGGTTTAAAGATTCAAATAAATTTGATTGGTTTATAATAAAAGATTTTAAGCTTTTTTCCAATTTCTTTCCAATTCCTCTAGCATTTGGTCCAAATTTGCTAATTTTTCCAAGTACTTTCCATATGTCATCTCTTACTTTATTGAATGTGCTAGAGGTTGAAATATTAGTTAAATAATTTTTTAGTGCTCCAACGTTTGGGTCTATGGACATGCAATTATCATTTAAAATGATAAGTATATTAGATTTTGAAACTCCGGCATTATTCATCCCTTCAAAAGCAATTCCTCCCGTCATGCCTCCATCTCCAATAACGGCAATGTGTTGTTTTTTGTGTTGTTTTTTGTGTTTGGAAGCAGTGGCCATTCCTAGTGCTGCTGATATAGATGTTGAAGAGTGACCTACACCAAATGTGTCATATATACTTTCAGATCTTTTTGGAAATCCTGAGAGACCTTTATAAATCCTATTTGTATGAAAATCTTTTCTTCTTCCAGTTAGGATTTTATGTCCATAAGCTTGATGACCTACGTCCCAAACTATTTGATCATAAGGTGTATTGAATACATAATGTAAAGCAACAGTTAATTCAACTACTCCTAAACTACCTCCAAAATGACCTCCATGCTTAGAAATGGTATCAATAATATATTTTCTTAACTCTTCACATATGTTAATTAATTGAGATTTATCTATTTTTCTTAAATCATCCGGGTAATTTATTTTTGATAATAGTTTGAATCCTTTTTTTTTCATAGAACTAATTGTAATATAAACTTATACTGAATTTTTAAAAAAAAGTTTATAAATCAATAACTTTTCTCAGAAAGTATTATTTTTATTATCTGTGAAAATAAATTATAATTCGAGAAGACAATTTATTAAAAGTGCCGCTTTATCATTAGGTGCTTTTTCAATTGTTCCAATAAATGTTTTAGGTAAGAGGCATATACCTCCTAGTGACAAATTTAATATTGGTGTGATTGGTACTGGGGCACAGGGAATGGGTTTATCAATTGGATTCAATAAACTATCAGAAACTCAGGTAGTTGCAGCTTGTGATATTGATAAAGTAAAATATAAAAGATTTCTTTTGGAATTTGAAAAGTCTTCAAATTCTGGTAAGAATAATAAGAAAAATCATTTATTCTTTACAGATAATTATTTTGATCTACTAAATAGAAAAGATGTTGATGGAGTAGTTGTTTCAACGCCAGATCATTGGCATGCTGCAATGTCCATTGATGCAATGAGATTAGGAAAACATGTATATTGTGAAAAACCATTATCTCATACTATAAAAGAAGGTAGAGCAATGGTAAATGCTTCAAAAAAATACAATAGAATTCTTCAAACTGGTAGTATGCAAAGGTCTAGTTCTAATTTTTTAATAGGATGTCAATTGGTAAGGAATGGTTATTTAGGAAAAATTTCACAGGCACTTGTGAACGTGGGTAATCCCGCAAGTGTTTGTGAACTTCCATTTGAAGAAACTCCTGATTCTATTGATTGGGATAAATGGCTTGGATCTGCTCAGTTAAGACCTTATAATAAGGGATTAATATCTACTAGTTTTTTTCCAAGATGGAGATGGTATAAAGAATTTGGTGGTGGTATTTTGGCAGATTGGGGTGCTCATATGTTTGATATTGTTCAGTGGGGATTAGGAATGGATGATTCAGGTCCTGTTAGATTTGTACCTCCTCAAGAACCAAATGCCGTAAAAGGATTAAAAATGTATTATCGTAATGATGTTGAAGTTATTCATCAGGACTTTTGTAGAGGATATGGTGTTAGGTTTATAGGATCAGAAGGAACTATGGATGTTAGTAGGGGATTTATAGATTCAAAACCTGAAAATATAGTTAAATCGGAATTTAAAAATGAAGATTTGAAACTCTATCAGTCTAAGAACCATCTTTTAGATTGGGTTACATCCATTAAAAATGGTACAGAACCTATATGTCATGCTGAAATTGGTCATAGAAGTGCTTCTGTTTGTCATTTATCAAATATTGCTTATGAATTAAGAGAAGAACTTCATTGGGATCCTATTAATGAAAGTTTTATAGATAACGAAAAAGCTAACTTAATGAGATCTAAGATTTATAGAGATCCATATTCTGTTTATGTTTAATATAATAATTATATAATTTTTGAGCTACGAAATAAAAATCCCATTATTTAAAGGTCCTTTTGATTTATTATTATTTTTTATTGAAAGAGATGAAATAGATATTGTGGATATCCCTATTTCACAAATCACAAAAGATTTTCTAGAATATATATCAAGTCTTAAAAAAATGAATATTGAAGTTGCTAGTGAATTTATTGTTGTGGCAGCTACTCTTATGAGAATAAAATCTAAAATGCTTTTACCTAGGTTATCTATAGACGAAGATGGTAATAAAATTGATCCTAGGGAAGAACTTATAGAACATTTATTAGAATACAAAAAATATAAATCAGTAATTGATGAGTTTTCAAGTTTAGAAGAATTTAGATTTTCAAAAAAAAATCGTGGAAATTTAATGTCTGAAGTTAGTAAAATTAGTGAAAGAGCAAATTTAGAGACAGAACTTCAAGATTTAGATTTGTATAAATTATTAGTCGTTTTTCAGAATGCTGTAGAAAAATTTGAAAAGGAAAAAAATAAACCCCTTCATGAAATAGAGAAGTATCCTTACACTATTGATGAGCAAAAAAAATTTATTATAAATTCATTAAAATCAAAAGAAAAAATTTCTTTCGTAAAATTAATTAATGATAACCCATTAAAAATTTTAGTTATTTATAATTTTTTAGCAATTCTTGAATTATTACAGCAAGTAAAAATTAAAATTTCTATTGGAAAAGGATTAAATAATTTTTGGCTAATAAAATCTTAATTATTAAAAAAGAAGTCAGATTCTATAATTGCGTTTTCATCTGAGTCAGAACCATGAATTGCATTTGCTTCTATTGAAGTAGCAAATAAATTTCTAATAGTTCCTTCTGCAGCATCTTGAGGATTTGTCGATCCTATAAGCTTTCTAAAGTCCTCAATAGCATTATTTTTTGATAGTTTCATTACTATTATAGGTCCAGATGACATATAATTACATAATCTATCATAGAAAGGTTTTTCTTTATGTACTTCATAAAATTCTGAAGCTTTTTCTTTAGTGAGTGAAACTAGTTTCATTTCAAGTAATTTGAATCCAGCTTTTTCGATCATTTTAATAATTGAACCTGAATGTCCTGATTTAACAGCATCAGGTTTTATTATAGTAAAAGTTACATTTCCACTCATTTTTATTTATTTGGTTTTGCAAACTTAAAATAATGTTTGACATTATGAAATACTCTGTTAATTTCTTATTTAAACTAATTGTTTTTCTTTCAAAGAAAATTATTCAATTTTGCAGACCAATAATTTAAATAAATTATGAAAAAACTATTTGATTTATTATCTGTAAAACAAAATGTTGTTATAACCACTCATGCAAATCCTGATGGTGATGCAATAGGTTCGTCTCTTGCACTCTATAATTTTTTAATAAAATATGATCATAATGTTAATGTTATTGTACCTAATTCTTATCCAGATTTTTTAACATGGATGAAGGGGAATGATGATGTTGTAATTTATTCTAATGAAAAAGAAAAAGCTCGTTCCTTAGTAAATCATTCATCTATTATTTTTTGTTTGGATTTTAACAATTTATCTAGAATAAATGAATTAGGAGAATTAATTAATTTGTCAAAATCTGTAAAAGTTTTAATAGATCATCATTTGGATCCAGTAAAATTTTATGATATAGCATATCACAATTCTAATGCATCTGCTACGGCAGAACTTATATATGAATTAATTGAAATGATAAACATTGATTTTCTTGATAAAGATATTGCAGAGTGTTTGTATACAGGCATTTTAACAGATACGGGATCATTTAAATTTCCATCTACTTCATCAAAGGTCCATAGAATTGTTGCAGATTTGATCGATAGAGGTGTTAATTCTTCAAATGTTAATGGATTAATTTATGATACTAATTCTTTAAATAGACTTAAGCTTATTGGCTTTTCTCTTTCAAAAAAACTTAAACTTATTGGCAATAATAAAGCAGCTTTTATAGTTCTAACAAAAGACGATTTGTTGAAATTTAAATTTGAGAAGGGTGACACTGAGGGTTTAGTTAATTATGCCTTATCAATTATGGGAGTAAATATGGCAACATTAATAGTTGAGACAAGAGAAAAAATCAAATTTTCTTTTAGATCAATTGGAAATTTTTCTGTTAATGATTTTGCAAAACAAAATTTTAATGGAGGGGGACATAAAAATGCTGCAGGCGGAAGTCTAGAAGATAAACTTTCAGTAGCTTTGAAAAAATTTTTGATTGCAATTTCAAAAAATGAAAAATTATTAAATTATTAATTTTATGAAACTTTTTAAAAATTTATTTCTTATAGTTTTCACTCTTTTTATAACCTATTCATGTGTTGAAAAAGAAAAAGTATTGGATAATGGGACTAAGTTAAAATATTTTAAACATGGTGATGGAAAAGCTATTGACAATGGACAAATTGTTATGTTAAATCTTCAATATTTTGATCATGATGGTAATGAACTGCTTAATAAAGTTGGAAATGATCCAGTGGTTTTATTAAAAGATTCTTCGTGGAAGAATAATGGAATAATTTATGAAGTCATTGATAATTTAGAGAAAGGAGATAGTGTTTTCTTTCAGATAACAACTGAAAAATTTTTAGAAAATGATCCAAGATTAGCTACTACACCAGATTCATTAAAAGATAAATTGCTTTCTTTTTATTGTGGTGTTGAGAATGTGATGGATAAAGATGAATTTGAAAGTTTTCAAAGAGAACAATATGAAAAAATGCAAAATAAAATGAATAATAATATGGAAGAACAATTAATTATAGATGCTAAAATAATAGATCAATATTTAG
>JAPYTU010000018.1:7631-17526 GCA_029940715.1 Cytophagales bacterium
ATTTTAATATTTGATATTGAATTATTAGATTTTTAAAAGTATGCTTACAAGCTTTTTCAGGGTTATCATTGTTTTATTTGTTTTATCATCTTGCACAGATGGGGATTCAATTTTAATTAAGTCAAAACAAGAACAATTAGAATTTGATATTCTAAGAATAGAAGGCTATTTAAATGAGAATAATCTTTCAGGATTTACGTCTTTAGATAATGGCTTATATTATAAAGCTATTGAAGAAGGAAATTTATTATTTCCAGTAAATGGGGACACATTAAAGGTTAATTATGTAGGTCAATTTTTAGATGGAATTGAATTTGATAGAAATGGTACGGGTCAACCTTTTGAGTTTATTTTAGGAGCAGGATTAGTTATAGAGGGTTGGGACATTGGGTTAAAGTACATTGATGAGGAAGGAATTGGAATTCTTATTATTCCTTCAGGTCTAGGTTATGGAAATACTGTCTCAGGTTCAATACCTCCAAATTCAGTATTAGTTTTTAGGGTATCTTTATTAGATATAAAATGATGAAATATATTATTTATATAATATTAATTAGTTTCTTCACTATCTCATGTACTATGGATGAAGAATATGTTGAAACGTATGATCCAGAACAAGCAAGATTAGATTCAATTAAACAAAGAAGTGATGATATAGAATTAATTCTTTCTTATATAGAAGGAATAGGACTTCAAACAGTTGTTGATACTACAGAAGAGGGAGTTTTATATTCTTTAATAGATTCTGGAGATTTTGAAGTTTATCCAGAAAATAATGATATTATAAGTGTAAATTTAGCTGCCTATTATACGACAGATTCTATATTTTATACAAATGATTCCATTGATTTAGTTTTTTTTGATACAAATGATCACTCAGTTGCTGAGTCTTTTGGTATTGTTGATGAATCCAAATTTTATGTTCCATTAGTTTATACATACAATGGATTTGGATCTTTTTTTCCAATCATATCGGATCATGGATATTTAGCGTTGGTATCAGATTTTAAAAAAGCTCTAGGTTTTTCTATTAGTAAAATTAGTGAAGGGGGTAAAATTAAAATTATAATGCCATCAGGCAATGCATATGGTGAATTAGGTAATGCTACTACCCCTGTTATTCCAGCTAACGCAATCTTAATTTTTGATATTCATTTAATAAAAATTAGAAAATGACAGAAATTTGTTTTGTTACAAGCAATAATAACAAAATAAAGGAAGTTCAGTCTTTAATTAAAAATCAAAAATTAATTTCTCTAAAAGATTTGAATTTTAATCGTGAAATTAAAGAGACAGAAAATACTATTAAAAAAAATGCTTTTATAAAAGCAAATTTTATTTTTAATAAATATGGAGTTAATTGTTTTTCAGACGATTCAGGTCTTCAGGTAGATGTTCTAGATAATCAACCAGGAGTAAGATCAGCAAGGTATGCTGGGGAAAATGCTTCTTCAAATGATAATGTTGATCTTTTACTAGAAAATTTAAAAGATATAAAAGATAGAAGAGCAAAATTTATAACTTTTATATGTTTAATTATAAATTCTGATGTTAAATTTTTTGAGGGAATGATTCGTGGTAATATAACGCATAGTAGAAGAGGAGATAATGGTTTTGGATATGATCCTATTTTTGTTCCTGATGGTTATAAAAAAACATTTGCTGAGATGCCATTTGAGTATAAAAATTCAATTTCTCATAGAGCAATAGCAACAAAAAAACTTATAAAATATTTAAATAGTTTAAATTGAAAAATTTAGTTTTTGGAATAGTAGGGTGCAGTGGATCTGGAAAATCATATATAGTAAATTATGTGAAGAATAATTTTGATCTTGATGTAATTTCTATCCTTTTACAAGATAATTATTATAAAAGAAGAGAATATCAAAAAAAAGATTCTGATGGAAATTATAATTTTGATTTGCCATCATCTTTTTTAGAGGATGAATTATTTGATGATATAAAAAAAATAAAAAATAATAGTACTGTGGAAAGACTTGAGTATACTTTTAATAACCCAAAAATTCTTCCTAAGAAAATAATTGTTAAACCTAGATCAGTAATTCTTGTTGAGGGAATTTTTTTATTTTATTATAAAAATTTTCAAAAGTTAATTGATAGAAAAATATTTATTGATGTTGATCGAAATGTGGGTTTAAACAGAAGAATTAAAAGAGATCTTAAAGAAAGAGGATATGATAAAAATAATGTACTTTATAAATACAATAATCATGTAATTCCTTCATATAATAAATATATTTTACCGTATAAGAATGATGCTGATTTAATAGTAAATAATACAAAGAATGATAATGAGGCTGCAAAAATAACATTAGACTATATGAAGAATGAATTTCAAGCATTAAATAATAATATTTAGCTTTTAGTTAATTTCCATATAATTGAATACTTTTGTGACCAATTTTTGCAATTTTATAAATGAAAAATAGGGGATTAATAATTTTTTTGACAGTAATAATATCATTACTATCTATATACTATCTTCAATTCACTTTTGTTTCTCAAAGAATACAGAGCGATGCTACAGAATTTTCTAGAAATGAGAATGGGAATATAGATTATAAATCAAAACAAAGATACCTTGACTCTATTTGGAATAAGCCTGTATACACTTTGCTTTCAGATTATACTTATAAAGAAATTAAAGAATCTGAATTAAATCTTGGACTAGATTTGCAAGGGGGAATGCATGTAACTTTAGAAGTTTCACCTGTTGATATACTTAAAGGACTCTCCTCAAATAATCAGGACAAAGATTTTTTGGAAGCTATTCAAAAAGCTAAAAAAAATATAATTGGAACTCAATTAAATTTTATTACTGAATTTTATAATGAGTTTAAAATCCTTGCTCCAGATAAAAAATTATCTACAATATTTTCAACTGTTTCAAATAGAGGTAGAATAGATTTTGATTCAACTGATGATGAAATAATAGACATAATTAATAATGAAGTTGAGGGTGCTATTGATAGGTCTTTTAATATACTTAGAACTAGAATAGACAGATTTGGTACATCTCAGCCTAATATTCAAAGACTTCAGGGAACGGGAAGAATACAAATCGAACTTCCTGGAGTTG
This sequence comes from Cytophagales bacterium, assembly GCA_029940715.1. GTDB lineage: Bacteria > Bacteroidota > Bacteroidia > Cytophagales > MED-G16 > JAPYTU01. The sequence continues at coordinate 10,732 of JAPYTU010000018.1, forward strand.
ATAATCCTGAAAGGGTAAGAAAATTGTTGCAAGGAGTTGCTAAACTAGAATTTTGGGAAGTTGCAGAGCTTAATGAAACAGAAGTTTTTCAAACTATTCAGTTAGTAGATCAATACGTTGTAAAACAAGGAATTTTTAAATCTGAAAGTTCTGAATCTCAAGAAGCGTCTCCAGAAACTTTAGCGGATATAGAAGATTTATTAGATGGTGATGATTCTATAGAAATTACTGAAGATAATGATTTAGAAAATGATGATGTAGAAGTGAGTGATTCTATTCCCTCATCTACTTCTCCTTTATTGTCAAAGCTAAGATCAGAATTTGGTGGATTATTTTATAATTTAGAAGATACAATTCAAATAAATTCTATTTTAAATAATTCAAATGTAAAGCAACTTATCCCTTCTAATTTAAAATTTTTATGGTCTGTTAAACCTTCAAAAAATACATCAGATCCAAGTGATGAGGTTCTTCAATTATTTGCAATTAAAACTTCTAGAGGAGGTAATGCTCCACTTACTGGCGAGGTTATAACAGATGCTAGACAGGATTTAGATCAAAGTTCTAGACCGTCTATCTCTATGCAGATGAATTCTAATGGTGCAAAAAAATGGAGAAGATTAACATCTCAAAATATTAATAGGAGAATAGCTATTGTTTTAGATGATTATGTTTATTCGGCACCTAATGTTCAAAATGAGATTCCAAATGGAAACTCACAAATCACAGGTGATTTTACTATTGAAGAGGCACAAGATTTAGCTAATATTTTAAAGGCTGGTACGCTTCCGGCACCAACTACTATTGTGGAAGATGTTGTTATTGGACCTACTTTAGGTAAAGCCGCTCAAGTTCAAGGGTTTCAATCTATGATGGCTGGACTCTCTATTGTTGTTATATTTATGATATTCTATTATGCTGGAGGAGGATTTGTTGCTAACCTAGCTTTGTTTTTTAATATATTTTTTATTCTTGGAATTTTAGCACAACTCTCTGCTTCTTTGACATTACCAGGAATTGCGGGTATTGTATTAACTATTGGGATGTCTATTGATGCTAATGTTTTAATTTTTGAAAGAATTAAAGAGGAATTAAGAAATAATGCTAATTTAAAACAAGCAATTTCTAATGGTTATAAGAAGGCTTATACATCTATAATTGATGCTAATTTCACTACTTTACTAGTAGGAATAATTTTATATAATTTTGGACAAGGACCTGTTAAAGGTTTTGCTGTAACCTTAATTATTGGAATTATATGTTCATTTTTCTCAGCTGTTTTTATTACAAGAGTTATAGTTGAAAAATTAAGTGAAAGAGGTGATAAGAGCAGACTAAATTTTTCATTTCCTTTTAGTAGAAATTTATTAACAAATATTAATATTAATTTTATTGGAAAGAGAAAAATTGCTTATGCATTTTCTACTTTATTTATATCATTAGGTATTATCTCTCTTTTATTTAAAGGACTTACATTAGGAGTAGATTTTAAAGGAGGAAGATCTTACGTAGTTACTTTTAATAATTCTCAGAATCCAACAGAAATTGAAAGTGGTTTGAAAGAAACATTTAATAATGAAGGCGTTGAAGTTAAAACATTTGGTGCCGATAATATTTTAAAAATTACTACTTCTTATTTAATCAGTGATGAAACTGATAATGCTGATACTCAGGTAAAAACTAATTTAATAAGTGGTATAAAATCTTTAACCAATCTTGATTATTCAGAAGATGATTCGCAAGTAGATGAATCGAATTTTACTATATCAAGTTCTTCTAAGGTTGGGGCAACTATTGCAGATGATATTAAAAACTCATCTTTTTATTCTGGTTTATTGGCCTTATTAGCAATTTTCATTTACATACTAATAAGATTTAGAAAATGGCAATTTTCTATAGGTGCTGTTATTGCTTTATTTCATGATATATTATTTGTAATTTCTGCATTTGCATTTGCAAATCTATTTGGAATTTCATATGAAATAGATCAAGTATTTATCGCTGCTATTCTTACTATTATTGGGTATTCAATTAATGATACTGTTGTTGTGTTTGACAGAATTAGAGAAAATATGGGAATAAAAGCGGGGAGTAATTTAATTCCTGTTGTGAATGAATCAATAAACAAGACAATTAGTAGAACATTGATAACTTCTACGACTACGTTTATAGTAGTTTTGGTTTTATTTTTATTTGGAGGAGCTTCATTGAGTGGGTTCTCTTTTGCTCTTTTGATTGGAATTATAGTAGGAACATATTCTTCAGTATTTATTGCTACTCCTATAGTTGTAGATTTATATAAAGAAAACAATTAGAAAGATTTATAAATAATAATCATCTAATATTTTAAAACAACTTATGAAAAGTTATACATTAACTTTTTTCTTAATTTTTTCAGTAGTATTACTAGGGTTTTCACAGTCTAAAAAATTATCTGATAAAAAAATTTTAGCAAAAAAAATCAATGAAGAAATCATATTAGATGGAGAAATGACAGAAAATTTTTGGATTAATGCCGAGTCAGTTTCAAATTTTTTTCAATACAGACCAAGAGACTCTGTTTCCGCTGAGTTAGATACAGAATTTAGGATAGCTTATGATGATAAGTTTATATACATATTAGCTAAAATGGAAGATATTTCAGATAAAAAATTTGTTTTAGGAGATTTAAAAAGAGATTTTTTTGGTGGATCAGTAGATTACATATCATTTACCTTTGATACATTTCTGGATGAAACAAATGGTTATAATTTTGGATTGTCACCATATAATATTCAAAGAGAGGCTTTACTTTCAGATGGTGGAGAAGGATCATATTCTCATTCTGGAGGAGGAGGAAGAGGTGGCATAAGTTGGTTTAATATAAACTGGAATACAAAGTGGTACTCAGGAGCAAAAGTACATGATGATTATTGGATTGCTGAATTTAAAATACCTTTTAGTTCTATAAGATATAAAACAGGATCTAAAGTATGGAATTTAAATTCTCATAGAGGAAATAGCAAAATAAATGAAGGATCAGTTTGGACTGCGATTCCTCTAGGATTTTCTCCTGGAAACTTGTCTATGACGGGACAGCTTGAGTTTGAATTTCCACTTGAAAAATCTTCTAAAAGCATGGTCTTAATTCCTTACATATCAAGCTCAGGAAGTAATAGTAAAATCAGTGAACCACCAAAAGAATTTGATTTTAATGTAGGCTTAGATATGAAGTTAGCATTAAGCTCTTCTTTGAATTTAGATTTAACATTTAATCCTGATTTTTCTCAAGTAGAGGTTGATGAACAAAGGACTAATTTGACACGTTTTGAACTTTTTTTACCAGAAAAAAGAGAGTTTTTTAATGATAATGCTGATTTATTTTCAAATCTTGGATCTAGAGCAGCCAGACCTATGTTTACAAGAAGAATAGGTATTGTTAGAGATACTGTAACAAAACAGTATGTTCAAAATTCAATTATTTATGGTGCAAAGTTATCTGGTAAGGTTAATGAAGATTTAAGAATAGGGGTATTAAATATGCAAACCGCTAGACTTTCTTCAAGTGGAGTACCCTCTTATAATTATGGTATGGTAGTTTTAGAAAAAAATATTCTTAGGAATTCTAAAATATCATCGTTCATTATAAATAAACAAGCCTTATTTAACAATAAAGATGATGTTTATGCAAAGGATTTAAGTTTAAATGATTTTAATAGGGTTTTTGGAGTTGAATCAAAATTACAAAGTAATAATACAAGATTTAAATCTGGGCTTTTCTATCATCAATCATTAGATAATAAAAATTTATCAAACTCTAATTCCTATGGGATAAATGCTTCCTATGAGAAAAGAAATTATGAAACTAATATTTATTTTTATGGAGTAGGAGAAAACTTTAATCCAGAAGTAGGCTTTGTTCCAAGAAAAGATTTTATCTTTTTTAGTCCTTCATTTCAGTATAAATTTATTCCAAAAGACAACTCTTTAAATAGACATGGGCCAGGTATTGATTATGAATTTTATAGCAATGATGCAAATGGAATTACTGATTATGATATTGATTTAGATTATAACATTACATTTAATTCAGATGCAAGTTTGACGTTAAAGTCTAATATAAAATATACATTATTATTACATGATTTTGATCCTTCAAGATCCGAAGGAGAATCTTTAGATAGTTTATCTGATTATAATTATTCTAATTATACTTTTTATTTTAGATCTAATCAAAGAAAAAAATTTTATTTTAGTGTAAATGGAAAAACAGGAGAATTTTTTAATGGAAAAATAAATAATATAGGAGGAACAATTTCATATAAGTTTCCACCTTTTTTAAATTTATCTTTAAGAAGTCAGTACAATAATTTAAATTTTCCTGAACCTTATTCATCAGCTGAATTTTTTTCTTTAAGTTCAAAAATAAATGTAAGTTTTTCTAAAGATTTATTTTTTAGTACTTATCTACAATACAATAATCAGATTGATAATATTAATATTAATGCAAGATTTCAATGGAGATTTAAACCTTTATCAGATATTTTCTTAGTGTATACTGATAATTATTATGCTAAAAATCCTCTATTTATGAACGTCAAAAATAGATCATTTGCTTTCAAAATTAATTATTGGTTAAATCTTTAATCGAAGATATTTTTTCTAGATAGAAAATTATAAGCAATTAATAATCCAATAAATGATAAAATTGCTGCAAGCATAAAGGGTGCACCTGGAAAATAAATATTTGTTTCTTTACTAGTAAAATATGAGAATAGATTGGTCATGAGTAATGGTCCAATAATTGCTGTGAGACTAAGAAGGCTTGTCATTCCCCCCTGAAATTCTCCTTGTTCATCATTAGGAATTTTATTTGTCATTATTCCTTGAAGGGCTGGTCCTGTTATTCCACCTAAAGAGAATGGTATGACAATAGCAAACATCATCCAGCTTTGATTTGCAAATGCAAATAATGTTAATCCAATAATATAAAATATCATTCCAAAATAAACACTTTTAATATTTCCAATTTTTGGAATAATAATTCTTATTAATCCTCCTTGAACAATTGTCGCCATAAGACCGACAAAACCTAAAGAATATCCTATCCATTTTTCATTCCAATTAAATTGTTCGATAGTAAAGAAAGTCCATGTGCTTTGGGTGGCATGTGCAGAAATATTAAATAAAACAATACACAAGAGTAAACCTGAAATTATGGGATACCTTTTTAAAGATAATAATGTTCCAATTGGATTGGCTCTTTTAATATCAAATTTTCTTCTGTTTTCTATTGATAATGATTCTGGTAAAACGAAGTAGCCATAAATTAAATTTACTAATGTAAAAATAGCTGCAGCAATGAATGGAACCCTTGGGCCATACTGACCTAAAAACCCACCTATTACAGGGCCTAATATAAATCCTAATCCGAAAGCGGCTCCAATTAATCCAAAATTTTGAGCCTTTTTTTCAGGTGTGCTTATATCTGCTATGTAAGCTGCTGCTGTTGTCATGCTAGCTCCCATTATACCTTGAAAAATTCTTCCTATAAATAGCCATGTTATTGTTGGGGCTATTGCCATTACCATATAGTTTATTCCAAAACCAAATAATGATAATAAAATAATAGATCTTCTTCCGTATTGATCACTTAAACCTCCTAAAACTGGAGCAAAAAGAAATTGAAGAGTAGCATATGAAAACATTAACCAACCACTATATTTTGCTGCCTCACTAATTGTTCCATCTATTAAATCTGTGAGTAGTGCTGGTATTACAGGGATAATGATACCAAGACCTGTTATATCAATAAATATTGTTATAAAAATAAAAAGTAGACTATAATTTTTTTTATTCATTTAGAAGGGGCAATTTAATGTTTAATTTTGTTAAACAAATTTTTTTTTAATTTAGCTTATAATAGCTATTAACTTTTATGAAATCTAAAAAAACAAATAGAAGAAAATTTATTGCAAAATCATTTGTTGCCCTGTCGGGAACTATGGCATTGTCATCATGCTTAAACAAAAAAAGTAATAATAATTATAAGGAAACTAATATTAATTTCAACAAGAAATATAAATGGAAAATGACAACTACATGGTCACCTAATATGCCAGTACTAGGAGAAGGTTGTAATCTTCTTTCTAAATGGATATATAAAATGTCAGGTGGAAGGCTAGACATTAAAGTATATGGTGGTGGTGAATTAGTTCCAAGTTTAGAATCTTTTGATGCTGTAAGTAATGGGGCTGTTGAAATGGGAAGTGGAGCATCTTACTATTGGGCTGGAAAAATTCCTGCGGCTCAATTTTTTTCATCGGTTCCTTTTGGAATGAATTCTAATCAGATGAACTCATGGATAATTTCTGGAGGTGGACATAAGTTATATAAAGAAATTTATGAACCATTTGGATTACTGCCTTTTCCTGGAGGAAATACAAGTATTCAAATGGGAGGTTGGTTTAATAAAGAAATTAATTCTATTTCTGATTTAAGAGGATTAAAAATGAGAATTCCTGGTTTTGGTGGAAAGGTTCTTTCAAAGTCTGGTGGAACTGCAGTAACTGTTGCGGGGGCTGAAATTTATACTAATCTTGAAAGGGGAGTTATAGATGCTACAGAATGGATTGGTCCGTATCATGATTATCTAATGGGGTTTTATCAGGTCGCAAAATATTATTATTATCCCGGATGGCATGAGCCTGGAGGAGTGTTAGAGATAATTTTAAATAAAGAAAAATTTTATCAGTTACCTTCTGATCTTCAAGAAATTGTTGTTAAAGGTATAGAATCATTGAACATGTGGATGCA
>JAPYTU010000018.1:17626-21931 GCA_029940715.1 Cytophagales bacterium
TGTAGAACTTAGAAAATTCCCTAAAGATGTACTATCATCTTTTAAGGAGAAATCCCAGGAAGTCATTAATGAGTTAATTGAAAATGATCCAAAAAGTAGAAAAATTTATGATGCTTATGAAAAGTTTAGAATTTCTTTTAAAGATTGGGCTAACGTCGGTGATAGGATTTATTATGATCTTTAATTATTGAGCATTTTTGGTATTATATAGATATAATCAGGATTATAAAATAAGAAGATTAAAAACAACAACTGAATAATTACAAAAGGAATAATTCCATAATAGATGTCTCTTGTTTTTATTTCTTTTGGTGCGACACTTTTTAAATAAAATAATGAAAATCCAAAAGGGGGAGTTAAAAAAGATGTTTGTAGGTTAATTGCGAGCAAAATTCCTATCCAAATCAAATCAATATTTAATGCTATTAAAATGGGAGTTATGACAGGGACTATTATAAATATTATTTCAATAAAATCTATAAAAAATCCAGCTATAAAAACAATAAATAATATTAATACAATAAAAAGTTCTGGTGTTAAGTCTGCTTGAGTAATTATATTAATTAGTATTTTATCACCTTCAAGACCTCTGAAAACCAGAGAGAACGATGTTGCGCCAATTAATATCATAAATACGATGGAAGTTAAACTAGTTGTTTCTTCCATAATAATTTTTAATTTTTTAAAATTCATATTTGCTTGAAAGTAGCTTAATATCAATGCTCCCAACGCTCCTATTCCTGCAGCTTCAGTTGGAGATGCTATTCCAGCAAAAATTGATCCTAGCACAGCAAATATTAGTATAAAAGGGAGAAGAAAAGCTTTAATTATCTCAACTATTCCAGTTTCGTTTTTAAATTTTTTTATTAATTTATTAGGCATACTCGGAGCGTATTCTGGATAAATAATTGAAATTATCAATACGTAAATTAGATAAAGAACAACAAGCGTTAGTCCCGGTAATAGAGCAGATGTGAATAGATCGCCAACAGAGATATTTAGCACACTACCAAGGAGAACAAGAACAACAGAAGGAGGGATAATTTGTCCTAAAGTTCCTGATGATGCAATTACTCCTGTTGCAAGCTTTGTATTGTATCCTCTTTTTATCATGACCGGTAAGCTTATAAGTCCCATTGTAACAACAGTTGCCCCTACAATACCTGTAGATGCGGCAAGCATCCCACCTACAATGATTACTGAGTATGCTAATCCACCTCTAATCTTACCAAATAATATGGCCATAGTTTCAAGAAGTTTCTCAGCTATTCCAGATTTTTCAAGTGTCATGCCCATAAAAATAAAAAGGGGAACAGCAAGAAGAACAAAGTTGTTCATTATCCCAAAAATTCTTAGTGATACTAAATAAAAAAAGTCAATATCAAAAAAGAGTAGTCCTGATACGACTGAAATCCCTCCTAGTACTAGAGCTACAGGATATCCAAATAGGATAAGTATAAAAACTAGAGCAAATAAAATTAGAGGAATATATTCTATCATTTCTTAATTTTTATGTTATTATAATTTTTAATAGCATTTAGTATTCCCTGAATCATTAAAAGAAAAAAAGCAATTGGAATTATAGATTTAATTATAAATCTGTAAGGTAATCCACCAGGATCTGGACTAGATTCCAAAATTGAAAAGGAATCTTCAACAAATGGTAGAGAAGTGTAAAATATTATAAATGAAAATGGTATAAGAAAGATTATGTTACCTATTAAATCAACAATATTTTTTTTTCTTTTTGAAAAATTATTATAAAATACGTCTACTCTAACATGTTTATTTTTTTGAAGAGTATAAGGGGATGCTAATAAAAATATAATTGCAAAAAGATGCCACTCCATTTCATAAAGGGCTGCAGTAGAAAAATTAAATACATATCTTAATAATACATCAATAGAAATTAATAAGACTAATGCCAGTGAAAACCAGGAACTTATTTTTCCAGTTTTACTAATTATCTTTTTTAATACCATAATTAATTATAATACAAATTTTTTAAATATAAGGTTTTAATATCTTTGTGCTTATAAAATTTTATTGTTTTGAAAAAAGATATTAGAGAAATCTCTTTAGATGAGATTAAAGATTATTGTGTTTCTAGTGGAATGAAAAAATATGTTTCTTCTCAGGTTTACTCTTGGCTATGGAAAAAGTCCTGTGTTTCTTTTGATGATATGACAAATTTATCTTTATCTAATAGAGAATTATTCAACAAAAAATTTACTATAAATTCTATTTCAACTGATTTAGTTGAAGAAAGTAGTGATGGAACTATAAAATCCCGTTTTTTATTACATGATAACAATCTGGTTGAAGGTGTTTTAATACCGCAAAATAAAAGAATGACTGCATGTATCTCTTCACAAGTAGGGTGTTCTTTGAGTTGTGTATTCTGTGCTACTGGAAAAATCGATAGAACTCGAAATCTTTCTTCCGCTGAAATTTATGATCAAGTTGTCTTAATTTCTAATCAGGCAATCAAAAAATATGATACACCTTTGTCTAACATTGTTTTTATGGGCATGGGGGAGCCTCTTCTTAATTATAAGAATGTTGTTCGTGCAATACATTATCTAACATCTGAAGAGGGATTGAATATGTCTTCAAGAAGAATAACATTATCTACATCTGGAATTTCCAAAATGATAAGAAAAATTGCTGATGATGGGCTTAAAGTAAATTTAGCTTTGTCTTTACATGCAGCTTCAGAAGAAAAAAGAAATAGTATTATGCCTATAGGAGAATCAAATTCTCTTACAGAGCTAAGAGATTCTTTAAAATATTATTTTTCAAAAATCAAAAAGAAAATTACTTATGAGTATATTTTATTAAAGGATATTAATGATGGTTTAGAAGATGCTAAAGATTTATATAATTTTACAAAGCATGTTCCTTCAAAAGTTAATTTGATAGAATATAATTTGGTTGATGGATTAGATTATGATAAATCATCAGTTGAAAAAGTAAATCTTTTTATAGAGTATTTAGAGAGACGAGGTTTAAATATTGGCATTAGAAGAAGTAGAGGGGAAGATATCAATGCTGCTTGTGGTCAATTAGCTAATAAAAATTAAAATTTTATACCTAATTTTAACGTTATCAAAAATAAGTAATACCTTCATCCAGGTAATGGAAATATTTATATTTGTACGATTTGAACTTTAGCAAAGCCCATGAAAAAATCATTTTTTTTATTTTTAATATTATTTTTTAGTATTTCAATTAATGTTTTTTCTCAGACGGCTACTGTAGCAATTGCTCCAACTTCAATTTCAGAAAATGGGGGAACAGCAACACTTACTATTACTTTAAGTGCTGTAGATTCAAAAGAAAATGTATTTGTATTAACCTATCCTACTGCAAGTTCCGAATCTCCATCAGATAGTGAGAATTCTGGTATTCCTTCAGACTTTACAGTTACCTCAGATACCATAAAAATACCTGCTGGTAGTACAGCTGCCTCAATAACGGTAACTGGCCAGGATGATATTATTGGTGAAAACACAGAACTTGCTATTTTTAAAATTAATAAATCTTCAACATCACCAGGTAATGCTACAATAGGTAATCCTAATACTGTTAATTTAGATATTACTGATGATGAGATAATAGTAGCTCTTCATGTGAGTACAGATTCCATACATGAAGATGGGAATCCATATATGGAATCTGTTATAACTGTTTTTTTAAGTCAACCTGCTCCAACTGAAGTCAAAGTTAAACTTAGAGTATTATCCACTGGGACTACAGCTTCAGCTGGAGATTATACATTATCTGGTGACCTTATTACAATAGCAGCAGGCGATACTACAGGGACTGTTATAGTCACTGCAGTAGATGATGCTTTGGATGAGCCTACTGAGGGGTCACTAATTAATGATATTTTAAAAATTGAAATAGAATATGTTACAGGTGGGGGAGCTGATAATATTGGACTTACAGTTGTTACCATTGATATTGTAGATGATGATAATGGCCCTCAATCCGTTGATGATACTTATGGTTGTACTGGAAGTTCTTATTCAATTCCTGAAGGTGGTACTGTTGATATTCTTGTTGCTGACGGTCTTTTAGCTAATGACACAGATCCAGAGGGAGACATACCATTGGAGGCTAAGAAAAAGAGTAATCCTTCATTTGGTAGTATAGTATTAAATCCTGATGGAAGCTTTACCTATACGCATAATGGAGATGAACAGCATTCTGATAGTTTTACTTATTATGCAGTAGATAGTAAAGGTAATAAGGGTAATACCAAACTTGTTACAATTTGTATAACTCCTGTGAATGATTGCC
>JAPYTU010000018.1:22031-26028 GCA_029940715.1 Cytophagales bacterium
TGATATAACTGGAGATGGAGTGGCAGATCCTAATTTTGATTTTTTCTTATATTCAGCTGCTGATGATCTCTGTGATAGTGATCCAGATACTGTAAGAATAACAATTAAACCAATTAATGATTGTCCTGTAACAACAACGGATGGTTTCAATAGTCTTGGGCTTATAGGGGGCAAGCATATTAATGAATATTTTAATGATGAAGGATATTCTCTTGATAGTGTAGTGTGTGTGCTAATAGATGCTGATGGTAATGCAATTGAAGATGCTTTCGGAACTCCATTAGAGGGAGTTTGCAATGGGATTAATGATACTATGTATGCCTATACACGTAATCCTAGTGGTGACGGCGTAACTTGGGTAAAAGAAGAGTATATGATTGAAGGGGGTGAACTTAAAGGATCGGGAGAAGATATACTTGGAGATGATACTGATGAAGAAGGAGACAATGTATATGGTAAATATTCAACACCTGGAAAGTTAAAGTTAGAAGGCAAGTGGACGGCTGCCCTGGAGAAAAAATGGGGACCATTATTTGCTGCTGGAATAATGACGGATGATAGTCCACTTCACGGATTGTATGGTGAAGTGAAGTGTGAAGATACCGGTCTTCCTGGACTTTGTTCTGATGGTTCTTTTACATACGTCCATGATGGAAGTAATACTATACGAGATGTTATTTATTATGAAGCATGCAACGATTTTCTACCTGATGATGGTATAGCGCCATATGATTGCTGTGTTTTAGATTCTATATTACTCTTTTTTGGTCCTGATAACGATTGCGCAGAAGCAAATAACGATTTTTATACGATGAATGAAGGAGACACATTGGATATAAACGCATCAAATGTTGGTGTTAATGCACACTTTGATAGTTTGAATGGAAAACAATTTACGGGAATCTTTTTAAATGATTTTGATGAAGAAGGTGATTCACTTTGGATTTTGACCTATGGAAATGTGGATTATGGATCAGATATTGCTTTAATACCTGGAAACGGCCCATACTTTGGGGAAATTACAATTAATCCAGATGGGTCATTCGTCTATATCCATGATGGATCTGATAATTATTTTGATACTATCACATATTCTATGGGAGATATAGTTCATGCTCCTGACGAGTGTGATAGAAAAACAATTTATATATCCATTGAACCAGTAAATGATTGCCCTACACCTAGTGATGATCAGTATGTAGTTAATGAAGGTGAATGTATTTCAATAGCTATTACAGATAATAATTTACTTAAAAATGATACGGATCCTGATATGGGAACTCTTCCATTTATTAGAGATCTTACTAATCTTACATATTATTCATTTGAGACTTGGTACACAAAGGATACTACAGCAGGTTTTTTGGGAGCTGGAGGTACTCAAGATTATCCTGCCATTCAAGTGGTAAAAGATTTTGGAGGAACAAACTATGATGGACATCTAAAATCAGACACTATTGGTCCCAAACCAGAGAGAGATAGATTTGGAAATGCTTACAGCGCATATTATTTCAATCAATTTCTCGGTTTGGATAATTATATTGAAGTGGATACTACTGTGCTTGATATCAATTCATCGGGCTATACTATTAGTGGATGGATATGGCCAGTGGATCCGAATGCTGAATTAACAATATTAAATTTTAATGTTGGAACAAGTGAGGAAGGGATTTCAATAGGACATAAGAATTCAAATTTTACTTTAAAAATTGGAGATGGAAATTCCTGGAAACTAGATGAAGTAATTACTGGATTTAATATACGAACAATTATTGATACGCACTTTTCGCTTGTAAAAGATGGTACTAATTATAAATTCTATGTTGATGGTTTATTAGTGTACGAAAAAGATTTAGACATTGGTTTAACTGGTCCAAAGATGAGTAGCCTTCAAATTGGAAGAAGCTATACTTCAGGAAATTATTTTAATGGAAAAATTGACGATATTTATGTTTATAGGAAGCCAATTGATAATACTCAGGCATACTTTTTATATAAAAGTTTATATGCTAAATGGTTTTTTGGCCCTAACAATGGTACGGTCACGTGTACAGATACTGGTGCATCTGGAATTTGTCCAGATGGTTCATTTACTTACTGCCACGACGGTAGTCCAACAGCACTTGATATTTTCAAATATTTAGCTTCAGATAGTATTTGTGATACTGAGGCCGAAGCAATAATAACCGTAATACAGATTAATGATTGTCCTATACCTCTTGCAGATACTTTTTATATTGATGAGGGAGGAACTTTAAATCTTGCTGATTTAGGTGTTTCTATTATAGACAATGATTCTGATGAAGAAGGAAATACTATAAACGTTAAATTAGTTGAAGGACCAAAACATGGGACAGTTACTTGTCCACCTGGAACGGCTGAAGAAATTTGTTTAGATGGTACTTTTACTTATGTTCATGATCATGGTGAAGATCGATTAGATAGCCTTTCTTATACAGCTGAAGATGATGGAGGAACCTGTGTTGGTAGTGATACGGTGAAAGTATATATTGTTATAAGCAATGTCAATGATTGTCCTATTCCAGTAGATGATGTGTATTATGTTGATGAGGGAGGCTCATTGACAGTTGATACTTGTATGTTAGTTGGAGGAGATGGGTATCAAAATTGGGATACTGGTGAACCAAGTAATGATTTAGGTATTGAAAATGCTGCTGTAATAGAAGCTTCTGGTATGTGGGATGATGTAGATGATGTATATATTAAACCCCACCTTATTGAGATGGAAAGTTTAATAACTACACTAGCTGGTTATACTTATTTAGGTGAATATAAATATACACCATCTGATGGCCATAGTTATTTTCAATCAAATACAGCAACAAATTGGAGTGATGCTAAACTGGCTGCAGAAGCAGCTGGTGGATATCTTGCTGTTATAAAAACAGAAGATGAAAATGATGCAATCACTGCTTGGATATCTCAAACTTTACACATAGGGCTATACCAAGATAAATTAGACTCTTATTATGCGGAACCAAAGGGTGCTTGGAAATGGTTAGATGGCGATTATTTATATGATGCGACTCCAAATTATGTGTGTGGTATCTTGCTTAATGATGATGATGGAGGTGGAGATACCTTGTGGGTTGAGTCTTGGGTACCAGGAAATGGAGATATTGTTATAGATTCAGATGGTAATTTTAGATATACGCATGATGGAGGTGAAGAAGATGATACAATAAAATATTATATTTTTAATGGAATAAAGAATACGGCGGATTCGACTCTTTCGACGGGTTGTTCTGGGGGACCAGGTAATATAATTATAAAAAGGATACCTATAAATGATTGTCCTATAGCAAATGTAGATACTTTTTATGTTGATGAAGGAGCAACTTTAGATACAACAGGCGTACTTTTAAATGATGTAGATGTAGATCCTGAAGATTTTGATTCTAATGCGGGTGTGACTTTATTAAAAGCTATAAAAGTTAGTAGCAGTGATGTAAATCATGGGTCTATTGTAATATCACCCGATGGAAGATTAGTGTACACACATGATGGAGGTGAGTCTTTACTAGATAGTGTTCAATATTATATTGAAGATCTTGCAGGCTGTAAGGATACGACGTGGGTATATATTAATATAATACCTATAAATGATCCTCCTGTAGGAGTTGATGATAATTATTCTCTTGGTGAGTGCGATACTTTAGTTGTTGATGCGGCTCATGGAATTCTTGTTAATGATTCAGATCCAGATACAGATAGTGACGATCTCAAAATTTATGTTGTTAATGATCCTTTAAATCCATTAATTGGAACATTATTACTTAATGATGATGGTTCATTTACCTATATCCATGATTGTTCTAATACTGCAAAGTCAGTATGTTTTAATTACGTATTGAGAGATGAAGAAAATTGGTCTGACACTACTCGGGTTTGTTTTGAGATAATAAATACTCCTCCTGTAACTGAAAGTGAAATTTATTATGTGTTTGAAGGAGAAGTTTTAACTACCGATTTAACA
>JAPYTU010000100.1 GCA_029940715.1 Cytophagales bacterium
CCAAAAAATATTATTCTTTTTTCTTTAGGTTTAGGTAAACCTATCTTATTGTTATTTTCTTTATATAAGAAATCTTGTTTTCTTAATGATATCATATCTTGTCCATAAATATTGTGTAATGATAAGGTAATAAATAGAGATATTATTAATATTTGTTTCATGATAAAATCAAATCTAATATTATTTCTGTTATTTTATTTTAATTTAAATACATTGTTTTCTCAGCATTTTGAAAGGGTTGAAAATACAATTGGTTTAGGAGTTTTAAAAGAAAATAATGGTGTAGCAGTTGCTGATTATGATGGTGATTTAGATTTAGATCTTTTTGTTGTAGCAAAAAGAAAAGATAAAAACAATGATGATAAAAGTCATAGTAGATTATTTAGAAATAATAATAATGGAACTTTTAGTGATGTTACAATTGAAGCAGGTTTGATGAATTTGTTTCCTGAAGAATTTGAAAGTGAAAAATTTTTTGGTTTAGAAGGATTTAAAATTGGTGTTCATTGGGGAGACTATGATAATGATGGTTTTCCAGATATCTTTTTTACTCATATTTATAGAGTACAATTGTTTCATAATGAAGGTGATGGAACTTTTTTAGAAGTTACAAAAGATGCGGGTTTTGAAATTCAAAATTATTGTAAAAATACTGGAGCTACTTGGTTTGATTTCAATAATGATGGGTTTTTAGATATTTATGTTTCAGATTGGGGTAATTGTGATTCAAATTCATTGTATAAAAATAATGGTGATGGAACATTTGATAATGTAACCAATGTTTTAGGTCTTAATCAAGAAAGTAAGACAGAAAGCTTCATATCACTTCCTTTTGATTTTAATAAAGATGGATGGATGGATTTATACGTTATAAATGATTTAGGTAAACCAAATTATATGTATATAAATGATAAAGGTAATTTTTTTATTGAAAAAGCTGAAGAATATGGACTGGATAGCAAAGCAGATGATATGGGTTTAACTGTTGGGGACTTTAATAGAGATGGTTTTTTTGATATTTTTATTACTGCTATAAATGAAAATATTTTATATTCTAATTATGGAAATAATAAGTTTGTTAATGTTGCTAAAAATTATAATATTGATAGTACTGGTTGGGCTTGGGGAACAAAATTTTCAGATTTTGATTTAGATGGAGATGAAGATTTATTTATCGTGAATGGATTTTCTCAAGGAGGATTGAATGTTGAAGAAGATGAACCTAAACAAAAGAATATATATTTTAAGAACTTGTATGAAGAATATAATAAAGGATTAGTTAGTAATGACTCAGGATTTATTGATATTTCTAGTCAGGTAAATTTAAATGATTTAACTATTAGCGTTGAAGCAGTAGATTTTGATTATGATAATGATGGTGATTTGGATATTTATGTTACAAATAATGATGGTCCATCGTATTTTTATGAAAATAATATTTTAAATTTTGATCAATCAAGTGATTTAAATTGGTTTAAAGTATTATTAGAAGGTAAAGTTTCAAATAGAGATGGCATAGGAACAAAATTATCTTTGATAACTAATAATGGATCTTACAATAGATATTATAGTGGTTTAGGTTTTTTATCACAGAGTTTAAAACCAATACATTTTGGATTGAGTGAAACTACTGATATATTAGAATTAGTTATTGAGTGGCCCTCTGGTTTAGTTGAAAAGTATCAAAACCTTAATTCTAATAATATAATAAAGGCTATTGAAGGGCACGGATATGAAATTTTGGATGTTAATCCAAGCATTAAGATCTATGGTTGTACAGATCCTAACTCTTGTTCTTATAATCCAGAAGCAGTTTCGAATGATGGATCTTGCACTTATTTATCTTCAAATCAAATATCTGGTCCAACTAATTCTGGATTTTTTAGAAATGAAATTTATTCTTATCCAATTTCTGAAGGTTCTTCTTTTAATTGGAAAGTTACTGGTGGAGAATTAATAGAAGGTCAGGGAACAAATATGATTGAAGTTAGATGGGGATTTGAAGAAAATGGAAAAATAGTTGTAAGAGAACAAGGTAATTTATGTTCTGGATTAGAAGTTGAATTAGAAATTACTCTTGAGATAGCATATATGTCAGATGAAAAATCGATTTCTAGATTGTGGAATGAAATTTTGTTAGATGCAATTAGAGGTGATTTTGCAAGACCTACATTACATGCTAGAAATTTATTTCATACGAGTGTGGCAATGTATGATGCCTGGGCTATTTATGATAAATATGCTAAGACTTATCTTATTGGAAATCAGGTTTATAATTTTAATAGTGATTTTGAGGATTTTGTACCTTCTGAAAATTTAGATGAAAGTGTAAAAAAAGCATTAAGTTATGCAGTTTATAGATTATTGAGTTATCGTTTTAAAAACTCTCCAAATTTTGAATCATTACAAAGAAAAATGAATTTTTTGATAAGTGAATTGGGTTATGATATTAATTATACTTCTACGGATTATAAGAGTGGTGATGCTGCAGACATGGGAAATTATATTGCAGAAACCATTATAAATTATGGATTATCTGATGGATCTAATGAATCAAATAATTATGAAAATATTTATTATAAGCCAGTTAATCTTCCGTTAGATCCAAGAGAACTTGGTAATTTATTATTAAGTGATCCTAATCGTTGGCAACCTTTGAGTTTTAAAAATTTTGTTGATCAGAGTGGAAACTTCATAGGAAGTACTGTTACAGATTTTTTAAGTCCAGAATGGGGAAATGTAAATCCATTTTCTTTAAAAAATAATAGTCTTGTTAGCTTTTTGCGTGATGAAAATAACTATAATGTATATCATGATCCTTTCAATCCTCCTTATTTGGATACTTTACAACAAACAAGCTCTAGTAATGCATATAAATGGGGTTTTTCAATGGTATCTATTTGGGGATCCCATTTGGATCAAAATGATGGAGTTATGTGGGATATTTCTCCAAATTCAATGGGAAATATTGATATAAACTCTTTTCCATTAGCATATGAAGATTATCCAAATTTTTATAATTTTATTGAAGGTGGAGATATAGGTAATGGTTATGATATTAACCCATATACTAAAAAATCTTATGATATACAAATGGTTCCCAGGGGAGATTTTACAAGAGTAATTGCTGAATATTGGGCAGATGGTCCAGATTCTGAGTTACCACCTGGTCATTGGTTCACCATATTAAATTATATTAATGATAGCCCTTTAATTGAGAGAAGATTAGGAGGTGAAGGTGAATTATTAGATGTTCTTGAATGGGATATTAAGTCTTATTTCATATTGGGTGGTGCTATGCATGATGCAGCTATTTCTGCTTGGAGCATAAAAGGATGGTATGATTACATTAGGCCAGTTTCAGCTATTCGTTATATGGCTCAAAATGGACAAAGTTCAAATCCTTCTTTAGAAAATTATAATGTAGCAGGCATACCATTATTCGAGGGTTATATAGAATTAGTAAAAGAAGGAGATCCATTATCTGGAAGAAATAATGAAAATCTTGGTAAAATTAAATTATATACATGGCGTGGACATCATTATATAAATAATCCAGATATAGATCAAGCAGGAGTTGGATGGATATTAGCTGAAAGTTGGTTGCCTTATCAGAGACCTAGTTTTGTTACACCACCGTTTGCTGGTTTTGTTTCAGGTCATTCAACTTATTCTCGTGCTGGCGCTGAAATATTAACTTTATTAACTGGTAATAAATTTTTTCCTGGAGGATATGGTGAATTTATTGCTAAAAATAATAATTTTTTAGTTTTTGAAGAGGGACCATCTGTAGATATTAAATTACAATTTGCAACTTATCGCGATGCATCTGATCAATGTAGTTTATCAAGAATTTGGGGAGGAATTCATCCACCAGCTGATGATATTCCGGGTAGAATAATTGGTGAAAGAATTGGAAATGAAGCTTATGAATTTGCACTTCCTTATTTTAATACTCAACCATTAAATATTATTGAAAAAAATAATAGAATTGTTATATATCCAAATCCAGTAACTAATCAAGAAATTTACGTTTCAAATACTAATAAGCTTGATCAATTCAAATTATATAATTTAACAGGAAGAAAAATAGAAATTATTGAAAAAAGATATAATTCTTTTGATGAAGTTACTTTTTTAAAAGTATTACCTTCTGTATTATCTGGAATTTATATTTTGAAAATAAATGATAAATCTGAAATTTTAATTATTAAAAATTAGAGATATGGGTATTTTTATCTTATTAAGATTTAGTTTAATATCACTTTTTCTTATTCTAATGTTTACAGAATCGTTCTCTCAGATTCTTCCTTCTTATCAAGGTATTTATTTTAAAA
>JAPYTU010000101.1 GCA_029940715.1 Cytophagales bacterium
TATTTAAATAGAATTTATTTCGAATTAGGACAATATTATTATGAAAAAGATTTTTTAAATAAAGCGCTTGACAATTATAAAACATCAATTCAAAAAACAATTAACAATAAAAATCTTTTATTTAAAGCACATCTAGAAATAGCAAATATTAATTATTATAAATACAATAATTATTCCATATCAAAACTATATTATGATAGCGCTTTACAAAATATTAATAGAGAAAATGTGCTTTATAAACAATTAAAAGACAAAAGTGATGTGCTAAATAAATTAGTAAATAATTTATTAACTATCAATAAAAATGATAGTTTAATATCATTAACAACACTATCAATAAATGAACTAGAGAATATATTAAATGATTATATAAACAAACTAAAAAAAGAAAAGAAAAAGAAAAAAGTTGAACTAAAGGAAAATTTAAATTTTTATAATGAAGACTCTAAAATCATAAAAACAAATAATAATCCAGTTTGGTATTTTAATAATATGTCAATTGTTAATAGAGGAAAAGATGAATTCTATAGTAAATGGGGAGATAGAAAACTAACCGATAACTGGAGAGTACAGTCAAAAATCATATTCATTTCAAATAATGAAAAAGAAATAGAAATAGAAAAAAAATCAATCATAACTTCAGAAGAAAAAAATAGTGAAACTATTAATAAAGAATCTTTAATCTTACTATTGCCATTTAAAATTGAGGATAAACAAATTCTATTAAATGAAATTGAAAAATCCTTATATGAGCTAGGTAAAATTTATATTCAAAATCTAAATGAAATTAACAAAGGAATAAAAACATATACTCAATTAATAAATAGGTTTTCTGAATCAGAATTTTTACCAGATGTATTATATCAACTGTATCTACTTTCTGAAGAAAAAAATTATTATAAAAATTATATAATAGAAAAATTTCCTGAATCAATTTTTGCTAAGCTAATTATTAATCCTAATTATGAAATAGATGAATTTGAAGAGTACAATTTATTACTTGACTTGTATAAAATATTATATGAAAAATTATTGTCAGAAAAAAATGATTATGTAATCAAACAAATTGATTCTTTGGAAATACTTTACAAGAAAAATGAATACTTTGAAAACTTATCACTTCTAAAATCAATAGCTAAAGGTAAAAAATATGGAAATTTTACACTTCAATATGAATTAAAAAAATTTTTAAAAAATTCATTACTTACAAACACATCAGAATATGCTAATTCATTATTAAACTCTGCTAAAAATGTGCAGAAAAAATTTATTTTTTCCGGATTACCAAAGATTATAAAAGAAAACGACTATAAATTTTATTATATAATAATAAACAATCATAAATCAGATCTTATTTTTACTATAATCAATAAAATCACAAAAGAATTAAACTTACAAAACATCGTCTATATCGATGAATTTATATTAAAAGAAAATTTTTCATTTTATGCTATATCCGAAACAAATTGGAAAGATTTAAAAAAAATAGAAAAAAAATTCAATGATTATATTTTAAACAAAGAGTCAAAAGTAAATGCTAATTTTGTAATAGGAGAGACAAATATTAATATTCTATTTGAAGCAAAGAATTTTAATCATTTTATAAAAATTTATAAAAAATGAGTTCACTAAAAAAAATTGTAAAAACAATATGGGCTATATCTACATTATCAATTATTATTTTTGTATTTGGACTTTATGCAATAAAATTCGACTTATTTGAATTATTTGGTGGAATGCCTAGTTTACAAGATCTAGAAAAACCACAATCAGAATTATCTTCAGAACTTTATTCCAACGATACAATCTTACTTGGAAAATATTTTAGATATAATAGATCTCCTGTTAAATATCACGAATTATCAAATGAACTCATCACAACTTTATTAGTAACAGAAGATATAAGATTTTACAACCATTCTGGAATAGATTTTAAAGGTCTAGTAAGAGCAACCTATGGAGTATTTAAAAACATAATTACTTTAGGGAGTAGTGAATTAGAAGGTGGAGGAAGTACTATCACACAACAATTAGCAAAAAATTTATTTAAAATAAGAAAGGAAAAGAAAGGAAAATTAAGCAATGTGCCTTTCATAGGATTAATTATATCAAAAATAAAAGAATGGATTGTGGCAGTTAAACTAGAAGAATTTTATACTAAAAATGAAATACTCTCTATGTACTTAAATACTGCTGAATACGGTAGTAATTCCTATGGAATAAAAGTGGCTTCAAAAACTTATTTTAATAAGCTTCCATCACAAATTAATTACAATGAAGCTTCTATTATTGTAGGATTATTAAACAAGCCCACAAAATATAATCCATTTTATAATCCAGGAAATGCTATAAATAAAAAAACAGAAATTCTATATAATCTTTATAAATATTCTAAAATTTCAAAAATGAATTTTGATTCATTAAGTGTATTAGGTTTAAACTTAACATATAAAGTTGAAAATCAAAATGCAGGACAAGCTACTTATTTTCGAACCGTAGTAAAAAATTATCTTATTAATTGGGCTAAAAACAATAATTATGATCTTTTCTCAGATGGACTAAAAATATACACTACTATTAATAGTAAAATGCAATCTCATGCAGAAAATGCAGTTGCAGAACAAATGAAAAGACTTCAAAATGTATTTAATAAACATTGGGATGGTAAAAATCCATGGATAGATGAAAAGGGTTATGAAATAAAAGATTTTTTAAAAAATTCAATAAAAAGAACTAAGCGTTATAAAGATCTTTTAAAAAATAATAATGGAGATACCACAAGGGTATTCAATATCCTTAATGAAAAAAAAGAAATGAAAGTATTTAGTTGGAATCAAGAAATTGATACTATTTTCAGTGCAATAGACTCTTTAAAATATTATAAAAATTTCCTTCAAGCAGGATTCATTTCTATAGAACCAAAAACAGGTCATATAAAAGCTTGGGTTGGTGGCATAAACCATAAATATTTTAAATATGATCACGTTAAACAGGGTAAAAGACAACCAGGATCCACTATAAAACCAATAGTTTATGCTGCTGCGATAGATAATGGTTATTCTCCTTGCTATCCAGTTGTTGATGCTCCTGTTGTTTTTGAATTACCTGGACAAGATCCTCCTTATTGGAGACCCGATAATCATAATGGTAAATGGACAGGGGAAACTATGACTTTAAGAAAAGCTATGGCAAAATCTGTAAATTCTATTACAGCATTCATAACTAAAAAAATTTCTCCAAAAACAGTAGTAGATTACGCTAAAAAACTTGGCATTAAAAGTAAATTAGAGGCTGTTCCTGCTGTTTGTTTAGGCGCAGGAGGGGATGTTTCGTTATTTGATTTAGTTGGTTCTTACAGCACATTTATTAATAAAGGAATATGGACTGAACCATTTTTTATTTCTAGAATTGAAGATAAATATGGAAATTTAATTCAAAAATTTGTTCCAACTAAAAATGAAGCTTTAAGTGAAGAAACAGCATTTCTAATGCTACATATGTTAAAAGGATCAAAAGAAGAAGAAGGAGGAACGGCAAGAGGATTAAATCCTGAATTAACCATAAACAATGATGTTGGAGCAAAAACAGGTACAACACAAAATGCTTCCGATGGATGGTTTATAGGAGTAACTCATAACTTAGTATCAGGAGCATGGGTAGGAGGAGATGACAGAAGCATTCATTTTAAAAATTGGACTTATGGGCAAGGTGCAAGAACTGCAATGCCTATATGGCAACAATACATGTTAAGTATTTACAATGACTCTACAACAAATATTCATAAAGGTAAATTTGACAAACCATCAAAAAAAATAAGCATAGAAATAGATTGTTCTGTATATAATAATGATTTGAAAGACGATTCATTAAATGTTTTCATTGATAAAATAGATGCATCAGACATCTTCTAAACAATGAAAGAAAATATTAATAAAAACATCCCTAAACTACCAGGCATTTATAAATTTATAAACCAGCAAAACAAAATTATTTATGTAGGAAAATCTAAAAATTTACATGATAGGGTAAGAAGTTATTTTAATAAAAGTCAAAAAAATAGAAAAGTTTCTAAAATGGTAAATGAAATAAACCAAATTTCTTACATTATTTCTGAAAATGAACATGATGCCTTACTATTAGAGAACAACTTAATCAAGGAAATTAAACCAAAATATAATATTTTATTAAGAGACGATAAAACCTTTCCCTATATAGTCATTTCAAAAGAGCCTTATCCAAAAATATATAGTTCAAGAAAAATTAATCCAACAAAAGAAGAAGTATTCGGTCCTTATACTAATGTTAAAGGAATGAAAAAAACACTTTCA
>JAPYTU010000102.1 GCA_029940715.1 Cytophagales bacterium
ATACCATGATCTAGCTTTAATATTATTTTTTTCAATAGTCATAGCAAGATCAATTTCTCCCTTTGCATCTATTAATAAAGATCTTTTTTCAACTATATCAGTTTTTAATTCTGACTTATTTAGATATCCTTCAGCTTTATTAACATTTCCTTTATATTGAGAATAAACATTATTTACACTAATAAATGGCAACAATACTTGAGCTAATATTGCTATATTAAAAATAAATATTTTTTTCATGTTATGTTAAAATTAAAAAAGTCTAATTATTAAATATAATTATTCTTCCTCTTTTTCTTCTTTAATAGTTTCTATTTTTGCTACCGATGAGATCTCATCACCTTCTGATAGTCTAATTAATTTAACTCCTTGAGTTGCTCTACCCATCACTCTAATGTTTTTATCTGTAATTTTAGTACGTATGGTAATACCAGATTTATTTATTATCATTAATTCATCATTTGTTATTACTTCTTTAATTGCTACTAAATAACCAGTTTTTTCTGTAGTTTTTAATGTCATCACTCCTTTTCCACCTCTTTTTGTTATTCTATAATCTTTTATTGATGATCTTTTGCCGTATCCATTTTGAGAAACAACTAATAAATCAGATTCTTCTCTTGCAACACAAATCATACCTATAACTTTATCTTCATTATTTTCAAGTCTAACTCCTCTTACACCTGATGCAGTTCTACCCATTGGTCTAACGTTATTTTCATGAAAATTAATAGCTTTTCCAGATTTTTTTGCTATTATAATATGATTGTCACCGTTAGTTAATTTTACATCTAATAATCTATCATTTTCTTTTATAGTTATAGCGTATATTCCATTAACTCTTGGTCTAGAGTAAGCTTCTAGTTTAGTTTTTTTAACTGTCCCTCCTTCTGTACACATAACTAAGTAGTTATTATTTAAATAATCCTCATCAGTAAGATTTGTTATAGTTATTATCGATCTAATATTATCTCCAGGTTCAATGTTTATTAAATTTTGTATTGCTCTCCCTTTTGAAACTTTAGAACCTTCTGGTATTTCCCATACTTTTTTCCAAAATATTTTACCATATTCAGTAAATATTAGCAAATAATTGTGTGTTGACGCAACGAATAAATGTTCATTAAAATCATCATCTTTAGTTTTAACACCTCTAGCGCCTAAACCTCCTCTACCCTGTGTTCTATATTCATCTAATGAGGTTCTTTTAAGATAACCTTGGTGGGAAACGGTTATAACCATATCTTCATCGGGAATCATATCTTCTACAGTAAATTCTTCAGCAGAATGTTCAATTTCTGATCTTCTTTTATCACCATATTTGTCTTTAATATTGTTTAATTCATCTTTAATTATATTCATTCTTTGATCTTTACTTGACAGAATATCATTTAGAGAATTAATAAGTTTGTTTATTTCATCATTTTCTTTATTTATCTTTTCTCTTTCTAAACCCGTAAGTTTTTGTAGTCTCATTTCAAGAATCGCTTTAGACTGTATTTCAGATAACTTATATGTTTTTATAAGAGATATTTTAGCTTCTTCAGGATTTTTAGATTTTTTAATCATATTTATAATATCATCTATGTTGTCTAAGGCTATGATATATCCTTGTAGAATATGTGATCTTTTTTCTGCTTCTTTTAAATCATATTTTGTTCTTCTTACAACAACCTCGTGTCTATGTTCAACATAATTTTCAATTAATTCTTTAAGATTTAAAATTTTTGGCCTTCCTTTTACAAGTGCTACATTATTAACACCAAATGAAGACTGTAGTTGTGTGTACTTATATAAATTATTAAGGACAACATTAGGTATTGAATCTCTTTTTAATTCATAGACAATTCTTAAGCCATTTCTATCGGATTCATCTCTGATATCAGTAATTCCTTCTAATTTCTTTGCATTTATTAAATGAGCTGTTTTTTCAATCATGTTTGCCTTATTTACCATATAAGGAATTTCTGTAACAATAATATTATCTTTTTCATTTTCGTTAATATTAATTGTAGCTTTTGCTCTCATAACTATTCTACCCCTTCCAGTTTCAAAAGCAGATTTAACGCCTTGATAACCATAAATAATACCTCCGGTAGGAAAATCTGGTGCTTTAATGTATTTAACTAAATCATCAATAGAACAATCATTATTATCTATATAATGAAGAGTTCCATCAATTACTTCAGAAAGATTGTGAGGAGCCATGTTAGTAGCCATTCCAACAGCAATACCACTTGACCCATTAACAAGAAGGTTTGGAAATTTAGCTGGTAAAACAGTTGGTTCATTCAGAGTATCATCAAAATTTGATTGAAAGTCTACAGTGTCTTTGTTTATATCTGATAATAATTCATCTGATATTTTTTTAAGTTTAGCTTCAGTATACCTCATTGCTGCTGCTGAATCACCATCAATTGATCCAAAATTACCTTGTCCATCAACCAGGGTATATCTTAAAGACCATTCTTGAGCTAGTCTTACCATGGTATCATATATAGACGTATCACCATGAGGGTGATATTTACCTAAAACCTCCCCTACTATTCTCGCACTTTTTTTAAAAGATTTATTATAACTAAGTCCTAAACCCAACATACCAAACAAAACTCTTCTATGAACAGGCTTTAAACCATCTCTTACATCTGGTAGAGCTCTTGATACAATTACAGACATTGAATAATCAATGTAAGCACCCTTCATTTCATCTTCTATATTAATGGGTATAATATTTTGATTTTTATCTTCGATCATAGAGAATATATGTGATTATTTTTGATAGTTAAAATGATATACAAATATACAATAATTTGCTCTTAAGGGTATTGTTTTTTATACTTTTAATAAAGAAATAGAAGCTTTTTTGATGTTTTTTTGATTTATTAAATAACTTCCAGAAACTAATATATCTGCACCTGATTTATTTAATGATTTTGAATTCAAATTATTTATTCCCCCATCAATTTCTAACTTTATTTTTGGATTTGTTTTTAATAATTTTTCTTTAATTAATTTAATTTTTTTAAATGTTGAACTTATAAATTTTTGTCCCCCTTTTCCTGGTACTACTGACATGATTAATATTACATCTATATTTTCTATATAATTATTTAAAGTTTGTATATCTGTTTCAGGATTTATAGCAATTCCACATTTTATTCCATGTGATGTAATTAATGATATATTTTCACTTATGTTTTCTTCACTTTCAATATGAAATGAGATGATATCTGGATTATATTTTAAAAAATTAGTTATAAATATTTTAGGTTTTTTTACCATTAAATGCACATCAATTTTCTTATTTGTATACTTACATATTGCCTTCATATCGAATAAATTTTCAGTATTTTTTTCAACAAAGTATCCATCCATAATATCAATATGAACATATTTTATACTTGAATCATTAATTCTATTTAATTCAAATTTTATATTATTAAAATCACAGTTTAAAATTGATATAGCTATATCACTCATTAATTATTTTTTTTAAATGTTTTGCTTTATTCTGTTTAAAACTTGATCTTATCCAACCACCTCCTATAACATCATCTTTTTCATAGAAAACTGCAGCTTGACCAGGAGCGATAGCATTTACACCATTACCAAAAAAAACTTTTATAGAATCTTCAATTTTTTCTATAATTGCTGGACTTCCACTATCATTATATCTTATTTTAACATTAGCATCTATTTTACCTTTAATATTATCATATTTCATGAAATTTAGTTTATCTACATACATCCCATCCCTTTCAAGTTCATCAAAAGTACCAATCATAATTTCATTTTTATCTATGTTTATTTCAGTTACATAAATAGGATAACCTGTAGCTAGTCCAAGGCCTTTTCTTTGTCCAATGGTATAAAATGGATATCCTTCATGAATACCTAAAACATTACCATTACTATCAATGAAATTGCCTTTTTTTACTCTTTTATCAATATCTTTTACTCTATTTTTTAAAAACCCTCTATAATCATTATCAGGAACAAAGCAAATTTCATATGATTCTGATTTTTTAACGAGATTTTCATAACCACATTCTTTAGCTATTTTTCTAATCTCAGTTTTCTTTAAATCTCCTAATGGAAATATCGTCCTAGATAAATTACTTTGGTTAATACCCCATAGAGCATAAGACTGATCTTTATTTCTATCTTTTCCTTTAGAAATATAATACCTATCATTTAATGAGTTAATTTTAGCATAATGACCTGTAGCTATAAATTCACACCCCAATTTGTCTGCTCTCTTTAAAAGAGCTTCCCATTTAATATGAGTATTACATAAAACACATGGATT
>JAPYTU010000019.1:0-1533 GCA_029940715.1 Cytophagales bacterium
TTCCAAGATCTTGAGCCTCTTTTATTTGATCTAAATTTGCTGTATCAATAAAAAACTTCATTAAGATTATTTTAGTTAAGTCTCAAATTTACAATATTTAAAAGATTTATCTTAATGAAGTTATTAACATGGATTTATAGATTATCTAAAATCTAAGGAATTCGATATTTTCCATTTGGAAGATTAGTTGGAAATTTATATTCTGGATTAGTTAATAACTCATAAGTAGCAATGTCAGTATTTTCCACTTTATCTTTTGTGTTAAGTCTCCATTCGTTTTTTATTTCATCAAGTCTACCAGGATATTCTTGTGCTCCAAGTATAGAAGTAATGGTCCAATACATGTATTCTGTTATTTGGCAAGCATAATCACAGGTACTATCGTAATAAAAATACCATGCACTGCTAGGATATTCATCCGGAACATTTTTAAAATACCCACCTCTTGCTATATCCATTGCATTAGCAATTTTTGAATCTTTCCTTTCGGAAAATTTATCCGGATAAGCTTCAGCATAACCATGTTGTGTTATTATATGTAAAATCTCTTCAAGTGTTGCATCGAATCTTGGAGATCCATTAATTAAAGCTATCTCCTCATTGTAAAGATCTTGAAAATGATGATAATTGGCTGGAGGATTTCTTGCTGCATCATCAAAATCTAACCCTTCCTCTATCACTAGAAGCCAAACTTTTTTATCAATTAGTTTGTCCAAAACTTTTTGATTGTCAACTAATCCATCCTCATCATTATCTAAATATTCTGCCATAATCGATGCTGCATGAAGTAATTTTTCATTTTTTACACCTTCAGTTGCATATATTTTGATTCCAAATACTTCAGTTGTTTTACAGAAATATTTAAAGTAGTTACTTTCAAATTTACTCACTCCAGTAATTTTGATGTATTCAGTTCCATATTCTAAATCCAAACAATTTTCATAATTGTCTTGACAAGAGAGTATGGTAAAAAGAAATAAAATATTTAGTTTTTTCATTTAATTAAATAATCTTTTTGTTTTTTGATATTTTATTTTAGTATTATAATATTGAGATGATTGTTTTTCATTTTCAAGTCTAGACTTATCAAAAAATGAAGGAATTTTTTTATTATTCAAAATAATATTTGTTACTAATTCTCCTATTCCGGGTCCCATTTTAAATCCATGTCCTGAGCTACCAGAAAGTACAATAATTTTTTTAAAGCTATTATGTTTATTAATGATAAAGTTTCCATCTAGACTATTTTCATACTGACAAACTCTTGTTTCACTAATTGGTAATCCTGATAATCCTGGAAATCTTTTATAACAATATTCTTTAACTCTTTTAACTAGTTCAGGAATTGGAATACGATCTGATTTATCAGGATCAAATAAAGTAGTTCTTTCATCGTATGCTATTTTAAATCCTTTATTTAAATGAAAAGGAATTCCATAGTAAGAAGGATTATTAGCATTAAGATCTAGCCAACAAGGCATGTGATTTAAATTGTATTTTTCAGCATTATTATTTGGAACAGAAAAATAATAT
>JAPYTU010000019.1:1633-8775 GCA_029940715.1 Cytophagales bacterium
AGAGTTCCTGCTTTTTTTTCAAAAAAAACTTGATTTATGTCTTCGAAATTAATGTTAGGATAAATGTTTTTTGCTTTTTCTATGCTTATTTCTTCTAGTGTATAACCACAATTTTTAATGTGTTTCGAGGAATTTGTTACATAACTGCTATCATTTTGACTAACTAACCATAACATTCCATTTTCATTATATAATTCTCTTTCACTTTTATTTGATAGTTCTTCCCAAAATGCAAATGATTTATTTGTTAGTTCGGTATATATTTTATCATTTCCATAAGTCAATCTGATAATTCTTGAAGCACCACCAGATCCTGATCTTGCATTTCCTGGACCCCACATATCATATAATTCAACGTCTGCACCTTCTTTTTTTAAATGATATGCTGAACAAGCACCCCATATTCCAGCACCAATAACAGCAACTTTCATATTTTTATCCTTATTTTAAACGTTAATATAAATATAGATTTATTATTTTTAGAATAAATTATATTATGATTAAACAATCATTTGTAGGTATTTTTCTTTTTTTTATTCTCAATTTTATTGCAATGTTTCTTTATCCTGGAGGGACTATTATTGATTCAACTACTGAGGGATATCTATTTTTTTATAATTTTTTCAGCAACCTAGGCGAATGGACAGCTCAAAATGGTATGGATAATTTTTATTCAGCATTATTATTTAATTTATCAATGCTTATTTTGGCGTTATCTTATACCTTATTTTATATGTCATATTATAAATTTTTTTTAGATGAGAAACGAAGTAAAATTTTTATAAAAATATCAATTATTTTTGTAATGGTTTCTATGACATGTTTTGTTTTAGTGTCAATGTTTTCTGCAGAAAATGCTACATTTCAATTGCATGTATTTTTTGTAAAAATTGCATTTAGATCTTTAATGCTATATTCTATTTTTCAAAGTTTAGCTATAGTTTATAATCCTAAATCATCAAATACAATGATTTTTTCAAATTTATTGTTTACAATTATTCTTTTCTTTTTTATTCTTATTATGGAATTTGGACCAAATCCTTTTAAGGATAACCAATCACTTTTTATTCAAGTAATTTCTCAAAAAATCATTGTTTTTAGTATTTTAATTTACTTCTATATTCAAGCAAGAGAAATATTAAAAATAACAGAATGAGAATAGTTTTTTTTTTAATTTTTCTGCTTTCATGTTCCAAAATAAGAGATTTTAGTGATAATGACTGGGCATATTATAGAGGTGATAATTCAGTATCTCATTATAAACCATTTGATCAAATTAATGTATCTAATGTTCATAAATTACAAAAAGTTTGGGAATTTAAATCAGATGATCACGATAAAAACAATAGATCTCAAATTCAATGTAATCCTTTGATTGTTGATGGTATTGTTTACGGAACTACTCCAACAATGAAATTATTTGCTTTAGATGGTTCTTCGGGTAATAAACAATGGATTTTTGATCCTTATAATGGAAGTTATAAAAATCATGGTACTGGTGTAAATAGAGGTTTAAATATTTATAGAGATCAAAATGAGGATAGAATTTTATATGCTACTTTTTCTAAGTTGTATGCTATTAATGCAAAAGATGGAAAATTAATTCAATCATTTGGAAAACAAGGATCAGTAGATCTAAAAAAAGGATTAGGAAAAAATGTAGATAATATGCTTTTATCTGCAAATACTCCTGGAGTAATCTTTAAAGATAAATTAATTTTAGGTCATAGGACATCTGAATCTATAGGTGCAGTTCCTGGACATATAAGAGCTTTTAATGTGTATTCAGGAAAAATTGAATGGACATTTCATACAATTCCATATCCAGGTGAATTTGGATATGATACATGGCCTCAGGATGCTTATTTAAAATCTGGAGGAGCAAATGCATGGTCAGGATTTAGTTTAGACTTAAAAAATGAAATTGTATATATCCCAACGGGATCTGCAGCATTTGATTATTATGGTGGAGACAGAGAAGGTTCTAACTTATTTGCAAATAGTATTATTGCTTTAAATCCTAATGATGGTTCAAGACTATGGCACTATCAAGTAACACATCATGATATTTGGGATAGAGATTTGCCTGCTGCTCCAAATCTTATAGATATACAAATAAAAGAAAAAAAAGTTAAAGCTTTAGCTCAAATTACGAAATCTGGATACCTATTTGTTTTGGATAGAATTTCAGGGAAACCCATATATCCTATAAAAGAAAAAAATGTTCCATTATCAAAATTAGAAGGAGAAAAAGCATGGCCAACTCAGCCAGTTCCAACTGTATTTCCTTCTTTTTCAAGAAATAAATTAACTGAATTAGACTTTCCACTACGAAGTAAAAAAGCTTATGAATTTTCTAAAAAATTGTGGAAAAATAGAGTTTATGGAGAGTTTGAGCCATTAACAACTAAAGGTAATATTTTGTTTCCAGGCCTTGATGGAGGTGGAGAATGGGGTGGTGCAGCATTTAATCCAAAGACAAATATTTTATATATAAATTCAAATGAAATGCCTTGGGATTTAAGTATGGAAAAAATAGAAGGGACTGCACTTGGTGAAACAATTTATAAAACTGCATGCTTATCGTGTCATGGAAATGATTTAGAAGGAAATAAAGGGGTTTATTCAAACATACCTTCAATCTCTAATATTTCAAATAAGATTTCAAAAAAGGATTTAAAATCTATTTTAATAAATGGTAAGGGTATTATGCCATCTTTTAATAGTTTAGATGATATTGAAATTGAATCAATAATTGATTTTTTAATTAAAGAAAATAAGGATACTTTAAGTAACAATAAATCTAGTTGGCCTTATCCTTATTCCTTTGGTGGTTTTAAAAAAATGTATGCAGAAGATGGCTTTCCAGCTATAAAACCTCCTTGGGGACAATTAACAGCAATAAATATGAATAAGGCAAATATTGAATGGCAAATCCCTTTAGGAAATCATGAAGAATTGTTTATTGATGGTTTTAATACAACTGGAACTGAAAATTACGGTGGTCCAATTGTAACTGGTGGTGGGATAATAATAATTGCTGCAACTATGGATGAAAAAATTAGAATATTTGATCAAAAATCAGGAGAGTTATTATGGGAAGACTTATTACCAGCGGCTGGTTATGCAACCCCATCTACCTATATGATTGATGGAAAACAATATATAGTTATTGCATGTGGGGGTGGAAAGTTGGATACTAAATCAGGTTCCTCATACGTTGCTTACTCTATTGAGTGATTTTTTTGATTATCTTTTTTAATTCATCAGTGGAAAACTTATCATCAGAGTATGATGACGTATGAATTTCATTAATATTTTTGTGTTTTAAAAATAAATTGATATTACTTGATCTTATACCTGATCCTGGCATAATTGATATTCTATTTTTGCTTCTTTCAGCTAATTGAATAATCAGTTTAATACCTTCTTCTGCATTTTCTTTTTGTCCACTTGTTAAAATTCTATCAAATTTTAAATCAATTATTGATTCCAAGGCATCAAATGGTTTCGATGTTTTATCAAATGCTCTATGAAATGTTGTCGACATATTTCCACATAAAGTTTTCAATTTTTTACACATTTCAATATTGACTTTATTTTTCTTATCGAGTATTCCAAAAACTACTCCGTGACAACCAATATCTTTACAAAATTTTATTGATTCAATCATTTGTTTAAATTCAGCTTTATTATATAAAAAATTACCACCTCTTGGGCGAATAATTGGATGTATTGGTATGTTTAGTTTTAATGATTTTATAATTGAATTTTTTGAAGGAGTTAATCCACCCTTTTCTTTGTTTGTACACAATTCAATTCTATTGATATCAAATTTTGATATATCTGTGCAATTTTTGATATTGAATGCACATATTTCTAAATTATAATTCAATCTTATTATTCTTTGTAATCTGTATAGAATATTCTTAATATGAAGCTGTTTTTATCTATTGTAGCTTGATTGAATGAACTTACGACGTCTGGAAAAACTACAAGTTTTTTAGGGTTTATATTTCCTTGAATTATTTCTTGAAAGAAAATAGTTGATGAACCAAGATATGATTTTGTAAATAAACTATCATACACGTATTCAGCATTTTCAACGTTTTCACCATAGTATGCATTATCTTTTAAGATTGCATTATTTGTAGGATTAGAATAGATTTCAGTAGAATTAATACCGTTATTGGAATTAGAAAAATAATAAATTGCTTTGTCTGGTGGTTTTATATAATTTAAATTATTATCCTCAATAGGACCCATAGTTAACTGTACTTTGTTTAAAACTATACTTCCAGCAGTATCTATAAATGAATAAAAATTGTTTAAATTAATGATAGGATATATCCCGGTTCCAGATTGCCAATAAATTTTATCATCACCAATATTAAATATTTCATTTTTTTCTAAAGAATTTATATTAGAAAGTACTGAATTTTCTCTATTGGTTTCAAAATAACTATAATGTGTTATTAAAGGAGAATCAAATCTAAAAATATATTTTAAAGAATCTTTTACAGGAGAATCACCTATTTCATATGGATTTTTATAGTATAAAACTACTTTACTTAATTCATCTAATAAGTCAAATCCAACAATTATAGAGTTATTGTCTCCAGGAATTAATGCCCAACCTCTTATTTGATTAATTAGCTCTTGTTCAGAAGCTCCTTCTGCTATTCTATTTAATAGAAATTTAGCATAATTTTCTTTAATTGATATTGAAATTCTAGCTGTATCTACATTAGGTCTACCGACAAATCTTGTTAAGCCTAGCAAGCCTTTATTCGTAGGACTAATTTCAGTAAGTCTTTTAGATAAATATAGTCCAGTTGAAAAAATTGTATCTGCTATTTGACTGAGATAAACTTCTTGTTCATCAATAAAATTTGTTCCATAATAACTTGCAAGTTTTAAGTATAAAACAGCAGAGTCAAGAATTGATGAATCATTGGGTAAATCTAACCACCAGTTTTCAGGTACTTGATTTGGTTGTTGTATATCGGTAATGGTTGAAGTAAATTGTGTGTATGCTATTGCTTTTGTTTCTCCAAAAATAGGATCGTTATATTTTCCAAACAAAAGTTCTCCGTCATCTGTTCTAACACTATCATAGTAGACGTTTGAAGTTTCTAAAGGAATTTCTACAAATTCAACTTTTATTTTATTTTGTTGATCAGTTAAAATTTCATTTATTCCAACCTCACTAATTTCGTCACAAGAGAATAAAAAAAAAGTTGAAATAATTATAATTCTAACTAAGAATTTCATTGTATATTTTGAAGTGTGAATCAACAATTTTTTCATCATTATTATCAACCGTAAAAATTTTGTTATTTGATGATACTTCAGATAATAATTTTTCCATGGGTTTGTTCATAACTTCTTTTGGTTTAATGATGACATCTGAATATTCAGAAGCAATTTTAATTAAACTATTATAATTTAATGATTTGAGAGAAGTTAGCATAGAATGATCAATTTCTTCATCAATTATTTTATCAGTAAATTTCTTATTCAATTTCTCTTTAAATGGATTTTGATGAATAGAAAATATAGACTGAGTATTATCAAAAATATGGTGTTCTTTATAAGTTGTATTAACAAGTAGTGGTATGAGTGAAGTTATCCAGTCATGACAATGAATTATGTTTGGAGACCAACCAAGTTTTATAACTGTTTCAAGAACACCTTTACAAAAGAAAATACATCTTTCATCATTATCGTTATGAAATTTTCCGTTTTTTTTATGAAAAATAGTTTTTCTTTGAAAATAATCTTCATTATCAATAAAATAGACTTGTAGCTTTGCTGCTGGAATTGATGCAACTTTTATAATTAATGGTTTTTCCTCATCCCCTATAGGTATGTTCATTCCTGATAAACGAACTACTTCATGTAATCTATTTTTTCTTTCATTAATGCATCCAAATTTAGGAACTAATATTCTTATTTCTATTCCTTTTTCTTGCATTGCTTGAGGAAGTTTCCTTACTATTTCAGAAACATATGAATGATTTAAAAAAGGTTTGATTTCTGCGGCAACATAAAGTATTTTAAAATTTTTGGCCATTATTTTTTTGAGCATATTAATTTAAAAGAACCACAAATTTAAGCAAAATAAGTCACTTTACAATTTTTAATATTTATTCATTGAATCTTTAAATTATCGTAATACATTATTGTTAAATTTGTTATTAATTTTTTGATTCAATGAAAAAAAAGTCTCTTTTTATTAACTTCTTAATTTCTATAATTTTTGGTTCATTTCTGTTGTATTTTGTTTTTCAAAAAATTGATTTATCAGTTTTTTTTGCACGTTTAGATTCGGTTAATTATTCATGGATTTGGTTTTCAATTATTATATCAATTTTTGAACATATAATAAGGGCATTTAGATGGAATTTATTAATGGAAAAAGATTCGGATTCTTTAACGACCTTTAATACAACGATTGTTTTGATAGTTTCTTATTTTACATCATTAATTTTTCCACGGTTTAATGATTTTGTAAGGTGTTATCTTATTTCTAAAACTAATACCATAAAGTTATCTACTTCATTAGGAACTGTTGTTTCAGAAAGGATAATTGATGTGTTGTCGTTAATCGTTTTAGCAGTACTACTTCTCATTATAGAGTATGAAATATTTGTAAATTTATTAATAGGCATTGTTGATAAAATAAATTTTGATTTCATAAATGTAGTTTTCATTGTTATTGTTATTGTTATTGTGTTTTATGTTTTTAAGTTTTTCTTAAAAAGAAGCAATTTTATTAATGCTAGGTTTAAAGAATTTAAATCTGGATTATTTGCCTTTAAAGATGTCTATTATAGATGGGACTTTTTATTATCGACATTTTTTTTGTGGATTATATATTATTTGATGGGTTATGTCATATTTTTTGCTTTGCAAGAAACTTCTCACTTAGGCTTTAATGCCGGTTTGGCTGTTTTAGTTGCAGGGACTTTAGGAATGATTGTTCCTGTAAATGCAGGAATTGGTGCATACCATTTTTTGGTAGCTTCAATTTTATTGAATTATACTATTTCTTATGAAGAAGGTTTATTTTTTGCCACTTTAATTCATGGATCACAGGTAGTATCTTTGATTCTTTTTGGTTTTGTAAGTTCTATTTT
>JAPYTU010000019.1:8875-10746 GCA_029940715.1 Cytophagales bacterium
TCTTTTTCACTTAAAAAAGCAAATGTTATAAATGTTAAAAAATCTTTTACTATAGAAAATTATTATGATATTGAAAATACCATAATTCTACCAATTTCAGGAAATTTTAGATATGGTAGACATAAAAAAAAGATTTTAAATAATGAGGTATTATTTATCCCTGCTCATAATACTATATCTCTTTCATTTGGATCAAATAGATCAAGTACTTTTGCATACGAAGATTTTATCGATATTAAGAAACAGTATCTAATAGAAGAAAATGTTTTAAGACATAATTCTAAAGCTGATAGATATCTTATAATGAATATAGATGTTAGGGCTTATGATCTTATTAATATTTTTCATTCAAAATATTTAAGATCTATGGTAATTTCTAATAATTCAAAAGTATTATCACTTTTAAAAGATATTATGAGAGAGATGTATTATAGCTATCTAGGAAGTAAAAAGGTCATTGAACTAATTTCTAATCAATTAATATATGAAATCATAAGAATTATTCTTTCAAATCAGCCGATGTTTTCTAGCATTGAGGAAAATTTTAAATATTTTAATGATAATAAAATTATAGATTTATTTCAATTTATTGACTCTAATTTGGAGAAAGAATTGTCTAATAGAGTTTTGTCTAATCATTTAAATATTTCTGAAGATTATGTTGGTCAATTTTTTAGAAATAATATTGGTTTTTCTCCTCAGGATTATATTGAACATAGAAGAATGGAAAGAGCTATAGAACTTTTAAGAGAAAATTCTGATCAAATAAAAAGTATTAGCAGTGTTGTTGGTTATAGAGATACGGCTTATTTCTGTAGAAGATTTAAATTAATGTTTGGTGTTCAGGCGGGTAAGATGAAAAAGAGAATAAATGAATTTTAAATTTATCTTTTTATTCCTTTGTTAAATTCAGACTCTATTAAGTTTTTGAATTTTCCTGATTTGGAAAAAGCATAAAGTCCAATAAAAATTATTATGTAAAAAAGAGTTATAATAGAATATCCTAGATAACTGCTTTCCAGTACTTCATTCAAATAGTTTCCAAACGTAATGCTTGCAAATCCTATTACAAATAATAGTATTAGAAATAGTACAAAAAAAGATATTAGTCTTGAAACTGCTGATGATATTTTATCAACAAGATCTACTTTCATTATATCAAATCTTTCCTTAAGGAAAGATGTTATTGAGTCAATAAGTTTATCTATTTTAATCATATTACAATAGTAAAGTTAATTTCTTTTTATTAAATGTTACTTAACATTCATTTAACATTTATTTAATATGAATTAATATTTATCAGATATATATTCATATACTTTTGCTTAAATGAAATTTCAAAAAAATGAATTAATAATTCCTTCAATTTTAACAGTCATTTGCTGGATAGTTTATCCATATCCTGCAATAGCTATGTGGACTGTTTTTTTTCTTGCCTCGTATTCAGCAATAGCTAATGATAGTATTCAAACTATAGGAACTTTTATTGCATCCAATTCGGATAAAAAATGGTATTATTTGTGGATATATATGGGAGGGATTTTTCTTTTTACTGTTAGTTATAGTTGGATGAATTATGGAGGAGATATAAGTTATGAGAGGTTAGTATCTAAAGGGTTAAATGAGGCTCCAACAGAATTTAAATTTTTACAAGTATTTGCTCCTGTTGCTTTATTAGTTATGACCAGATTTAAGATGCCAGTATCAACATCAATTCTCTTGTTAAGTGCTTTTGCTACAAAGGCTAGTTCTATTACAAATATTTTAGAGAAAAGTTTTTTTGGTTACTTTATTGCTTTTACTGTAGCGGCAATTGTTTGGTTAATAACTTCAAAATTATTTGAAAAATATAAAACTTCGAAACCATCAAA
>JAPYTU010000019.1:10846-18455 GCA_029940715.1 Cytophagales bacterium
TTTCTTTATTGTATTTTAATTTTTTCAGGAATTATTATTGCGTTTGGAAATGTTTTTTTGAATTTATTGTAGTCTCTATTGGCATTAAATCTACTATAATATTTTCCAACTTTAACTCTGTAATTTGGTTGAGTAAAAATTGTTATTTTTTTAGTTAAACTATCTAATTTATTTAATTTAATTTCAGTTTCTTCAGCAAGAACTCTGTTGTCTCCTAAGTATAATTGTATTGTGAATCCTTCTATATAATTATTTTTTTTATTTTCATATTTTATGATATTAAGAACGCTGTCTAATTCATTTATAATTGTTGGCACTGTTGTGTTATTATTATTTGAAAGTATAAAATTACTTTTTGAGATGTTTTTTTTAGTATCTCTAGTATATGATAAATCTTCAAAATATCCTTTTTGATTATTATTGATACTAGAATTATTTGATTGAATTTTACAAGAAAAAAAGACAATAAATATTAAAATAATATAATTTTTCATAAATATTTAATCTTCAATTATTGTACATTTTTCAGCATTTATATCAGTTTCAACTTTTTTGAATTTAATATCTTTTATAATTCTCCCATCTTCATATATAACAGAAACTTTTGAATTTCTTCCAAAAATTTTTTGAGATTTTATTGGTTGTGTAGTTTGAACTTGAGAAGTTTTATGGCCTAAAGTTTTATCTCTTTCATTAACTGATCCAGAACCAGCATCTTCTTTTTTTGTTACATAATTTTCTTTTCTTTTTAGTTTTTTTGCTTCTTGAACTTCATCAGAATTTTGAATAGGAATTTGAGCTTTTGTTAAAAAAGAAACAGTGTCTTGATTAACTTTTGCAATAAATTTTTTAAAGAGCTCAAATCCCTCGAATTTGTATATAACTAAGGGGTCTTTTTGTTCATATACTGCACTCTGTACTGATTGTTTTAAATCATCCATTTCTCTTAAGTGTTCTTTCCAATTAAAATCTATCATTCCTAGACTAATAATTTTTTGCATTTCATCTATGATAATACCTCCTTCATTTTCAATTGATTTTTCTAAATTAACTGAAACGCCTATTTGTTTTTTCCCATCTGTAAATGGTATAAGGATATTTTTTACTGTTCCTCCTCTATCTTTTTTAATTTTTTTAAGAATGGGAAGGGAAGATGATTTTATAAGATCATTTTTTGTTTTATAATTATTTAAGACTTTTTCGTAAAGATTATTTGTAATTATATTTGCTTCTTCTTTTTCAAATTCTTCTTTAGAAAATTTATTAAAATCAATTCCTAGAATTGTAACAGAATTTAATCTGAAATCATTGTAATTTTGTGCCTCTTTTGCACTTAATACTACATCTTCACATGTATCGTATAACATGTTTAATATGTCTACGTCTAACCTTTCTCCTTGCATTGCATTTCTTCTTCTTTTGTATATAACTTCTCTTTGAGAGTTCATTATATTATCGTATTCTAGAAGTCTTTTTCTAGTAGCAAAATTATTTTCTTCTACTTTTTTTTGAGCCCTTTCGATTGATTTTGTTATCATACTATGTTGAATAACTTCATCTTCGTCCATATTCATTTTATCCATGACTTTTATCATTCTTTCAGAACCAAAAAGTCTCATAAGATTATCTTCTAGAGAAACAAAAAATTGTGATGATCCAACATCTCCTTGTCGTCCAGATCGTCCCCTTAATTGTCTATCTACTCTTCTAGACTCATGTCTTTCTGTACCAATTATTGCAAGGCCACCATTTTCTTTAGATTCGCTAGTAAGTTTTATATCTGTTCCTCTACCAGCCATATTAGTAGCAATAGTGACAGTTCCAGATTTACCAGCTTCAGCAACCACATCTGCTTCTTTTGCATGTTTTTTTGCGTTTAAAACTTGATGCTTGATTTTTTTCATATTAAGCATTCTACTTAATAATTCTGAAATTTCAACTGATGTTGTTCCTACTAAAATTGGTCTGCCATTATTTCTTATCTCAGATATTTCGTTGATGACAGCATTAAATTTTCCTTTTATTGTTTTATATACCTTGTCTTCCATATCAGATCTTGCAATTTCTTGATTAGTTGGTATAACAATACAATCAAGTTTATAAATTTCCCAAAATTCTCCAGCTTCAGTTTCTGCTGTACCAGTCATTCCTGATAATTTATTGTACATTCTAAAATAATTTTGGAGAGTTATAGTTGCATATGTTTGAGATGCATCTTCAATTTTTACATTTTCTTTAGCTTCAATTGCTTGATGAAGTCCATCAGAATATCTTCTTCCATCCATTATTCTACCAGTTTGTTCATCTACAATTTTTACTTTTGAATCCATAACAACATATTCTTGATCTTTTTCAAATAAGGAATAAGCTTTAAGTAATTGGTTTATAGTATGGATTCTTTTTGTTTTAATACTATAGTCTTGGATGATTTTGTCTTTAGATTTTGTTATGTCTTCTAATGATTTATTTGAATTTTCAACAGCATTTATTTCAGTCCCTATATCAGGTATTATAAAAAATTTAGGATCTTCACTAGCACTTGTAATTGTATCAATTCCTTTTTCAGTTAGTTGGATACTATTGCTTTTTTCTTCAATAGTAAAGTATAGAGGTTCATCAGCTTCAGGCATTAATTTTGAATTGTCTTGTAAATAATAATTTTCAATTTTTTGCATTGTTGCTTTTGTCCCTAATTCACTTAAATATTTAATTAGCGGTTTATATTTAGGAAGACCTCTATGTGCTCTAAAAAGAGAAAGCCCACCCTCTGATTCATTTTTTGCAGCTATTAATTTTTTTGCTTCTGCTAAGTATTGAGTTATTAGTTTTTTTTGTAGATCAAATAATTGTTGAATTCTTGGTTTTAAATCAAAAAATTCATGTTCATCTCCTTTTGGAATAGGTCCAGAAATAATTAATGGAGTTCTTGCTTCATCAATTAAAACAGAATCAACTTCATCCACCATTACAAAATTATGTTCTCTTTGAACTAGCTCGTGACTTTCTCTGACCATATTATCTCTTAAATAATCAAATCCAAATTCATTATTAGTTCCGTATGTTATATCAGCTTTATAGGCATTAATTCGTTCTGTAGAGTTAGATTCATATTTATCTATACAATCAATAGTTAGTTCATGAAATTCAAAAATTGGAGCATTCCATTCTGCGTCTCTTTTTGCCAGGTAATCATTTACTGTAACAATGTGAACTCCTCTTCCAGATAACGCATTTAGATAAGCTGGTAAAGTAGCAACTAGTGTTTTCCCTTCTCCAGTTGACATTTCTGAAATTTTTCCTTGATGCAAAACAACTCCACCTATTAATTGAACATCATAATGGATCATATTCCATAAAATTTTACTACCCGCAACTATCCATTCATTTTTCCATATGGCTTTATCGCCTTTTATTTCTATATTATCTTTAGTTTGTGATAATTTTCTGTCATGATCTCCTGCTATAACTTCTAATTGTTTATTTTCAGAAAAACGTCTTGCAGTTTCTTTAATTACAGCAAAGGCTTGAGGTAATATTTCATTTAATTTATCTTCTATAATTTTTATTTGTGATTCTTTTAATTTGTCAATTTGATTTAAAATATTTTCTTTTATTTCAATTTCTTCTCCTGCTGATTTGTAAGATTTTTTTAGATTTAAAATTTCTTCAGATGTTTGTTCTAATTCTTTATTAATTTCTTCTTTAAAGTATTTGGTTTTATTTCTTAAATCTTGATCTGATATTTTTGATAAAACATTATACTCATCATTTATTTTATTAACATATGGTTGTAGCTTTTTTAAGTCTTTTTCACTTTTAGAGCCTAGTATTTTTCGTAAACCTTTATTTAAGAAGCCTAACATTATATAAAATTTACTTCAAATTTATACATTAAAGATTAAGTATTAAATGGATGATTCTTTTAATTATTAATTAATTAATATCAATTATACTAGACTTATTTAATTCTTTTTTAGGAATTTAAACTTTTTTTAAAATCTCAGGAAAAGGCATGAAATAAATTTTGTAAAACTAAAAAAATCCTATATTTGCAACCAAAATAAAATTATGTCTAATATGGATATTAAACTAAATACAGAAAATGTAGAGTTGAGGAAAACATTTCCTGAATTTGGTGCTGGTGATACAATTAATGTATTACTAAAAATTAGAGAAGGAAATAAAGAGAGAATACAACAGTTCCAAGGAACGGTTATTCAAAGAAAAAATGTTGGTTCTAATGGAGAAACATTTACTATTAGAAAAATTTCAGATTCTATTGCTGTTGAGAGAATAATTCCTATTTTTTCTCCTAGTATAGAAAGAATCGAATTAATTAGAAAAGGTAAAGTCAGAAGATCAAGAATATATTATTTAAGAAAAAGAAAAGGTAAACTTGCTAGGATTAAAGAAAAAATATAGTTTTAGAATTAATCTTTAAAGATTTTTTTTTGTAATGCAATTATATTTTTATAAGTATCAATTATCAGGCAATTCTTTTATTTTAATAGATAATTTAAAAAACAAAACATCTCTTTTAAAAAGTCAAATAATTAAATTATGTGATTATAGTTTTGGTGTTGGTTCAGACGGTTTAATTATTTTGAGTTCTGTATTAGGAATGGATTTTGAAATTATATTTTATAATCCTGATGGTTCTTTGAGTTTTTGTGCCAATGGAAGTTTGTGTGCTCTACATTTTTTAAAAAAAAAAAATTTGTTCATAAAGATTGTCTTTTTAAAGCATTTGATGGGATTCATACGGCAATAATTGAAAATGATATTCATTTAAAAATGAAAGATATTGATAAGTATAAAAAACTTGATAATGGATATTATTTGAATTCTGGAGCACCTCATCATGTGAAATTTGTAAATGGGGAATTATTAAATTTGAATATTATTAAAGAATATAAAAATATTAGAAAGCATAATTTTTATAAAAAAAAATTATGCAATATTAATCTAGTATCTATAGAAGGGGAAAAAACAATTTCCATTAGAACTTTTGAAAAAGGAGTTAATAGAGAAACTTTAAGTTGTGGTACAGGAACAGTAGCCTCAGTAGTTGCTACATCAATTAAGGAAAATTTAGTGATAAATTCTGTTAAAACTAAGGGAGGTAAATTAAAGGTTATTTTTAATAAAAATAAAAAAAATAAATTTTCAAATATTTTTTTAATTGGCTCTCCACAGGAAGTG
Organism: Cytophagales bacterium; assembly: GCA_029940715.1. GTDB lineage: Bacteria > Bacteroidota > Bacteroidia > Cytophagales > MED-G16 > JAPYTU01. Next base: position 16,049 of record JAPYTU010000019.1, read on the forward strand.
TTTAGAGGAAAAATTAATCTTTAAATAGTTAATATTTTCTAAATATTGATTTTATCTATTTAATAATAATAATAATTTCTTAACCCTAATTTAACAAATGAGCTAATTATAATAGATAGAATTGTAGATATGAAAGAAAAATATTTTTTTGTATTTAGAAAATTATTATTAATATTCTTTTTATTCTTTTTATTTGCAGATGTTAAATCTCAAACAAATTTTGAAAATTGGTCTACCTTTGATATAGCTGGAAAAGTTAAGAAAAATATAGAATTAAAGTTTGAGTATAAAAATAAATATAGTCATGAAGATAGTCAGTTAAGATCATCACACGTTGATTTTGGTATGAGTTATAAGATTAATAAATTGATAATTGGAGGGTTTTATAGAGAAATTTATGAAATAAAAAAAGAAAATAGAGTTTCTGAATTTAGGCCTCATTTAGATTTTTCATATAAGTTTAATGATAATTTAAAATTAAGACTTCGAAATGAATATCGTATAAAAGAGTTAGGTGATAATGCATTTCGATTTAGACTTAGATCTTCATATTCTCTTAATATTTGGGATAATTTTAATCCTTTCTTTCAAAATGAAATTTTTATTTTAAAAAAGCAATTGGTCAGAGATAGAGTTAGTCTAGGAATTAACATAAAAATTAATAATACTCCTTTTAAGATAAAACCAAGTTATTTATTAGAAGCAAATAGAAAATCATCAGATAATGCTGTTGATTGGAGCTATAGGAATGTTTTATTAATTGCTTTTAATATTAGATTGTAATTTTCAGATTTATATAATTTATTAATATTTATTTTAAATAATTCCTTTGTAATTAGTTTGAATAAGCACTATTTGGATATTTCTTAACAATTTCTTAACATTGCCTTAATATTAAGACAATTAATAATTTTGTTATGTATATTCCAACTTTAAAAAAATCATATAAAGTAAAGACGATAAAAAGAATAATAATTGGATTATTAGTTGTGTTACTATTTTTGACTTTTTCTTCTTTTTCTTCTGCTTATAATCTGTAATTCATACAGATTATATTTTAATAAATAATTTATTATTTTCATTATTTAAGTAAATCTGGTCTTTTAGATTTTGTCTTTTTATAAGACTTATTTATTCTCCATTCGTCAATTTTTTTTTGATTTCCAGATAATAATATTTTAGGAACTTTCCATCCTTTAAAATTAGAGGGTCTAGAATAATTTGGATGACCTAATAAATTATCTTGAAAAGAATCAGATAATGCTGCGGATTCATTATTTATTACTCCTGGAATTAGTCTTAATATAGAGTCAATTAATATAGCTGTTGGTAATTCTCCACCAGTTAAGACATAATCTCCTATACTTATTTCTTTTGTTATAATATATTCTCTTATTCTTTCATCAATTCCTTTATAATGTCCACAAAGTATAATAAGATTTTTTTTTAGAGATAATTGGTTAGAAAGATTTTGATTTAGTTTATTTCCATCAGGTGTCATAAATATAATTTCATCATATTTCTTTTTTTCTTCTAAACTTTTAATACACCTATATATAGGTTCTATTTGGAGTACCATTCCACCACCACCACCAAAAGCGTAATCATCTACTTTTTTGTGTTTATCAAGACTAAAATTTCTTAAATCATGAATTTTAATATTTACTATATTTTTTTCTTGAGCTCTTTTTATAATACTATGATTTAAAGGGCTATCAAGTAATTTTGGTTGGCAACTAATTATATCAATATGCATCATTTAATTCATATTTAATATCTCATTTGGAAGTTCAACATATATTTTCTTTTTATTATGATCAATTTTTTTTATAAATTTTTCTACATAAGGTATATAAACTTCTTTATTATCTATTTGACAGAATAAAATAATTTGTTTATTTATAAAAAAATTTTTTATTTCTCCTATTTCAGTTTCATGTTTAATTATTTTATAATTAATTATTTTAATTAACTCATCATCATTTTTTTGAATGTATTTTTTTTCAAGAAATATATTTTTACTTATAAATTGATTTGTCCTTTCTCTATTATTATAATTTTTAAATTTTATAATATATGATTGATTTTTGGAAAATATTATTTTATCTATTTCAAAAGGAACTTTACTTGCTTTAATTTCAACAAATAAATATTTGATTTTTGTAATGCTAATTTTATAGTCATGTAAAAGGTTGAATAATAAATTTCCTCGTAACCCGTGTTGTTTGGAGATATATCCTATTTGGGTATATTCCATAAAAAGAATTATTTATTACCTTTTTCTTTTTTCTCCTTTGTTTCTTTAGCAGGAGCTTCTTCTTTAGTTTCCTTAGCGGGAGTTTCTACTTTCGCTTCTTTAGCAGGAGCTTCTTCTTTAGTTTCCTTAGCGGGAGTTTCTACTTTCGCT
>JAPYTU010000019.1:18555-25259 GCA_029940715.1 Cytophagales bacterium
TCTTTAGCAGGAGCTTCTTCAAGTTTTTGTTTGATTTTGTCCAATGTCTTTTTATTAGCAACTTTTTCATCTTCTAATTTTTTCTTGTCTACTTCTTTTTTAGAAGTTTCAATAGATTCAATTTTTTTATTAATTTTTGCTTCTTTCTCTTTTAACCAGGCATTAAATTTCTTGTCTGCTTCTTCTTGAGTTATTGCTTTTTTATTAACACCTATTTGAAGATGTTTTCTAAGTAATATTCCTTTATAGGATAAAATAGCTCTTACTGTATCAGTTGGTTGTGCACCTTGCATTAACCATTCAAGAGCTTTTGTTTCATCTAAAATAATTTGAGCTGGATTAATGTTTGGATTATAAGTGCCTATTTTTTCAATGATTTTTCCATCTCTAGGAGATCTTGCATCTGCGATAATAATATCAAAAATTGCTAATTTTTTTCTTCCTCTTCTTGATAATCTAATTTTTACTGCCATAATTTTATTTTACTGTTTATATGGAACTCGTCCATTAACATTATACAAATTTTAGTCCGCAAATATATAAATATTTATAAGGTATCATTGTCATCTTTGATAAAAAATAATTAAGTCAATTTATTTAAATAATTTAATTTTCTTAGTTAAGTCTTTACAATTCTCACAATAACAATTTATATTGCAAAATAAATTTCAAATGCCAAGAGACAACAAAATCAGTTCAGTTCTCATTATTGGTTCAGGTCCTATTATTATTGGTCAAGCATGTGAATTTGATTATTCTGGTTCTCAAGCATCTCGTTCACTTAGAGAAGAAGGAATAGAAGTAACACTAATTAATTCCAATCCAGCAACTATCATGACTGATGAGGTTACTGCCAATAATATTTATCTCAAACCATTAGTTAAACAATCTATCATTGAGATATTAGAAAAACATGATATTGATGCTGTACTACCTACAATGGGGGGGCAAACAGCTCTTAATTTAGCTATTGAATGTGAAAATGCTAAAATATGGGAAAAGTATAAAGTAAAAATGATTGGTGTTAATGTTGATGCAATTAATACAACAGAAGATAGAGAATTATTTAGATTGAAAATGAATGATTTAGGGATAAATGTTTGTAAGGGAGAGATTGCAAAATCTTTCTTAAAGGGTAAAGAAATAGCTCAAAAAATTGGATTTCCTTTAGTAATTAGACCTTCATTTACTTTGGGAGGTTCTGGGGGTAGTTTTGTTGAAGAAGATAAAGATTTTGATAATGCTTTAGATTATGGCCTTAATAAATCTCCTATTCATGAAGTTTTAGTTGAGCAGAGTGTTTTAGGATGGAAGGAATTTGAATTAGAATTATTAAGAGATAATATTGGAAATGTTATTATTATTTGTTCTATAGAAAATTTTGATCCTATGGGAATTCATACTGGAGATTCTATTACTGTAGCTCCAGCTATGACACTTCCAGATACTTTGTATCAAAAAATGAGAAATCTTGCTATTAAGATGATGAATGGTATAGGAAAATTTGCTGGAGGATGTAATGTCCAGTTTGCTGTAAATCCTGAAAATGATTCAATTATTGCAATTGAAATAAATCCTAGAGTTTCTAGATCATCAGCACTTGCCTCAAAAGCAACAGGTTATCCAATAGCAAAAATTGCCTCAAAACTCGCTATAGGATATAATTTAGATGAATTAAAAAATCAAATTACAAAAACAACTTCTGCATTTTTTGAACCTGCTTTAGACTATGTTATTGTTAAAATTCCTAGATGGAATTTTGATAAGTTTAAAGGTTCGGATAGAAAGTTAGGTCTTCAAATGAAATCAGTTGGGGAGGCTATGGGAATTGGAAATAACTTTCAGGAAGCCTTACAAAAAGCTTGCCAGTCTTTAGAAATTAAAAGAAATGGATTGGGAGCAGATGGTAGAGAGTTAAAAGATCAAAATAAATTATTGAATAGTTTAAAAAATCCAAGTTGGAATAGATTATTTCATATATATGATGCTTTAAAATTAGGATTGCCATTTAATACAATTCAACAAATTACAAAAATAGATAAGTGGTTTTTAAATCAGATTGAAGAATTAGTTTTGCTTGAGAATGATGTTATAAAGTATGACATTAGTTCAATACCAAAAGATTATTTGAAATTACTTAAACAGAAAGGATATGCTGATAGACAGATAGCTCATATAATTGGATGTTTGGAAAGTGAAGTTTTTAATAAAAGACAAAAATTTGGTATTAAAAGAAACTATAAACTAGTAGATACATGTGCTGCAGAATTTGAGGCTAAAACACCATATTATTATTCGACTTTTGGAGATGAAAATGAATCAGTGGTTTCAGAAAAAGAAAAAATAATAGTTATTGGTTCTGGTCCAAATAGGATTGGTCAAGGAATTGAATTTGATTATTGTTGTGTTCATGGAATTTTAGCAGCAAAAGAATGTGGTTATGAAACAATTATGATAAACTGTAATCCTGAAACTGTATCGACAGATTTTGATATTGCTGACAAATTATATTTTGAGCCTGTTTTTTGGGAGCATTTATATGAAGTAATTCTTCATGAAAAACCAATAGGTGTTATTGTTCAATTAGGTGGTCAAACAGCACTTAAATTATCTAAAAAATTAGATCAATATGGAATTAAAATATTAGGGACAAGTTATAATGCACTTGATTTAGCAGAGGATAGGGGTAGATTTTCTGATATGCTTAAAAAAAATAAAATACCTTATCCAGAATATGGTACTATTGAATCGGCTACTGATGCTATAGAGGTATCAAAAAAAATAGGATTTCCTTTATTGGTTAGACCATCTTATGTATTAGGAGGGCAATCAATGAAAATTGTTATTAATAATAAAGAATTGGAAGAGCATGTTGTGGATTTAATAAAAGATAAACCAAATGGTAAAATCTTATTAGATCATTTTATAGAAGGTGCTATAGAGGCAGAGGCTGATGCTATTTGTGACGGTAAAGAAATTTATATTATTGGAATTATGGAACACGTAGAACCTGCTGGTATTCATTCTGGAGATTCTAATGCAGTACTTCCACCTTATAGTTTGGGTGATTTTGTAATGAATCAAATTGTAAAGTATACTAAAAAGATTGCTTTAGAATTAAAAACTGTTGGATTAATAAATATACAATTTGCTATAAAGGATGATAAAGTATATATAATTGAGGCGAATCCAAGAGCATCTAGAACAGTTCCATTTATTTCTAAGGCATATAGAGAGCCGTATGTTAACTATGCAGTTAAGGTAATATTAGGAAAGAAAAAGTTATCAGATTTTAAAATGAAACCATATAAAAATGGATATGCTATAAAAGAACCTGTATTTTCATTCGATAAGTTTCCAAATGTTAATAAAGAATTAGGTCCTGAAATGAAGTCAACCGGTGAATCCATCCATTTTATTGATGATTTAATGGATGATTATTTCCTTGAAATATACTCTAAAAGAAATCTTTATCTTAGTAAATAAAAAATGTTTAAATTTCTTCTCATATTATTATTGGTTATTTATGTTGTCTATAAAATTTCAACATTTTTATTAAAACAATTTATTGTAAAAAATTTTTCTTCTAAAAAAAAGATTTATAAAGATGGTATTAATATTGAGAGTGAACCAAATAAAAATAAGAAGGGAATTTTAGACGGTGAAGGAGATTTTGTAGATTATGAGGAAGTAGATTAAATACCTAACTTTATGCGATGAATTGGTTTAAAAGGAAAAAAAAGAATATTAATACGCCTTCTACTCAAAAAAAAGAGTTGCCTGATGGGATGTGGTATAAAACTCCAGGAGGCTCTATTATACATATTAGAGAATTAAAAAATAATTCATACGTATGTCCTGAAGATGATTATCATGTAAGGATTGGATCCAAAGAGTATTTCGAAATTTTATTCGATAATAAATCTTTTGAAGAATTGGATAAAGATTTATCATCTTCTGATCCTTTAAAGTTCGTAGATACTAAGTCATATAAAGGAAGGGTTGATAAATCTCAAAAAGATACTGGTTTAAAAGATGCAATTAAAACTGGTGTAGGAAAAATTAATAATTATGATATTGTTATATCATGCATGGACTTTTCCTTTATTGGTGGATCTATGGGATCTGTAGTTGGAGAAAAAATATCTAGAGCAATAGATTATTCATTAAAAAATAAAATTCCTTTGATGATTATTTCTAAATCTGGTGGAGCTAGAATGATGGAGTCAACTTATTCATTAATGCAAATGGCTAAAACATCATCAAAATTAGCTTTATTATCAAGAGAGAAGATACCCTATATATCACTTATGACTGACCCAACAACTGGGGGTGTTTCTGCGTCATTTGCAATGCTTGGAGATTTTAATATTGCTGAGCCTGGAGCATTAATAGGCTTTGCAGGACCAAGAGTTATTAAGGAAACAATAGGATCCAATTTACCTAAAGGATTTCAACGTTCAGAATTTGTGTTTGAACATGGATTTTTAGATTTTATAGTTGATAGAAGAGATTTAAAAACTAAAATTTCTAAGTTGTTAAAACTACTTAAAAACTAATTTTTATTTTTTTAAATTAAGAGATAAACTAATTTTTTTCTGTTTTATATTTGTGGAAAATTGAATTAAATTTTGTATCGGTGACATTGATTGCAACTTCTGTTATTGCTTTTTCAATAATAATTTTATTTTTAGTTTTTATTTTACTTTTTGCTCAATCTAAATTAGTTCAATCCGGTAATGTGAATATAGTAATTAATGGGGACGAAGATAATCCTTTAATTGCAGCTGCAGGAGGAACATTATTATCTACATTATCATCACAAAAAATGTTTTTGCCTTCTGCTTGTGGAGGAGGTGGAACCTGTGCTATGTGCAAGTGTAGAATTATAGATGGTGCTGGTGATGTACTTCCAACAGAAATTGGTCATTTATCTAGAACAGAACAAGCAGATAGAGTTAGACTTTCTTGTCAGGTTAAAGTAAAACAAGATATGAGAATTGAAATACCTGAAGAAATTTTTGGTATAAAAAAATGGGAATGTGAAGTGGTTTCAAATTATAATGTTTCAACTTTTATTAAAGAGCTTGTTGTAAAGTTACCTCCAGGTCAAATTTTAGATTTTGAGTCAGGTGGTTATATACAAATTGATGTACCTGAAACAGAAGTAGATTTTGCTAAAATAGATATAACACCACATCCAGAATTAGGTCACAAAAATGATGTTTTTAAAGAGGAGTGGGATAAGTTTAATTTGTGGCCATTAAAAATGATAAATGATGAACCTATTTTTAGAGCTTATTCTATGGCTAATCATCCTGCTGAGGGAAATATGATGATGCTTAATATTAGAATCGCAACTCCACCATGGGATAGGAAAAATAATAAATGGATGGACTTAAATCCTGGAATATGTTCTTCTTATACTTTTTCTAGAAATCCTGGGGATAAAATTTTTATTTCTGGACCTTATGGAGAATTTCATATTAATAATACTCAAAGAGAAATGATTTATATAGGTGGTGGGGCAGGAATGGCTCCTCTTAGATCTCATATTTTTCATTTATTTCATACTGAAAAAACGCAAAGAAAAGTTTCTTATTGGTATGGGGGAAGATCAAAAAAAGAATTGTTTTATATGGATCATTTCAAGAAAATTGAAGAAAAATTTAATAATTTCAGATTTTTTGTAGGATTATCTGAACCATTACCTGAAGATGATTGGTCTATAAAAAAGAATATGGATGATAATAAAGATGGCTATGTAGGTTTTATTCATCAAGTTCTTTATGATAATTATTTAAAATCTCACTCTGAACCAGAAGATGTTGAATATTACCTTTGTGGTCCTCCTTTAATGAATCAAGCAGTATTGAAGATGTTAGAAGATATGGGAATTCCCGATGAAAATATCAGATTTGATGATTTTGGAAGTTAATTTTTGAATAGTTTAATATATCATTTTTAATATTTTTCCTTATAAAGTAACAGAGTAACCACCATCTACTGGTAAGTTAATTCCATTAATATAACTAGCTTCATTGCTACATAAAAAACAAGTAGCACTTGCTATTTCTTCGGGATTAGCAAATCTTGCTGAAGGTATTTTTAATTTATATTCGTTTTTAATTTCTCTTTCTGTTTTATTGTATGTTATTGCATTAGATTTAATTAAATCTTTTAATCTTTCTGTAATTGTAAATCCAGGTAATATATTGTTTACTGTAATTCCAAATTTTGCTAGTTCAAAAGATAATGTTTTAGACCAGCTTGCCATAGCCCATCTTACAGTGTTAGAGACACCTAAGTTTTGTATTGGTGCTTTTACAGAAACAGAAATTATATTTATTATTCTCCCAAATTTTGATTTTTTCATATGAGGTACTAATGCTTTAACTAAAATGTGACTGCAATGAAGATGCATAGAGAGATATTGGTCAAATTCTTCTTTTTTTGCATCCATTATTTGTCCAGCTGGTGGTCCTCCAGTATTATTTATTAATATTTCTGCATTGTAGCCTTCGGATAAGAAAGTATTAATATGGGTTTTTAATTTATCAGGATCATTAAAATCAGCAACAATAACATTATGCTTTTGATTATCTGAGCTATCTAATTCTTTAAGAACACTTTTTAACTTAGTTTCATCTCTTGCTACTAGTGTTATATGTGCTTTTTGTTTAGACAGCATAAGTGCAATAGCT
>JAPYTU010000103.1 GCA_029940715.1 Cytophagales bacterium
AAATAAGTCTTTAAATTTTACAGTTTGATTGCATTGAATACATGGAATTGGTGTTTCGCCATTTAAATAGCTTTTAACAAAATTATCTACAACTCCTGACTTAAATTTATTTTGGTAATATAAGATATTATGTTCAATTCCTAATTTGTCAGCTACCCTTTTTGCATCTAAAATATCTTGTCCTGCACAACACTGTTTCGATTTTGAAACTTCTTTTGTGTCATCATATAATTTTAATGTAATTCCAATAACTTTATATCCTTGGTTTTTCATTATTCCTGCTACTGTCGATGAATCAACGCCCCCAGACATTGCTACAACTACTGTTGTTTCTTTTGGATCTTTGCTTAAACCGATTGAATTTTTTTTTACAGTCATTGATGTTATTTATACTGATTTCTATTATAAGGTACATAAAATGATTTTAGAATTTGAGCCAGGAGACAAAGTAATTAATCCTTTAAATAAAGATTGGGGAATTGGACAAGTACAATCAATAATTAATAATAAAATTACTGTTAATTTTCAAAATGTAGGAAAAAAAGTAATTAATGCAGAAAATATTGAATTAGAAAAATATATAAAAAATGCTTGAAGAAAGAAAAAAAGAAATAACTGAAAATTTAATATCTTCTTTTGAAGAAGCTGGAAATATTTCTCTTAAATTGAGAAAACAAGGTTTAAAAAAAGAAATAAAAATAGATAACACGCCAGTTACCAATGGTGATATTGAAGTGAATAAATTAATAACTAGTAAAATTGAAAAAATAACCCCTAAAATTCCAATTGTTTCAGAAGAATCTTCTTTAAATAAATCAAATGAAAATTTAAAAACTTTTTGGTTAATAGACCCTATAGATGGTACGCATGATTACATAAACGACAGAGATGAATTTACAATTAATGCAGGGCTAATAATAAATAATAAACCTGAAGTTGGAATTATTTATGCACCCGCAAAAAAAAGACTTTTTTACACATTTCATGAAGGTAAATGTTTTGAATTAATAAATAATAAAGAAAAGAAACTTGATTGTGCTAAACTAACAAAAAAAGGAGAGGTCAAAGCTGTATCTTACTCAAATAAATTAAAACCTGTCATTGAAGATTGGTATAAAAAATTTAATGTTACTGAACATATTAAGATGAAAAGCTCATTTAAATTTTGTGTTATTGCTACAGGTGAATACGATTTATATGTAGCTGAACCTAGAGCTTGTGAATGGGATATTGCAGCGGGTCATGCTATACTTAAAAATGCTGGAGGCATAATTACAGATTTTGAAAACAAAGAAATTTTATATGGAAAAAAAGATTTTAAAAATCCAAGTTTAATTCTAAAAAGATCTTCATTGCTATAATGAGTGAACAATTAAGAATAATACTAATAATAATTGTTTCAGTATCTATTTTTGGTCTTTTAGTTTTTGTTTTTGTAAAAAATTATATTAAAAATAAAATAAGTTATAATCTAAATAAAAAAATAAAAAAAAATTAAAGTAAATTTATTATCTTTAAATATTCATTTTTTTCTAAACTCATAACTCTTTTTGATGTATCAAAATTGAAACCAGATCTTGCTAAAATTCCCATATCTTTTTTATAAAATAAAGGTCTATTGTTTTCATCTCTAGCAGGGCCTATTCTTTTCTTTTTGCATACTTTAATAGCAGAAAAAAAATCTTGATCCTCGTTATTAGCTTTAATTTCATCTAAAGTTTTTGTGACATATTTGTCATTAATCCCTTTTGATAATAAATAGTTCCTTATTTTATTAATAGAACTACCTCTTTGTATTAAACTTTTAGCTTTTGAACTTGAATAGAATTTATCATTTATAAATTTTGTTTTTTCTAAATCCTCAAGAACAACGTTAATAAGATCAGTAATATTTGATTTATTTATAGTTGGTATATTTGCTTTAAGATATTTTTTTAATAAATAAGTCTTTACTTGCTGTTTGGATGGAGCATACTTTTCAATATAAGCAAAAGAAAAATTGCGCATTTCTTCAACGGTAGCTTCTAAATTTTTTTTTTTATTTTTAATAGGAATCATTGATTGTTGTAATATAATACATTTTCTTATGACCGAACAAATTTCTACTTTCTTTACAATTGATATGATCTATTTATGGTTAAATATAGGTGTAATTCCATTCTGGTTTATTCTAATATTTTTTCCAAATTCAAAAGTTTGTAGCGTTTTTGTTAGTTCAATTTTTCCAATTTTTGTACTAAGCATAATTTACTTATATTTAGTTTATTATTTTTATATTTCTGAATACAATTTCATAGATAATTTTAATTTGTATTTAAGCTTAGATTCATTAAATGAATTATTTAATGATAGAGGTTTTTTAATAATTTTTTGGACACACTTTCTTGCAATTAATTTATTTTGTGGATCTTGGATAATTAATGACAGTAGAAAGTTATCCATGTCTAAAATTCTTGTATTTGTTCCTTTGGTTATAACTTATTTTACTGGTCCTTTTGGAATTTTTATTTATTGGTTAATAAGAATTTTCTATGCAAAAAGAATAACTCTTTATGATTAAGTTTTAATTTTGAAACCCTTTTGTTTCATTAATCCAAAACCACCTTCAATATGCGATACATTATCAAAGCCCATTTCTTTAAGTGTCTTTGCCGCTAGCGCAGATCTACCTCCTGCTGCACAAAATAATACGATTTCTTTATTTAGATCTAATTGATTATTTTGAACATAAGCGCTTTCTGGGTGAATAGAAAATTCTAATAAACCCCTAGGTATATGGAAAGAATTTTCAATACTACCAAGCTTTTGAAGTTCTACTTCATTCCTAATATCGATTAAATTACATTTATTTTCGCTAGCTAATTTCAATGCTTCTTCTGGCGTAATGGTTTTTACTACTTTTAAAGCTTCAGAAACTAGAGTTTGTGGTGATTTAATAATCATAGTATTATACTTAATATATCATAAACAATATAAAAAATATAATGAAAAAAAACATCATAAGAAAATTATTTATTAAACTATCTAAAATTATGGGTTATGAAATAATTGATCAAAATGATTTTACATCACCAACGCTTGATAAACAGCTTAATGAAGATTTGTCAATACTAAATGAAAAATCTATTGTTCTTCCTTTGGGTGAAGTTAAAATTTCAAGAAAAGTTAAATCTATATTGGTTTTGTTTAGAACAAATAGTAATATTGAAATTTGGGATCAAAACAAAAAAAGGTTATTTGAATTACCAAAAATTGAATATACTTTAAGATCTCTAAATTCACTTTTAAAATCAATTAATTTTTGTAAAGAAAAATATCCTGATGTTAAAATTAAATTGATAATTATTGATGATAACACTGATGAAGCTAATTTAAATAAAATTAAAAATTTAACTAACAATAATAATTTCGATATAAATATCACCAAATTAAATCATGACAAATACAGAAAAGTAATTAAAGAGCAAAAAAACGAACAAACATATTCAAACCTTTCAAGTTTACTTTGTTGTTATGAAGTTGCTAAAGAAAATGCTGATGATTTAGTTTTTTTTGTTGAAGACGATTATATACACTTTGAGCCAATGATGGAAGAAATGATAGCATCCTATGAGAGAATATCTTCTCAAATAAATAGTGAGATTTTTATGTGTCCAGCAGATTATCCCTATTTGTATATGAATAATCAAAAAACTAATATTTTAATTGGTAACAAAAGGCACTGGCGCACAGTTAATGAGACTTTATGTACATTTATGACAAGTAAAATTTTTTTAGAAAAATATTGGGATAATTTTTATAAAACTTGCCTAGATAGGCACGATCCATTCGAGAAATACATAAATGAGATTTATAAAAGCGAAATTTGCATATCTCCCTTGAAAAGTTTATCAGTTCATTTTACAAATGTTAATTCGAGCTATGGTTTGTCACCGTTTATAGATTATAAAAAACTGTGGAAGGAAAATGAGTAACATCTAAAAACCTTGTTTAATAAGGAAAATAAACATACAAAAAATACATATAAAACAGCCTTATTACATTTCTGTAATAAGACTGTTAAAACTTTAATTATTTATTGAATACTTCTTTAAGTGCTTTAGCAGGCAAAAATTTTACTTTTTGAGAAGCTGAAATTTGGATTTGCTCTCCTGTTCTAGGATTACGTCCAATTCGAGCTTTTCTTTTAGCCACTTTATA
>JAPYTU010000104.1 GCA_029940715.1 Cytophagales bacterium
TAAAAATATGAATGACACCTATTTGTTCACCTTCTACATATAATGTTGATTTCAGTAATAAAAAAGCAAAGCCAAACCCTATAATAGCTGTTGTTGTAGTAAAAAATATATTTAAAAGAGCATGATTAATTTTTTTGTACCTAAAAGAATATAGCGGTATCATACCTTCAAGTACCCAAAAAAATACTATTCCACCTAATAATATTGATGTTCTAAAACTTAATGGAACATCTGAAAAAAAATTGATTAATTCTGTCATCAAATATTTTTTATAACTTCAATAGCCCTAGATATTTCATCTTCACTATTATATATGTGTACAGAATGTCTAAGAAGTTCTTTTCCTACAGATCTGGGTTGCAATCTTTCTTTGTCCCACATAACTTTCTGTAATTCAGGACCCGTCACCCCTTCTACTTTATAAGTAGTTAAACCCGCACACAAAATTTCATTACTAGAAGAAATTAAATCTACGTTATCAAGAGTTTTAAGATTATCTCTTAAAAACTTTCCTAAAAACTTAATTCTATTTAACCACTTCTCTTTTCCTATCATATTAAAAAAATCTAAAGATGCTTCTAAACCTACAAGAAGCGAAGGATTTCCAGTTCCTGACTGCTGTAACTTAAAACCAATATCAGTGTTATTATCCCAATTATAACTCGATAAAGTTGCCCAGATAGTACTTGATATTGATTTATCTAAATACAGTATTCCATTTCCAGCAGGAGAAAGTAACCATTTGTGTAAACTTGAATAATAAGCATCACAACCTAAATCTTTTACATTAACATCAATTTGTCCTACGGTTTGGGCTCCATCTATAACGGTAAAAATACCTTTACTTTTAGCTACAGAACAAATTTCTTTTATAGGCATAACCGTTCCATAAACAGATACTATATGAGGAACAGCAATTAATTTAGTCTTTTTGGTAATTAAACTTACAATTGAGTTAATGATCTCTTCTTTGCTATTAACAGGAACTGGAATATGTGCTTGTTTATATACAATTCCTTTGCGTTTAGCCAACTGTCTCCAAGCAGCAAAACCACCACCATGTTCCTGATCAGTATTAATTACTTCATCACCTTTTTTTAAATCTATACCATTGGCAACAAAATTCATTCCAAAAGTAGCATTTTGAATAAGTGAAATTTCCTTATAATCACAATTAATAATTTTCCCTATTTTTTCTCTTATTGATATAAAATCAGCATAACCCGATAATAAATTTGGTCCATTGCCCTTATAATCAGTTTCTGCACCATTTATAGCATTATTTTGCATGTCCTTAATTACACTGTTTAATACGTAGTTTGGTTGAACACCTAGTGTGCCATTATTAAAATAAGTTTGATTTTTTTTTGTTGGAAACAAGTTTCTTACTTCACTCCAATATGAATTATCAGATAAATCAGATAATGAACTTTTAATGTTTGATAATGATTCTTTATTTGATTTAGAAATAAATCCCAAAGTGGGAATAGCTGATAAACCAATAGCAGACTTTTTTATAAAATTTCTTCTAGAATTTGACATGTTGTTAGGTTTTGTTGAAAAATCATAAATATAAAGATTATTCTATCTCAAATAGAAATGAAATCAAAAATTTTATATTAATTTAATTTATAACCAATCATAAGACCACCTCTATATGGAATCCATTGAGCACTGTAATTATAACCTTTTCTTATATTAGTCGGACACAAACCTAATGCATGACAATCATTATCAACCCTTAATTCTGTATCCCTACTAAATGCTTGATAATTAGCATTTGACCATCCTCCGCTTAAAAATAAATCCAATGACCACCTTTCTTTAAATTTCCACTGATAACCAGTCGTTATACCAGTAAAAAATATATAACCATACTGATAAATATTATTTGATGCATAACTATTGTTTTTAGATAATTTAAACATTCCAGCACCAGTGTGTGCTCCAAGATAAAAACCATCATTTTTCTCTTTAAAATAGTATCTAAATTCTGGAAATACATAATTAAAAATAAAAGGTCTCTTTTGAAAATTTGGTTTTGAACCAAGTGTTATAGAATTCCAAAAAGACATAGTAGCATCAAGTTGAAATGTTGTTTTCTCACCAATTCCTACCTCAATACCAAAACTAGGTATTGCAAATAATGCATACGTTGCATTCCCTTTTATATAAGTTTGAGAATGGGAAAAAAAAGAAATTGAAAAGAATATTAAAAGAAGAAAAAATTTTTTCATAAAAATTATTTTATTTCATTAAAGATACGTATTAATTAAAAAAATACCATCTAAACCCAAGATCGAGAACTTTATTTTGTCCAGGGTAGTAAGGCGTTACAAAATAACCACCATATGTATCAAATTGATTAAAATGTGTCATTTTTGCAAAAATTCTTAAATTTTTAACTTGCATTGAAAAGAAAATATTTGTTCTAAAATAATTTTCTAACCTAAAACTATCTTGTATGTAATAATTTTGTATGATTGGATCATAAGCATCCCCAAAATACTTAGATCTATAGTAAATATTTATTCCAAACTGTACAGGAATTGAATTATTAAACCACTTACTAGTATAATAAATACTTGAATAATTATGATGAGTTGGTAATTTTATAATTCCTTTACTTGATTCACCCACGATAGAATAATAATATTCATTTTCAAACTTTATCAAATTATTAAATAATCCTAACTTTAAATCAAACCCAAGAATATTATAATTAATCATATCATCATTTTGAATTGGCATTTTAGAATTTGAAAAATAAATATAATTATTTATTGATACCAGCTCTATCCTGGGTGAAAAGAAAATATTTTTATAATCTACTTTTACATTAAAAGATAGTTTATTTACGAACTTAGATTTAAAATTATTATTCCAATAGTAATGATTTCCATTATAATAATTCTCTAATATGTTAGGGTTATAAAGTCCACTAGTGTATGAGGCATCAAAAAATTTATTATTAACCTTACCTATAAATTGATAATTACCATTTGATTTAAGATTAATAGAACTATTAACTTCAAATTTTTCTTTTTTAAATCTTAGTTTTCCACCTATAAAGTTTTCATTTATATTACTTTTTAATGAATCTAAAGAATATTTATAATTCAATAAATTATAGTTAGCATAAAAATTGTACTCTATTTTAGCAATTGAACCTTTAATTCCTATTCTATTTCTAAGAGAACTTAATTTAAAAGAATCAGCGGTTACCACATTATCATTAAGTATAGAATCATAATAAAAAACATTTAAAGACAGATTATCATCATTATAGGATATATTTTGATTATAGTACTCAACATTAGCATAAACCTTAAACTTTTTTAATAATTTATATTCAAAAAATACATTATAACTCTTCCTTTTATCATTATTTTCAACTTTTGAAAGTCTTACTTCAGAATCATTATATAAAAAATATTCTAATGGTAAATCCTCAATCTCAAGATCAATTCCCCCTGTTCCTAATATTTGATGACTAAAATTTAAAAAACTTGAAAAAAGTTTAACTTTTTTATTTTTTGATTCATGATAAACAAAAAAATTAAATGCTGAAGAATTAACATTTCTATCTCCTTTTGTTTTAGTTGCACCTATCTGCTTATCAGAAGTAATTCTATGTATATCAAATCCTATATTCCAATTTTTGTTTATGTTCCTTGTAAAAAGAAAATCTACTTTATTTCTCCCTTTACCTCCTAAAATTAGTTCCAGATCAATAAATGGTGATTTTGTATTATAAAATTTATTATTTCTAATAACGTTATAATATGAATCTAAAGAATTAAATCCTGAAGAAATATTAAATAATTTAGGTGTCCTGTCAAACAAATCTTCAAGAGGTGTACCAAGATTTCCAAGATTTTGAAATCTCATTTTATTTTTTTCAAAAACAGAAAATTTTTCAAAATTATTTAATGATGAATCAACTTGTATAAAATTAGTATCTCCCTCAAACAATTTACTACTTAATATATAGGATGTAGTATTCATACCATACATTGTTTTTGTAG
>JAPYTU010000105.1 GCA_029940715.1 Cytophagales bacterium
TGGCAGAGTGGTCGAATGCGGCGGTCTTGAAAACCGTTGTACCGCAAGGTACCGGGGGTTCGAATCCCTCCTCCTCTGCAAATTTTATTAAAAATGAAATCACAATTTTTTCAAGATGTTTACGAAGTAGTCAAATTAATTCCCAAAGGAAAAGTTACATCTTATGGAGCAATAGCTAGATATTTAGGAACTACTAAAAGTGCACGTGTAGTTGGATGGGCAATGAATAATTCTCATACACTAAATAATGTTCCAGCACATAGAGTTGTAAACCGTGACGGACTATTAACGGGGAAAAATCATTTTCCATATCCCAATGCAATGAAAAATCTTTTAGAATCAGAGGGAATGAAAATTCAGAAAGATAAAATAATCAATTTTAATTCCTATTATTGGGATCCTATTAAAGAGTTAGAATTATAAAGTAATATTTAAACATCTCATGAAAAAAATTCTATTCATAATAATAATTCTCAGTTTCTCTTTTAGTCTAAAAGGACAAAATAAGTTACCAAAATTTTATATTAAATGTGAAAGATGTGACAGTAACTTTCTAAAAAATGAAATTAATTATGTAGACCATGTTAGAGATCAGGGTCTTGCAGACATTCAACTTTTTATTTATAGAAACAGAAATGCAAATAATGGTAACCGATACACATTAGATTACATTGGTGCTAATAAATTCTCAGATAATAAAATATCATTAACTCTTGATACAAATCCTAAAATGACAAGAGATGAAATAAGAAACTCACTAAAAAGAAAGATTGAACTCGGCTTGATACATTATTTAATGAAAACTGATATTGCAGATAATATTTTAATTTCTATTGACAGTAAAATTAGTAACGTTAACTCTAATGAATCAAGTTCAGATAAATGGAAAAATTGGGTGTTTCAGACTGCTGGTGAAGCTAACTTTGAAAATGAAACAAGTAGGAAACAATCAAATTTTGAAATTGAATTTGATGCAGATAAAGTAACTGATAAAATTAAGCTACAAATTGATCTAGATTTTGAGAAATCTAACAACAGATATGAAAATGATGATAACATCTTTATTAGCAAAAGAAATAGGAATAGACTTAATGTAAAATCTGTCTGGAGCATTAACGATAAATGGTCAGCAGGTTTTAAAGCTGGACTTGGAGGAGATACTTATCAAAACATAAATTTTAGGCATTGGGTTCAACCTGCAATTGAATATAGTTTCTTTCCTTATAATGAATTTGTAAGAAGAGAGATGGTAATTAACTATGGAATTGGATACGGATACAGAAACTATATAGAAGAAACAATTTATGATAAATTTGAAGAATACGTATATGTTCATCAAATTGGTTTTGAAACAAGATTTAGGCAACCATGGGGTGAAATTTATGCACATTTATCAGGAAAATCTTTTTTACAAGATCCTTCAAAGAATAGTATGAGATTAAACAGTTGGTTTTCCATAAGAATTTTTGAAGGATTATCATTTAGAGTTGGTGGAGAAATTGAATTAATTAGAGATCAAATTAGCTTACCAAAAGGAAATGCGTCAATCGAGGATCTCCTTTTACAACAAAAAGAAATTGCTACGGATTTCCACTCACAATTTAGAGTTGGTTTAAGCTATACTTTTGGATCAGCATTTAATAATTATCTCAATAGTAGATTATAATTAGCTTCTTTCTCTAATTAAAAACAAACCAGTAAAAGTAAGAAGTCCATTAAGTAACAGCAATTCAAAACCAAACTTATAACCAAATAACAATTCCTCAGAATATATGTTTATTAAATAAGTTAGAGCGGGTGATGTCATACAAACCCAAAATGAAAATTTATCCTTTATTTTATATTTTGTAAAAATTCCAAATGAAAACAAACCAAGCAGTGGCCCATAAGTATATCCAGCAGCTTTGAATATTGAATTAATGACACTCTCATCATTAATTGAATTAAATATCATAATAACAGCAAAAAGAATTATAGAAAAACCCAAATGAACAGCGAGTCTAACTTTATTTCTGTTAACATCTTTTATTTTATCAAAATTTAAAAAATCTATACAAAATGCCGTCGTTAAAGATGTTAGAGCAGAATCAGCACTTGAATATGCAGCAGCAATAATACCAAGTATAAAAACTACAGAAGTAAAATCTCCTAAATGATTAAGAGCAAGTAATGGATATAAATTATCTGTTCTCTCTGGAACAGTAAAACCAATAAAATCAGAATATAAATAAAGCAGTGCCCCTAAACATAAAAACAAAAGATTAGCAAAAACCAAAATAACACAAAACCAAAACATATTTTTTTGTGCTTCTGATAAATTTCTACACGTAAGGTTTTTCTGCATCATATCCTGATCAAGACCAGTCATAACAATTGCAATAAAAGCTCCAGAAATAAACTGTTTAAAAAAATCATTACTTTCTTTCCAATTAAAATGGAAAATTTGAGAAAATTCACTTGATCTTATCAAACTATAAGACTCCGTTAGACTAATGTTCATTTTATTTAAAATAATAACTATTGTAATGATAACAGCTGAAAGCATGAATAAAGTTTGCAGAGCATCAGTCCATACAATTGTCTTTATCCCCCCTTTAAAGGTGTATATCCATATCAATAAAATAGTTACTAATACAGAAAAAGAAAATGGAAATCCTAAATCATTAAATATTGCAATTTGAAGAACTCCAGCAACTAAAAACAATCTGAAAGAAGCACCAATAGTTCTAGATAATAAAAAGAAGAAAGAACCCGTCCTATAACTGTAGGAACCAAATCTCTGATCTAAATAAGAATAAATGGAAACTAAATTATATCTATAATACAACGGCAATAAAACACTAGCAATAAAAAAATATCCCACTAAATATCCTAGAACTACTTGAAAATATGAAAAATTACTATTTCCTACTTCTCCAGGCACAGAAATAAACGTAACTCCAGAAAGAGAAGTGCCTATCATACCAAATGCAACTAAAAACCAAGGCGAAGATCTATTTGCATTAAAAAAGTCATAAAAATTTGAATTTTTTGTTGTTAATCTTGAAATAAAAAGAAGCACAATAAAATAAATTATAAAAATCAGAAGTATTATGTTGGCATTCATATTTATTTTTGAAAAAAATCTAGTATGTTAGAAAAATATTTAGATTCTAAAGTTAAAGTCAGATATACTTTTTAAAAAATAAACTGGAATTAATTTAAATGAAATTACCTACAAAAATTATAGAAAATGCAGTTAATGAGATATCTAAACTACCTGGTATTGGGAAAAAAACAGCATTAAGATTATCATTATTTCTTCTAAAAAAAGAAACGCAGTTTACAAAAAATATTTCAAATGCATTAGTTGAATTAAAAGAAAAGACTGTTTACTGTGATGAATGTCATATGATATGCGAAGAAGGAAAGTGTATTTGCCAAACTACAAATTCATTTATAAATAGAGATATTTTATGCTTAGTTGAAGATACACCAGACGCACTAGCAATTCAAAATACAAATCATTACAATGGACTATTTCATGTTATAGGAGGCCTTATTTCACCAATTGATGGAGTTGGACCAGAAAACTTAAACATTGATTCTCTTGTTAAACGGATTGAAAAAAATAAAATTAAAGAAATAATTTTTGCTATAAGTCCTACCCTAGATGGCGATACAACATCATTCTATATTTCAAAAAGATTGGCAAAATTTAACCTAAAAATAACAACAATATCTAGAGGAATTCCTATAGGAGGAGAAATTGAATATGCTGATGAAATTACTCTTGGAAAAAGCATTTCGTCGAGAATTAATTATAAACTAGAACAATGAACACAGAGTCAAACAGATTAAAAAATGTTGAAGAGTCTTCTACCCTTGCTATGGCTGCTCTAGCAAGAGAATATAAATCAAAAGGTATTGATGTTATTAGTCTCAGCCTTGGAGAACCAGACTTTAAAACTCCACAACATATTTGTGATGGAGCAAAAGAAGCAATTGATTCAGGAAAATATTTTTCTTATCCTCCTGTCTCTGGTTA
>JAPYTU010000106.1 GCA_029940715.1 Cytophagales bacterium
AGTTGTTGTTAAAAAAATATTGAATTATTGTAAAACAGACAACTATGAAAAAACTCCTTCTACTATTACTATTTATTCCACAATTAAACCAAAGGCATATCTTCCCCACTAGTAATCTTTTTCTTTTAAAATTATTGTAAATTGTAGGTATGAAAAAGCTGTTATTATTCTTATATATTCCACTTGCAAATCTACAACTATCCAAGAAAAATTTAAAAGAAGAGTGGGGTTAGTGGGTGTTTTATCTATACTTGTAGGATTTTAGTCAACTACTATTAATAGCATAAGCATTGAAATTGTATTAATTAAAATATAAGCCATATGCAATATCCAAAATTTTCAAGAGAAAAAGGCAATAGTTTTTCAAAAGCCTTAAGAAAAAAGGTGAAAACCTATTTTAAAACAAATGAACTTAGCAAATATGCTAACAACAGTATGATCAGTAAGACTATATTAATGCTTACAACATTTCTCCTCCCATTTTTAATTTTAAATTTGGGAATTGTCACAAGTACGTGGACTCTTTTTTTATTATATATTATAAGTGGTATTGGAATGGCCGGAATTGGAATGAGTGTTGCACATGATGCGATTCATGGGTCATACTCAAAAAACCCAATAATCAATACCCTTATTGGTTACTCTTTCAATCTTATAGGAGCCAATGCTACGGTGTGGAAAATCCAACACAATGTGCTTCATCATAACTATCCTAATATTGAACATGCCGATGATGATATTAATCAACCATTTTTCCTTCGATTTTCACCGCACGCTAAAAAGTACTGGACGCACCAATTTCAACATATCTATGTCTGGTTTTTTTATGGATTATCTACTATATCGTGGATCACAACAAAAGATTTTGTTCGAATAAATCGATACCATAAAATGGGGTTTTTAGTTAAAAAAAACGAATTCAGAAATGTCGTTGCAAGCATAGTAGCATGGAAGATTTTATACTATTCTTTTGCTCTCATTATGCCCTTAATTATGGTAAATTTGCCATGGTGGCATATACTATTGGCATTTTTAAGTATGCATTTTTTTACTGGGCTTTTAGTTAGTTTAGTGTTTCAGGTTGCACATATAATGCCGAGCTCCGAGTTCCCACTTCCCGATGAAGACGGTCTTATAGCTGGAGACTGGCCTACACATCAATTCGCAACGACAGCCAATTATTCTCCACGATCTAATTTTTTTTCTTGGTTTATAGGTGGTTTGAATTATCAAATAGAACACCATTTATTACCAGGAATTTGTCATGTACATTATAAGAAATTATCTAAAATTGTGATTGATACAGCCAAAGAATATGGAATGCCTTATAGTTCTAATCGAACTTTTTTTACGGCGATACGAGCTCATGCTAAAATGATTCGTAGGTTAGGAAATATGGACAAATAGCATAATAGCTATAGTAAGAATTTTTTTAAAATTTAATTTTCAATAGTTTCTACATTCATTTATCAGTTATTGATTAATCAATCTTTTTTTAATTAAGGATAGGGCCTGGGGGTTATGTTATTTTTTTAAATCCTGAACTAATTATTGTAAATTAGGAAGATGAAAAACTTATTGCCAAAGCAAAAAGATTTTAAGAATGGTTTTTAAAATTACAAGATGATGACACTTGATGAAAAATTTAAAGCTCTTGAGACAAACAATGCTCCTGGTCAGGAAGTCCGACAAAATCTAGGAGATCTTAATACCATTATGCTTGGCGAGAAACTTGATGGAGTTCATGTTGATTTCTCCCATGGGGATGTAGATGCCTTTCCTCCAACGCCCGGTTCTAATGCAGCTTGGAAAGAGGGTTTTAGTAGAGGTGGGTGTCAAGCTTATACTGAGTATAGAGGATCGGCCGAAATACGAAATAGACTGGCTGCCAGACTTGGGAAGTTTACTGGTCGGAGAATTGAAGCTAATAGCGAATTGATTATAACTCCTGGAACTCAAGGCGCATTATTTTTGGCACTTGGTTCAACGGTTGATGCTGGGACAAAAGTTGCTGTAGTTGATCCTGACTATTATGCCAACCGCAAACTTGTTAAATTTTTCGGAGGTGACGTTGTACCAATTCCTTTAAACTACAAGGATTCTCAATCTGAAAACAGCCCAGATCTAAATCGAATTGAAGATGCATTCAAAGCAGGAGCAAAGGTTTTAGTCTTTTCAACACCCAATAATCCTACAGGTCTTGTCTATTCAAACACTACAATAACTAAAATAGCAGATCTTGCAGCAACCCATGATGTTAGTGTAATCGTGGATCAACTGTACTCTAGAATGTTATATAGCGGAGAGGTCTATACTCATCTTTGTTCTTGCGATGTTCAGCCTGAAAATCTTATTACTGTCATGGGGCCATCAAAAACCGAATCTCTTAGCGGATTCCGCCTTGGAGTTGCATTTGGCACACCAAAATTGATTGAAAGAATGGAATCCCTTCAAGCGATCGTTTCTTTGCGTGCTGCAGGATACAATCAAGCAGTTCTTGATACTTGGTTTCAGGAACCTTTAGGCTGGATGGAAAATCGTATTCGAGAACATGAATCAATAAGAGATGAATTACTACAAACTTTCAGGGCTGCTAATATCTATACAGCAAGCCCACAGGCTGGCAGCTATCTTTTCCCACAACTGCCCCTGCTTAGTGTAGATTTATATATTTTTATACGCTTACTGCGTTATCAGGCAAAAGTGATAGTTACGCATGGATCAGAATTTGATCCAGCTTGCATTGATAGTATCCGACTCAACTTTTCACAGGATCACTCTGCGGCAGTTGCGGCAGCAAAACGAATCGTAAAAATGGTGGAAATTTATAGCATATGAACAAAATTATAGAACTACCAATTCAACAAAGTTTTATTATCTAGACCTTAACTTAGCTAATAACCTAAGGATTTCTAAGTAAAGCCAAACAAGTGTTACCATAAGACCAAAGGCTCCAAACCATTCCATGTATTTTGGCGCTCCTTTTTCAGCACCTTCTTCTATAAAATCAAAATCCACAACTAAATTAAGTGCAGCTATTACTATAACAAATAAACTAAAACCAATACTCATTAATGAAGCATTCTGTATGCTCATAATTCCCATTTGAGAACCAAAAAAACTCATAACGAAATTAATCATATAAAGCACAAAAATTCCTCCTGTTGCTGCAGCAAGTCCTAATTTAAAATTTTCTGTAGGCTTAATTAGACCAGATCTATAAATCATTAGCATTGCTAAAAGAATACTAACTGTAATGCAGACTGCACTTAGTACAATTCCATCATAAAGAGAATTAAAAGAATATGAAATCCAACCTAAACCAATACCTTCTAAAATTGCATAGATGGGTACTGTTATAGGAGACCATTCCTTTTTAAAGACTGTAATTATTGCAACTATAAAAGCAGCAATGAGAGAAAAAATAGCAAATCCAGACATTATTTGTCCAGACATAAAAGTATAATATCCAGTTACCATTAAAAGTGTTAGGCTTAAGAACGTTTTATTTACTGTGCCATTTATTGTCATAGTTTCTGATGAAACAGAAGTGGTGTTAAATGCGTTTGATGATAGTACAGGATTCCCTGATCTATACGTAAGATGTCTACTCATTTTTAGTTTGGTTTATAATGTATTTAAATTAAAAATATGTAATTTTTTTTAATGAACTTGATTTTTTTACTTTAAAAAATTAAAATATTATAATTAATTTATTTGGTTAGTTTATTGCATGTATATCTTCATCTTTTCATTCAGTTTTAATTGATTATAACCCTTTAATATAATTGACACCGTAAGGCTTTCGTTGTGAACGGGTTAACATACTGTTCGCTTCCTCATCATTAATAAACTTTTCTGTTTTAGGATTCCAATTCAACTTTCTTTCTAATTTCATGGAAATATGTGTAATTAAACAAATAGAACAAGCCCTGTGACCCATTTCA
>JAPYTU010000107.1 GCA_029940715.1 Cytophagales bacterium
AAGGTGAAAATTTTGATGGAAATAAATTTGCTAATGAAGCATTAGACAAAGGAGCTTTATATTCTGTTGTAGATGATAAAGAAATATTTAATGCATCAAAAAACTTAATTTTAGTAGATAATTGTTTAGATGCATTACAAAATTTGGCAAAGCTTCATAGGTCAAAATTTGATATTCCTGTTGTTGGAATTACTGGAAGTAATGGAAAAACGACAACAAAAAATCTTCTTTACCATGTTTTATCTTCAAAGTTTAAGGTATATGCTACGAAGGGCAATTTAAATAATCATATTGGAGTTCCCTTGAGTATTTTAGAGATGGATGATAGTTATGAGATTGCCATTATAGAGATGGGTGCTAGTGAGGTTGGAGAAATTCAACAACTTTCAAGTATTTGTAATCCTAGTGTTGGTTTGATAACGAATATTTCTTCTGTCCACATAAAAGGTTTTGAAAATTTTGATGGAGTTATAAGGGGAAAGTCTGAGTTATTTGATTATTTGATTAAAAATCATGGAAAGGTATTTATTAACAATAATGATTTGGTCATTAATAATTTTGCTAAAAGATTTAAAGATCCTATTTTTCTTTTTGGAGATAATTCTTTTGTGAAGTCAAGTCTTATTTCATCTGTTCCAAACGTTACTTTTGAAATATCTAATTCTCAAAAATTTACATCTAATCTTATGGGAAGCCATAATTATGAAAATATTGTTTTTGCACTCTCAATAGGAAAATATTTTGGTATTTCTGAAGAAAATGCAGCAAAAGAAATTTCCAAATTTTCTCCACATGATAACAGATCTCAATTAATACGATTTAATTCAAATACAATTATTTTAGATGCTTATAATGCTAATCCAGTTTCTATGAAACATGCCCTTGAAACTTTATCAAAATTTGATAAGTATAAGATTGCTATTTTGGGTGATATGTTGGAATTGGGAAAAATTTCAAAAACAGAACATGAAGGTATTGGACTATTTGTGTCAAATCTAAAATTAGATCAAGTGTATTATGTAGGTTCTAGGATGAAAAACGCTTATTTAACTGATAAAAATTCTCTCTGGTTTAATAATAAAAGTGACTTAGAATCTGAATTAAATAAAATTCAAATTAAAGATAGTGTTGTCTTATTAAAGGGATCAAGAAGTCTAATGCTAGAAAGCCTTGTCCCTCTTATTAAGAAAATATCAGCTTAATATTTGTAGTAAATAATTTTATTCCTATTGCCAGAAGAATAATTCCAAATATCTTTCTGAGTATATGAATTCCTTGACTGCCTAAAATTTTTTCTATTTTCTCAGAAGATTTTAAAACCATATAAACTATAATCATATTAATAATGATTGCTAGAATTATATTTATTTTTTCGTATTCACTTCTTAGAGAGATTAAAGTTGTAAGTGTTCCTGGGCCTGCTATCAATGGAAAAGCTATGGGAACGATTGATGCAGTTTTTGGATTTTTGTCTTTATATAAATTAATTCCTAGGATCATTTCTGTAGCAATGAAAAGTATTATGATAGAACCTGCAACTGCAAAAGAGTTAATATCAACACCAAGCAGATTTAAAATTACTTCACCTAGATATAAAAATAGTATCATTATTCCCAGTGAAATTATTGATGCTTTCTCAGATTCAATTATTTTGTATTTTTCACGTAGAACCAAAATCAATGGTATGTTTCCAATTACATCAATAACAGCAAAAAGTATCATTGATGCAGAGAAAAATTCTTTAATGTCTATATTCATTTTTTTAATTTAAGCGCGCAAATATAATGGTCAAAATTTATTTTGCAACATTAATGATAAAAATAAAATGCCCCAATCTCTTGAGGCATTTAGATAACTAACTGAGTTGATTGATAAATCAAAAATAAACCAAACTAATTTTTGAAAAAGTAAATTATATTATTTATAATAAAAATATTATATAATTTTTTTATTTAAATGATTTTATATAAAATATTATATTATTTTTATTTTAAATTAATTTTTATTAAAAATATCATAATATATATAATTGAATTATATGAGTTTTTATAAATTTGAAAAAAATATTATTAATTATTTATAAGGTACTTATATTTGCACACCTTTTTTGGGCTCTTAGCTCAGTTGGTTCAGAGCACCTGCCTTACAAGCAGGGGGTCGCTGGTTCGAATCCAGCAGGGCCCACATTTAAAACCCTAGGACTCCTAGGGTTTTTTTCTCATTGTATCTTTATTTTATTTAGCTTTAGATTTATTTATTGAGTATGAAGTTTATTTATGTATATATATTTCAGTTTGTAATTTTATTTTCTACGCATTCTCAAACTAAAATTTCTGATATCTTATCTGATATTCCAAGTCATGTTGAAAAACGAATTGAGGCTATTATAAATGATAATAATTTTTCTGGAGTATTTTATTCTGGCGACGTAGAATATATATCTAGTGAACTTGATATGAGTCTTTATCAGGTTATGGAATTATTAAGACCTCTTTCTAGAATTTACGCAAAAGCGCCAATTTCAAATTATATGGTTGGAGCATTATGTAGTGGGTCTAGTGGAAATCTATATTTTGGATCAAACATTGAGATATTAGGAGAATCTTTAAGTTTTACATTACATGCTGAACAGTCGGCAGTAGTAAATGCTTGGTCACATGGAGAAACAAATATTAATTTTATTAATGTCGGTGGATCTCCTTGTGGTTATTGTCTTCAATTTCTTAATGAATTGAATCACGCTGATTCTCTTATTATAATTAATCCTCAAGGAAAAAACTATACAATCAGTGACCTATTAACTTTTCCATTTGGTCCAAAAAATTTAGGGATTGATGGAGGTTTAATGTCAAAAAATAATAATAATCTCATTTTAGAAAATGATTCAAGAGAAAGGTTAGTATTAGCGGCTTTGAATGCAGCTAATATGAGTTATGCACCATATTCGAAAGGATATTCAGGCATTGCAGTAATGACTGAGGATGGAAATATTTTTCAGGGATATTATGCAGAAAATGCTGCGTTTAATCCAAGCATTTCTCCTATAGAATTTGTGCTTTCATCTTTAAATCTTTCTGGTAAATCTTTTAATCAAATTAAAAAGGTAGTTTTAGTTGAAAAAAGATCTTCTAAAAGCAGTCAAATAAACACAGTTAAAGCAGTTCTAAATAAAATTGTACCAAATGTGAAACTAAATGTAGTTTATTGTCATAAAGTGGAATAAGTTATTTTATTGGATCACTTCCATTATATGCATTTGTCAGTTCACTTCTATCGTAATAAGTAGCTATCTGATCAATTTTATTTTCTGCGTTATATCTAGATACTTGATGCCAAGGAAGTGTGACTTCAGTACCATTAGTAGCTTTATAATGATACATTGTCCATCTTAACAAATACTTGGCGCCATCAGAACCTTGAACTCCTAAATAAATAGGTTGATCTTGCCCAGCTGCTTTTTGTTCTTCAGTCCAACCAGCATCCATTTCTATGACTTCCCAACTATCAAAAATGCCAGTGAATAATGCCCCCAGTTGTTCTTTTCCAGTAAAAGTTTGTTTATTTGGAAAATTCCAGACTACATCATCCGAAAGTAATTCAAGAATTGCATCACCATTTTTGTTTGACATGGCACTACCTAATGATACAGCTATATCATTCATGGCTTCAGCATCAAGAAGACTTCTTCCTAAAGAATCATCACAATCACATTCATTAGCTGGTTGCTCACAAGCAACAATGAACATAGTTAATATAATATATATAATTAATTTTTTCATATTTTTAAAATTTTAGTGGTTAAATCTAATAAATTATTTAGATATCATAAAGATGTTTTTCTGGGTACCAGTTATTAATGTATTTTTTTCCTGATTTTAAAGCATCATTCTCAATTGGAGTGCCCATAGAGTCATTCCACCTATTT
>JAPYTU010000020.1:0-14212 GCA_029940715.1 Cytophagales bacterium
TATTCAGAAACAATTTTTCCTAAATTTTTATATTCTTTGTTTAGAGAAGTATAAAGTTTCATGTTTAAAACAGTTTCGGGTTTTGATAAACTTCCCTCTACATCAAGATATCTTTTTTTAATTTCTTTAAGCTTATCAATCATTTTAAAGACATATTATTAATTCACTAAGATAAAACCCTTAAATCAAGAAAATAAACTAAACAAGCTTTTTCATACAATATCTTTGAACTTATGTTGTTTTTATTTAAGTTTTATATAGATTCAAAACTAATAATGTTTAAAAACTTAACAATAATTTTTTTGTTTATCTTTTTTAAAGCGGGTGCTCAAAACAGCGATTTTGGTTTAGTTTTTTTTAAAAATAATAAAGAAAACAAAAGTTTTTTTAAAGAAAATTTAGGAAAGAAAACAATTGTTTTCTTTTCTTTTGATGAAAAAAAAAATCAAACAAAAACAATCAAAAACACACACACAAACTTAACTAACTTAGGTTTCGACGTGATCAATTATATAAATATTGTTGATTTTTATATTTCTCAAGAAGTTCAAAGACAGTTAGTAGAATATTTTAACTTAAGAGGGGTTGAGGTTTTGGTTTTTTATCAAAAAGAAAAAGAAATAAATATAAGATTTTGTAATTATAACCACAAAACAACTTTGATTGATGATTCAAAAGGAGGATATTCTTTTTTTGGAGAAAATATTTTTTATGAAATAAAAAAAAATCTTTTATTAACAAACACTAAACAAACAACGTTTTTATTTTCTCCTAGTCCTGAAATAATTTATAATATTAATGTAAAAAAAAGAACAAGAATTAAAAATCCACCAAAATTTAAAAAACAAGAATTAGGAATTGTTTTTGAAAACGAAACAGAAGAAACAAAAAAACAAATCCTCTCTCTCTTCAACACAAATACAATAGAGGTAGAAGACAAAGAAGACCGTAGATTTTACTTTTCTAACGGAATTAATTATATAATTAAGTTTTTGACAGGAACAACAAGGGCATTAAAAAACATATATAACTTAAAAGAATTAAAAGGAGAAGGTTATAAAAAACAAACCATATTGGTTTTGGAAAACACCATTAGCCAAAATAGATATTATCATTTTAACGAAACACCTACAATTAACAAAATTGACTTAACAAAAACTTTTTTAAAACACACACAATGACCTTAAAAAGAAAGTTTAGGATTAACAAAAGGAACTAAAGACATAATGATAGCATTTTTATAATAATTTGTTCTGTTTATATTTCCTTTTGTTAAAATACCAACAGCACCATTTTTTTTTTTTGAATTTTTTCTATTAAAAACTAAATCATCAGCCTCCCCTAATTCAATCCCATTTTCAATTAAAGTTTGAATTTCTTTTGGGATTTGAAACAGAGACGTTTTTCCTTTTCCTAGTTTGTTTTTAGAAAAAATATAAACCCAAGCAAAAGCAACCATATCACCATCATCATAATCAACACCACCCTCTATGCTGACATAAAAAGTTCCATCAAAATTCTCTTTTAAATAAAGCAATCTATTTTTAGCACCCCTTTTTGTTTCCCCTTCCGACATAGGCTGATCCCCAACCCCAGAGGGAGAAGAAACACCCACAAAAGAAAAATGTTCTTTTTTGAAGACAGATGTAAAGGCTTTTTTTACTGCGTTTATTTTTGTTGGATTTTTTGATCCAATAAAGACTGAAATTATATTTTTAACCACCTTTCTGTTAGGTTTTTTTTGTATGTTAAAGTTTCTTTTGTTTCGTTAATATTAAAACTAACAACATTCATTTGTTCGTCAAGAAAATCAAATAAAATAATATTTTTAATATATACCTCTTTCGTTTTCAAACTAAAGGGAGCGCTGAGTTTAATATTAATTGTTTCGGTGTAATCATCACCTTCATAAACAAATTTTTCAAGAGTAAGGATCTTATTTTTTCCGTCTAATTGAACAAGAAAAGAATTTTTAATGTATTTTGTTATTTCTAGTGTTTTTTCTTCTTCGCTTTTTGTGTTTTTTATTTTTAAAGCATCATAAAGATCATTTTTAAATATACGAAAAGAAAAAATCAATTTATTTTTTGTGTTGTATGCCTCGCAAACACTAACATATACCGTGTGTTTTTCTGCTGTTGTTTTTAGTGTTAAAAAACAAAAAAAGAATAATAAAACCCTATAAATCATAAGTATCAATAAGATAAATTAACGACGCAATGGATGCGGTTCCAAGCTCAAGCTCTCTGGCATTAATTAATTCAAAAACATCTTTTTGTGTGTGGTGCATTTCAAAATATTTTTGACCATCAACACTAAGCCCAAACACAGGGGTTCCAAAAGATCGGTGTAAGGGTCCAATGTCAGCTCCACCCCCACCTTTTGAAAAGTATGAAATTGTGTTTTTGTTAAAATAACCTAACCATCCTTGAATTTTATTAAGTTGTTTTTCGTTACCAGAAAAACCAAAACCACGAGGAACATAAGCGCTCGCATCACTTTCAATAGCAGCAATGTGTATTTCGTTTAGTTTTTTGGCAACAGCAGCATATTCTACCCCACCCCTTAAGCCATTTTCTTCGTTCATAAACATTACGGCGCGTAAGGTGTTTTTAGGTTTTATTTTTTGTTGTTGAAATAAACGTAATGCACCAATAGCATGTACACAACCCGCACCATCATCATGTGCTCCCTCACCAACATCCCACGAATCTAAATGACCCCCAACGGTTATTATATTTTTAGGGTTAACGCTACCGATAATTTCTCCAATCACATTGTGTGATAGAGCATCCGGAAACCATTTTCCACTTAATTTAACTGTTATTTTTGTTTTAGGATTTTTTTTCAACTCTTCAGAAAGTTTTATTGAAGAAAGTACTCCTAATGCACCATGGGGAATACTGTCAAATTTATTAGAGTAAGACATTCCTCCTGTGTGTGGGACATCATCTTCAATAGAAGATAAAGACCTAAAAACAGAAGCAACAGCACCATATTCAGCAGCTTTAATTGCTCCTAATCTTCTTTGAAACCCAGTTTGACCATACGAGGCTCCTTGGTTTATGTATCTGGGATTAAACCCTTTATTATAAAAAACAATTTTCCCACTAATAGTCTTTTTTCCTAATTTTTCTACATCTTCTAAAGAACTAACCTCAACAACTTCAGCCGTAACCCCCTCTTTAGCAGTTGAAATAGTGCCGCCAGCACCTAAAATTTTTAAGTCAACCCTCTTACTATTAGAATAAAAAAAACACTCCTCTAGATCACCTCTTTCCCAATGGGGAACCATAACCTCTTGCAGATAAACGTTATCAAACCCGTAATTTTCCATAATGGTTTTTGACCACAAAACGGCATTTTCTGCACCAAGAGAGCCACTTAATCTTTGTCCTACATTTTTAGTTAGATCTTTAAGAAGACCATAACTTTCTTTGTATTCTAAAGCATCTCCATAAAAAGTGTTTATAATATTTGAGGTTTCTGTTGATAAGATTGGTTTTGTTTGTGAGCAACCAAAAACAAAAGCAAAAAATAATATTATGTTTAGGGTTAATTTTAGTTTATTGTTTTTCATTTTTTATAAATTTAATTTCTGTAATTTAATGCTGGTTTTCTATCACCAATTAAAGGGTCATAAGTGTAATTTAAACCTCTTTTTTTGTAAAATTCTTTTTTAGCCTCTTCAATAAGTTTGGTGTTTTTAAATAAGGTGTGTGTGGTTAAAGCTAATGTTTTTGCTGCATTTAACATTCCTTTAAGCCCGATACTTGTGCCTGTGCAAGACGCGGCTTGCCAAGAATGACCAGGTGTGCCGGGAACATAAGTTGCGGTTCCAAATCCAGCGGTAGGAACAACCCAACTAACATCACCAACATCTGTAGATCCTCCACCTCGAGTAGAAGAATTAAACGTATATGGTTCAACAATAGAGGCTAAAGAAATGTCTTTTTTGTTTTCACCAAAAGTAAAACTTAATTTTTCTGCGTATTCTTTTTCTTTTTCGGTATAAAAAATACCACCAATTTCACTAAGATTTTTGTGTATGATTTTTTGTAATGTTTCGTTTGGTAAAATATTATAAACTCCTCCCGTTACTTCAACACTAAATTTTGTTTGAGTTCCTATTGCTGCACCTTCAGCACAAAGCTCAACTCGTTTCCACATTTTTCTCACTTCTTCTGGACTTGGATTTCTAACATAATAGTAACCTTCAGCGAAATTTGGAACAACATTTGGTGCATCTCCTCCTTTTGTTATTATATAATGAATTCTACTTTCTTCTTCAACATGTTCTCTCATCATATTTAACATATTGTTCATAGCCTCTAAACCATCAAGAGCGGATCGCCCTCTTTCTGGGGCACCAGCAGCATGAGCGGAGGTTCCATAAAATCTAAATTTACCAGTTTTGTTAGCTAAGGTTGATCCAGAAGAAGCTCTGTTTTTATTAGAGGGGTGCCAGTGTAAAACAACATCAACATCATCAAACAAACCTTCTCTTACCATATAAACTTTTCCAGAACCACCTTCTTCTGCAGGACAACCATAAAAACGAATTATTCCTTCAGTGTTTGTTTCTTCTAACCAATTTTTTGTTGCGATAGCAGCAGCAGCACTTGCAACTCCAAATAAATTATGCCCACAACCATGACCAGAAACAACACCATTTCTTTTTTCTTTAATAGCACGATGTGTTTGGGACAATCCCGGTAACGCATCATATTCCCCAAGCACACCAATTATAGGCCCACCTTTTCCATATTCTGCAATAAAAGCTGTTGGCATTCCAGCAACACCTTCAGTTATAACAAATCCATTTTCTTTTAAAAGCGTTATTAATTCTTTTGAGCTTTTTTCTTCTTTAAAACCAACTTCAGCATACTCCCATATTTTTAAAGCAATTTTATTATATGTAGAGAGATTTTTTTCTATGTTTTTTATTAGTATGTTTTTGTCTGTTTTGTTGGCTTGTGTTTTTGTTCCGATTGAAAACAAAATAAAGACAATCAAATAAAATATTTTCATAAGAGATTTTTTGTGAAAATTAACTAAAAAAGAATGAAAGAAAAAAACACTTAGAGAAAAGCCATTTAAACACTTTGGGAAGCGCTATAAAAAATATAGAAAACAAACAAAAAATATAAAAGTATTAATAAATAGGATTTGTTTTTATTAACACCTTCTCCGTGAACATATACTAAAATAGAAACAATACTTAATCCTAAAAACCAAATTGCAATAGAGGAAATTAGTGAAACTAAATCTTCGGTTAAAACAATACTTCCATTAGAAAGGGTATAAATAAATAAAGGAAGACCAAGGGCAATGCACAGATTAAATATATTGCTTCCATATGCGTTCGAAAAAGCGTCGTCATAATTACCCCTTTGTGCGTCTTTATAAGAAATAACAGAATCAGGAAAACTACTACCAATAGCAGCAAATATTAAAGCAATAAATAACACATGAACACCTAAACCATTTAGAGTACCTAAAATAGGAACAGTATAAGTTTCGTTTCCCAACCAACCACAAGCAACAACTAAAAAATAACAAACAAAACCAATAATAAGAGAGGAAATCACAAAAATTAACCAAGCTTTTTTTGCGTTTAATGGTTTGTTTCCAACCAATAACCTTTTTAAATCTAAAATCATAAAGGCGGATAGAAGGGAAAGTTTTTCTTTTTCTGAAAAAGGAGTTTTATAATCAATTTTATGCCCACCTTTCATTGTTTTAAATAAATAAAAAACATATAAACAATAAATAAGAATTAAAATCAAGCTTTCTTTCCAACCAATTTCCCCTTGTTGAATAAAGTACAAGAACAACAACTCAATAAAAACTAACCACAAACCATCTCTTATTATTATTTTTTTAGAAATTTTAATCTGTGATTTATTTGAATTAGATAAAACACCTAAAACAGCAACAGAAGGAATGATTAAAGAATTAAACAAAACACTACCAAAGGAAGTTCCAATACTACCCTCAAAACCAGAAAGATTTTTTAGGTAAAACAAAAAAAACAAAGAAATAAACAACTCAGGCATAGAGCTCGCAACAGCATTAATGGTTGCCCCCTTAACACCATCTTGAAGGTTTCTACCAATATAATTAGAGCCCTCTATAAAACTATCTCCAGCACGCCATATAACATAACCACACAAAAGAATTAAGAACAAAGGAAGGATTAGTCCTAACATATATTTAAATTATATCTTTAACCTAAAACAATTATTATGAGAACATTATTAATATTAATAGTCTTATTGTCCCCTAATATTTCTATGAGCAATAATATATATAAAAAAATAGAAATCCTTTCTATAGAAATTGAAAAAGAGGTTATTAAATGGAGACACCATATTCATAAAAATCCAGAGCTTTCAAACAGAGAATATCAAACAGCAGAATACGTTTCCAAACATCTTGTTGGGTTAGGCCTTGAGGTTAAAAATAACATTGCACATACAGGTGTGGTGGCAGTTTTATACGGTAACAAACCAGGAAAAACAGTTGCTCTTCGTGCTGATATGGATGCTCTACCTGTTGTAGAAAGGGTAAATATACCCTTTGCTTCCAAGGTTAAAACTATTTATAAAGACATTGAAGTTGGTGTAATGCATGCTTGTGGACACGATACACATGTGGCGATTTTAATGGGAGTAGCCTCAGTGTTATCAGAATTAAAAAATGAAATTAAAGGAACAGTTAAATTCATTTTTCAGCCAGCAGAAGAGGGACCACCTGAAGGAGAAGATGGTGGAGCAGAACTTATGGTAAAAGAGGGTGTTTTAAAAAACCCCAATGTTGATGCTATTTTTGGACTACACATTTCTTCTAACCTTCCTGTAAATAAAGTTGCATATAAACCAGGAGGTGTATTAGCTAGCGCAACTTCATTTGAAATAAAAATAAAAGGGCGCCAAGCGCACGGATCCGCTCCTTGGGCTGGAGCTGACCCTATTGTTGCTGGGGCACAAATTATTAACAACCTACAAACAATAGTTAGTAGAAGTTTAGATTTAACTAAAGAAGCAGCCGTTGTAACTATTGGTCGTTTTGAAAGTGGAATTAGAAGTAATATTATTCCTGAAACAGCTTATTTAGAAGGAACAATAAGAGCGTTGGATTATGAGATGAGGGATAAAATTTATACAAGGCTAGAGACAATTGTTGTTAACACAGCAAAAAGTAATGGGGTAGAGGCAAAGTTAATATTAGGAAATCCTTATCCTATAACATTTAATAATTTAGAGCTAACAGAACAAATGAAAAATACTTTAATAAGGGTTGCGGGAAAAGAAAATACTATTTTAGCAAGAGCTAGCACAGGGGCAGAAGATTTTTCTTATTTTGCAAATGAAGTTCCTGGATTTTTTTATAGATTAGGAGGAATGCCTATTGGGGAACACCCAAATAAAGGATATAGTCACCATACTCCAGATTTTTATGTTGATGATGATGGATTGTTATTGGGAATAAAAACAATGACAACATTAGCAATAGACTATTTAAAATCTAACTAATTCTACTCCAGTTTACATTATTTTTTTTATTGTTTTTTAGAAACAAAAAAAGAGGCTTGTTTTCGGGTTTTATTAAATTTGGATCATTAGCTATGATTTTTTTTGCTAATAATCTTGTTTTAGAAATCACCGCAATATCTTTTGCTAAATCTGTAAATTTTAAATCTAAAACACCACTTTGTTGTGTTCCCATCATATTTCCTGGGCCGCGAATTTTAAGGTCAATGTTAGAAATTTCAAAACCATCAGAGGAATTTGTTAATGCTTTAATTCTAGTTTTTGCGTTTTCACTTAATTTGTATTTAGTCATTAATATACAATAAGATTGCACCTTTCCTCGACCAACTCTACCCCGCAGTTGATGTAATTGTGATAAACCAAATCTTTCTGCACTTTCAATAATCATTACAGTAGCGTTTGAAACATCTACACCAACTTCGATAACCGTTGTAGAGACTAAAATTTTACTTTTTCCCTCAACAAACCTTTTCATCTCAAAATCTTTATCTTCAGACTTCATTCTGCCGTGTAAGATTCCTATTGGTATAGATGGAAAATATTTTTTTATACTATTATAACCATCCATTAAATCTTTATAGTCTTTGCTTTTAGATTCTTCAATTAGTGGGTATACAATATAGATTTGTTGACCACTTTCTATTGTTTTGTTTAGAAAACTAAAGACCTTTAACCTAGAATTGTCAAAACGATGATTTGTTATTATCGGTTTTCTGCCTAACGGCATTTCGTCTATAGTAGAAACATCCAAATCTCCATATAGCGTTAATGCGAGCGTTCTTGGAATGGGTGTGGCTGTCATAACCAAAACATGTGGATAAACAAGCTTTTTCTTTTTCCATAATTTTGCTCTTTGAGCAACTCCAAATTTATGTTGTTCATCAACAATAACTAAACCTAGATTTTTAAAAACAACAGATTTTTCGATCAAAGCATGCGTTCCAACTAAAATGTTTGTTTTTCCTACAATTAAATGTTCATGGAGTAATTTTCTTTCTTTTTGTTTTGTTGACCCAGTCAATAAACAAACTGATAGGTTTAATTTAGTAGCATATTTATTAATACTCTGGAAGTGTTGTTCAGCAAGAACTTCTGTTGGCGCCATAAACGCAACTTGCCCCAAACCCTCTATTGCAATTAACATACACATAAAAGCAACAATTGTTTTTCCGCTACCCACATCCCCTTGTATTAATCTATTCATTTGTTTACCAGAAGACATATCTTTATAGCACTCTTTAATGACTTTTTTTTGTGCTTTTGTTAGTTCAAATGGAATGTGATTTTTATAAAAACTACTTAAAAGAATATTTTTTTTAAAAGAAAATCCCGGAAAAGAATTCAACCTATTTTTTTTTAATAAAAGCACTTGAAGTTGTAAAAAAAATAATTCTTCAAATTTTAACCTTTTTATAGATTGATAAATCATTTTGTGATTTTTAGGAAGGTGGATGTTTATTAAAGCTTCTTCTCTTGAAATAATCTGAGCATGATTAATTATATGTTTAGGTAAATTTTCTTTTATATTGTTTTTAACTTTTATAAGAATCTCGTCTATTATTTTGTTAAAAAATCGATTATTTAAAAATCTTTTTTTAAGGGTATCGGTTAAAGAATAAACAGGCCGTATTCCTAACGTTTTTTTTTGATACTCATTTGTTTCTGGGTGTGTAAAAGAAATTGTTTTATTAAACAATTTAGGTTTACCAAAAATTAAATATTTTTTTCCAATTAAAATTTTGTTTTCTATCCATTTGATCCCTTTAAACCAAATTAATTCAGCATAATCAGATGAGTCTTTAACTTTAATGGTTAGTCTTTTTTTGTTGTATAAACCAGAAGAAGTTTTTTTTAATGCTTGAATTAAAAAAACACCATCAAAATCCTGTTCTGTCACCTCTGAAAGTTTTTTGATTTTTGACCGATCTTCATATCTAAAAGGAAAATAATGTAACATGTCGTTTATTGTATAAATGCCAATTTCTTTGTTTAGTAAAGATGATTTTTTTGGACCAACGCCAGGGAGAAATTCTATTTTTTGTTTTAATATTTTATTATTCATACCACTCAAGGGTGTTTAATATATGAATCATATCTTTTTTTATATATTCAATAATTGGAGCTAAAGAGTCGTTTTTTGTTGCAACCTGGAAATATAATGCTCCTCTTAAAAAATGATTAACAGAGTCTGTTGTTATAAATTGAAATTGAGTAGGAACCTCTCCTTTCAAGTCAATAATTATAGCATTTAAATCGTTTTTTGTTTTAATGTGGGTTTCTTTTATAGAAGATGCTTTTTTGTTGTGTTTGTTAGTGAGTTTATAAGATTCATTAACAAAAGCATTTAAATCGTTTTCTTTTTCAATATACTTATGTGTTATTAGAATTTTAGCATCATAGTTTTTATATAATAAATTTAACCAGCCATAAGAGTCGTTTTGTTCCACTGATGCTTGGATGTTTTTTTCAAAAGAATATTTGTTTTTTATTGTTATGGGGACATAAGATCTTTCAGGAACATTAATATAATTGTATCCTTTCGGTTTAGGTTTGTGGTTTTTGTTACAAGCAAGTAAAGACAAGCAAATTAACAAATAACAACAAACATTAATTTGAATTGCTTTTTTTATAAACTCTAACACGTCGTATTCTTTTTTTATCTACAGACATAATTGTAAAAACAAAATTATCAAAATTAATTTTATCTCCCTTAGAGGGTATTTTGTTGTTGATTTCTAATAAAAGCCCTCCTAATGATTCGCTTTCTCCTTTAATTTTTTTAAAATCATTTTTACTTGATGATGATAATTTACAAAAATCATTAAGTGAAGTTTTTCCTTCAAAAAGAAAAGTATGGGGGTCTAGTTTTTTATAAACAAAACTCGCTTCGTTATCAAATTCATCTTTTATATCACCAATAATTTCTTCTAAAACATCTTCAAGTGTAATTATTCCAGAAACCCCACCGTATTCGTCAATTACAACAGCTAAATGGACTCTTTTTTCTTGAAAATCTTTAAATAAGACATCTATTTTTTTATTTTCTGGAATAAAAAAAGCTGGTCTAATTTTAATTTTCCAATTAAAATTTTTTTCGTTTAAATATGGTATTAAATCTTTCACATACAAAACTCCCTCTATATTATCTATAGTTTCTTTATAAACAGGTATTCTAGAAAAACCTGAGGTGTTTATTAATTTTGAGATTTTGTTAAAAGAATCGTGTTTTTCTATTGCTGTAATGTCTACCCTTGAGATCATAATCTCTTTAACCTTAATAGAACCAAAGTTTACAATTCCTTCAAGAATGTTTTTTTCATTTTTTGAGGTTTCTTTAGAGAGGGTTAAATCTATAGCTTTATTCAAATCTTCTTGTGAGCTTTCTAAGAATTCTTTTTTTTGTGACTTCTTAAAAACTTTAGTGATATAAACTAAAAGAAAAATAAAAGGTTTAAAAAACATAAAGGAGTAACGAATAATTTGAGATGAAATTTTTATAAAAAAAAGTTTGTTTTTATTGGCATATATTTTTGGTATTATTTCGCCAAAAAAAAGAATCATAAGTGTCACTATAATTGTTAATGTTAAAAAAACCAATGGGTTTTTTCCATAAATATTCCAAGCAAAATAAGCTGATAAAGTTATTA
The DNA here is from genome assembly GCA_029940715.1 of Cytophagales bacterium. GTDB lineage: Bacteria > Bacteroidota > Bacteroidia > Cytophagales > MED-G16 > JAPYTU01. The sequence goes on from JAPYTU010000020.1 coordinate 11,204, forward strand.
TCGCAACGTTTATTAGATTGTTTAAAATCAAGATTGTAGCTAATAACTTTTCTGGATATCTTAAAAGAAGCAATATTTTTTTTAACGAAGAATTATTCTTTGATTTTAAAATATTTATATCGTTAGAGGTTAGTGAAAAATAAGCAACTTCAGAACCAGAAATAATTCCAGAAACAATTAAAAGAAAAAAAAGAAAAAACATTTGAATGATACCAATAAAAGAATTCATTAGAATAATTAAAAAAAATAAAGATAAAGGGTTGTCAAGTTCTGGTAATTCTATTTCCAATTAATTTAATTAAAAAGGTAAGTCATCTTCAGTAGATGTTGTTTTTTCTGTTGTGTTGGTTTTTTCTGCCCCCATCCCCTGTTGTTCAGGAGCTTTTCCTAAAAGCTTTATCTCTCGACCAACAACTTCGGAAATATATTTTTTAACACCATCTTTATCATCGTATGAACGATTAGATATTTTTCCTTCAATATAAACTTGACTACCTTTTTTTAAATAGTTTTCAGCTATTTCAGCAAGAGGGGTCCATAAAACAATATTGTGCCATTCTGTATTCGTTACCCTTTCTCCAACTTTGTTTTTATAAGATTCACTTGTTGCTAAAGAAAAATTAACAACAGCTCGCCCATCATCTAAGCGCCTAACCTCAGGATCTTTACCAAGATTTCCCAATAAAATAACTTTATTTACTCCCGCCATATATTACAAATTAATCATTATGTTGCGGAATTCAAATAGTTATCAATAACTTTTGGTGTTGCGGATTTTTTAAACCTTCTTTTTTTTATTTTTTGAACTTTTAAATGTTTTTTTATTTTGTTAAACACCACCAAATCATTTATATAGATAGACAAAAAGTTAACATTAATTATTTGATGGCTTAAAATTGCTTTATTATTTTTAGAAATTAGTTTTGCTTTTAATTCAAATAATTTTAGTTTTTTTAAAAAGTATATTTTTGCTTTTTTTAAACTTTTATCTTCAACAAGAAAAAACTCTAAAAGATTTAGCCATACGTCTTTTTTTTTTCTTTTTTGAACCAAATAACTGTTTTTGTTTTCTATAATAAAATAATTAAAAAATCTTTTTGTTTTTTTTATTCTCTTTTTTTTAATAGGAAGTTTTTCAACACCATTAGTTTTATACGCTTCACAATCAAGTATTAATAAACAGTTTTTACAAAGGGGTTTTTTGGGAGTACAAATTGTTGCTCCAAAATCCATTATAGCCTGATTATATTCTCCCATTTTGCTTATATTTTTGGTTATGGATTTTGATATGTTATAATAATGATTGTAAGAATTGCTTTTAGCTGTATTATAAAAAATTCCAAAGTATCTTGATAAAACCCTATATACGTTTGCGTCAACAACGGGTATTTTTTCGTTGTAGCAAATAGATGCTATTGCGGCTGCGGTGTATTTTCCTATACCAGGTAATAAAATTAAATCTTTTGAATTTTTTGGTAATTTTCCGTTATGTTTTCTTGTAAGGATTTTGGCTGTTTTTAGAAGATTTTTGGCTCTATTATAATATCCTAAACCTTTCCAAGTAGAATAAATTTTATTTTCTGAAGAAGAAGAAAGAGATTGTATGGTTGGGAATTTTTTTATAAAATTTTTATAATAAACCAAACCCGTTATCATTTGTGTTTGTTGTAAAATTACTTCAGACACCCATATTTTATAAGGATCTTTAGTCTTTCTAAAAGGCAACATTCTCTTTTCTTTTTTGTACCAACCTGTTAATTTAGAAGAAAAAGTAAGATCGTTGAGTTTGTTTTTGTTCACAGTGTATATTAAACTAATATTGTAATTATAGCACAACAATTAAATACAAACAAATTGACAAAAGCAGAAATTATAAATCAAATTGCAAAAAAAACAGGCATTGATAAGTCTGATGTTCAAGAAACAGTTGAGGCAACCATTATAACCATTAAAACCGCTATGATAAGTGGAGAGAATGTTTTTATTAGAGGTTTTGGTAGTTTTGTAAATAAAAAAAGAGCAAAAAAAATAGCCAGAAATATTTCTACAAACACGGCAATTATTTTGGATGCTCACTATAAGCCTTCTTTTAAACCAGCCCATGATTTTTGTAAAAAGGTTAAGGAAAATAATAAGGTTTACGAATAATATTTATATGAATCTAATTAAAAAGCAAGGTGGACTGTTATTGTTGGCAATTTTGTTAATAGTATTAATGTACCAATTTCCAAAAAGTGTTGTTGAAAATGAGGTTACGAAAAACAGAGTTGTTGAAACAACATCAATAGAAGCAGCTGTTAATTTATTGGAAGGAGACAATCCTATGGAGGGAATTTTTATGTTGAGGGATATTGTTTTAAAAAACCCAAAAAACACACAAGCACTTTATTATTTAGGAGACCTGTCGCTACAAACGGGTCAATATGAAAATGCTATAAAAAGATTTAATCAAATTTTATTTGTTGATTCATCAGATAAAAGAGCATATTTGCAGCTAGGAATTAGTTACTATGGTCTTGAAGATTATGAGAAAGCAAATTCTTTCTTTCAAATAATTAAAGATTTAAATGATAGTACATTAATTAAAGAATTAAATATTTTTTTAATGAATTAATAAAACTTGTTAATATGCCAAGTGGAAAAAAAAGAAAAAAACATAAAATATCAACACATAAGAGGAAAAAAAGATTAAGAAAAAACAGACATAAAAAGAAATAAAACCAATATATAATGAGTAGCGAGCTAATAATTAATTCAACTCGCGACAAATGTAGAATTGGCCTTCTTAAGGATAAAAAGCTTGTAGAGTTTCATCAAGAAAACGATGAAAACAAATTTAATGTAGGCGATATATATGTAGGAAAAGTAAAAAAAATCAATAAAAGCTTAAATGCAGCTTTTATTGATGTAGGTTATGAAAAAGATGCTTTTCTACATTATCTTGATTTAGGCCCCCAATTTTTGTCGCTAAAAACTTTTGTAAAAAAAGTAAGAAGTAAAGGAAGTAAG
>JAPYTU010000020.1:14312-21370 GCA_029940715.1 Cytophagales bacterium
GGAAGTTAAAGCGTATGTTAAAAAGTTTGAACCAAAAAAAGAAAAAATTGTAAAACATTATTCTTCACCAGCACCAATGTTTGAGGTATACGGTATTGAAAAACAATTACAAGAATTATTTGGAGAGACTGTTTCAATAGCTAATGGTGGTTATGTTATAATACAAAGCACAGAAGCATTACATGCTATTGATGTTAATAGTGGGAAAACTAGTAAAGTTTCAAATCAAGAAGAAGCTGCATTAAGGGTTAACGTAGATGCCGCAGAAACGATAGCAAAACAACTTAGACTTAGGGATATTGGGGGGATAATTGTTATTGATTTTATAGATCTTAAAAAAATCTCAAATAAAAAAAAGGTGTTTGATGTTATGAAAAAAGCAATGATGGAGGATAGGTCAAAACATACAATTCTTCCACTTTCAAGATTTTGTTTAATGCAAATAACAAGACAAAGGGTTCGTCAAGAATTAAAAATAAGTAAAGATGAGGTAGAATTAGATCAAGCAGGGACCGAGGCTGCTGATACAATTGAAAAAACATTGGAATATTTGTTTGTAAAACAAAATCAAAAACAAATAATATTAGTGGTTCACCCTTATTTATATTCATATTTTACTATTGGTGTTTTGTCAAGACAGTATAAATGGTTTTTAAAGTATCGGAAATGGGTTAAAATAGAACAAGACAACAATATTGGAATTAAAGAGTATGTTTTTTTAGATTCTAATAAACAAAGAATACAAACAAAAAAATGAAAAATTTTTTTTTGTTTGTATGTTTCCTTGTTGTTGTTTTCTTTTTTATATATTTTTTTAAATCAAAAACATGTATAGCATCAGAGACATCAAACGTTAAGAAAGAAATTATTGGAAATGATTTAACTAAAACATTTCTTAATCTTTTATCTAAAAAAGATTTTTTGCTTTTTCTAGATTCTAATAAAAATATATCAAGGACTTTTTTTGAAGTCGTTAAATCGAATACCAATAATTTACATAAACAAAAAACAGATGAATTGTATTTGTTATTGAGCAATCAACATTATGACAGCATTTATTTTTCTTTGCAAAAGGATTTTCCCGATATATCTAAAATTTTTGATAAAATAAATTTCGCTATACATAATTTCAATAAACAAAGTCATATAAAAAAAAATCCTGTGGTTAATATACTAATCTCAGGTTTTTATAATGATATTGTGGTCACACATGATACCATTAACATTGGAATAGATTATTTTTTACAGTTAAACAACAGATATAAACCACGTGATTTCCCTATGTATATTTTAAAAAGATATACACCACAATTTCTTATTCCCACAACATTAATATCATATTTTTCTCAGTTTAATTTAATGGACACAAACAATGAAAGTTTATTAAATGAAATGATTGCGTTTGGAAAACTTTATTATGTAGTTTCTCAATTAATGCCTTGTGTAGATGAAAACATTATTTTGGGTTATGATAAAGAAGAATGGGAGATTTTAGAAAATACAGAAACTTTTATATACAGTTATTTTATTCAAAATGAATTATTTTTTGAAAAAAACCATTTAATAAAAAACAAATATATTAATGAAAGACCAAATGTTTTTGAAATATCCCCCAACCACCCCGGTAGAATAGCTCGTTGGTTGGGTTGGAAAATTGTAAAGAGTTATATAAAATCAAACCCCAACACCACTTTAGAAGAACTTTTATATAACAAAGATCATTTAAATATATTCTATAATTCTACCTATAATCCTCTTTAAAATATTTACATAGTTTCGTGATTTTACAAACCTCACACTTCGGTTTTTTAGCCAAACAAACATACCTTCCATGTAGAATCAACCAATGATGGGCTTTAGGAATATCTGTTTTATCGAAGTTTTTAATAAGATCAAGCTCTACCTCCTTTAGATTTTTATTGCTATTTACTAAACCAATTCTTTTTGAAACTCTATTTACATGTGTATCAACCGCCATAGTGGGTTTTTTATATAATACAGAAAGAATTACGTTAGCTGTTTTTCTACCAACACCAGGTAAAGATTCTAATTCAGCAGAACTATTTGGAATTTCTCCTCTATGTTTTGTGGTTATTTTTTTTGCTAAACCAATTAAGTGCTTGGATTTATTGTTTGGGTAGGATATAGATTTTATTATATTAAATACTTCATTAAAAGAGGCTCTAGATAGTTTTTTTGCATTAGGGTATTTTTTAAATAGATGAGGCGTTGTTTTATTTACACGCACATCTGTGCATTGTGCGCTTAATACTACAGCAACCAATAACTCAAAAGGAGAATTAAAATTTAATTCTGTTTTTGGGTTTGGTATAGCTTTTTTGAAATAATCTACAAACAATATATACCTTTCTTTTTTTTTCATTTAACAAAATCATGTTCTGTCAAGTTAAATGATTTTGAGAAATTTTTAATATTATTAATTATCGAATCTTTTGGTAAAAGCACAATATTATCTAAGCTATTTTTAACATCTCTAAAACCATACATTAATTTTAATGTTTTTGGTGAGATGATTGTTTGATAGTTGATTTGTGCTTTTTCTTCCTGATTAAGTTCGTTGTAGATATATTTTATTATATCGAGTTCAGTAGAGGTTTTATTCATAGGCAATTTTTTTGGTTTTAATTTTTTTTCTTAAGCTTATTAAAGCATATCTCATTCTACCTAAGGCAGTATTGATACTTACTTTTGTTGATTTAGCTATTTCTTGAAAACTCATTTGCATATAATGTCTCATAACCAAAACTTCTCTTTGTTTTTCAGGAAGTTCGTGAATAATTTTTTTAATATATTGAATAGTTTCTTTGGTTAAATTATTTGATTCTGTGAAATCTTCAGAAAATTTTAGACAGTTAAAAATATCTGACCCATCTTGAAGTGTAATTCTTGGGTTTCTTTTTGCTTTTCTAAAATGATCAATTGCTTGATTGTGTGCTACCCTTACAATCCATGGTAAAAATTTACCCTGTTCATTATATTTACCACATTTAATTGTTTTTATCGTTTTAATAAAAACATCCTGTAAAAGATCTTCGGCAATATATTTGTCTTTTACTATAAGATAAATGGTTGTAAAAATTCTAGATTTGTGCCTATCAATTAAGACAGATAAAGCTTCTTCGTTACCTTTTATGTAATGCGAGACTAAACAACTATCACTTAATTCCGTTTTTAACATATATATTTATTATTATTAGTAACGTAGAGGTCTATATCATATTGTGTTGTTTAGTTTATGTTTTACAAAGATAACAGATGATTTTTAAAAATCAAAAAAATTTATGACAGAGCCAAAATTTATAGAAATAAAAAACGCAAGAGTAAATAATTTACAAAATATAAGTTTAAAAATTCCCAGAGATAAGTTTATTGTTATTTCAGGGGTTTCTGGTTCAGGAAAAACTTCTTTGGCTTTTGATACTATTTTTGCTGAAGGTCAAAGAAAGTACATTGAAAGTTTAAGTTCTTATGCGAGACAATTTTTAAAAAAAATGGACAAACCTAACGTCGATTCGATTAAAGGGCTTTCTCCAGCTATAGCCGTTGATCAAAAAAGAAATAATAAAAATCCTAGATCTACAGTAGGCACATTGTCTGAAGTTTATGATTATTTGAAACTTTTATACACAAAAATTGGACAAACATATTCTCCAATATCTGGTAAGGTTGTAAAAAAAGAAAACCAATTTGACGTGTATGAATACTTTAAAAAATGCAAACGAGGCTCTAAATATTTTATTTCAATTCAAAAAATAACTGACAATAAAAACAAACAACGAGATTTAGAAATATTATTACAAAAAGGATTTACTAGGGCAATTGTAGATGGTGAATTTTATACAATTGAATCTTTAATTAATTCAAAAAAATCATATAATACATATAGCGTATTATTTGATAGAGGTATAATTGATTCTTTAGATGAAAATTTTAAATTTAAAATAATTGACATTTCAAAAGAAGCTTTTTATGAGGGAGAGGGATATTTGACCTTAAACATTGAAGGAAAAGAAAAACAATTTTCAAATAAATTTGAATTAGATGGCATGTTGTTTGTTGAGCCAACACTCAATTTATTTAGTTTTAATAATCCATATGGAGCATGCGTTATGTGTGGTGGTTTTGGGAATATTTTAGGGATTGATAAAAATAAAGTTATACCAAATAAAAACCTTTCAATTTTGTCTGGTTGTGTTGCTCCTTGGAGAAGTGAAAAAATGAGTAGATGGTTAAAGCCACTTCTTTTGAATAATAAAAATATTGGAATTTCAATTCATAAGCCTTATGTGGATTTGTCGGCTGAAGAAAAAAAGATTTTATGGGATGGAGAGGGGTTATTTAAAGGGATAAATAAATTTTTTAATTATTTGGAAAGAAAAAGTTATAAAATTCAATATCGAATAATTTCTTCTAGATATAAAGGAAAAACAAAATGTGAAAATTGTTTAGGCTCCGGTATTAGGACAGAAGCTCATTATGTTAAAATCAATAATAAATCAATATTAGATTTAGTTGTAAGCCCCATTAATAAAGTTTTAAATTTTATAGAAAATGTATATTTAAACAATAAAGACAAAAAAATTAGCAATAGAATTATCAACGAAATTACGACGAGACTTTCTTATATTAATAGTATTGGATTAGGATATTTAACTCTTAATAGAAAAGTTAGCACATTGTCTGGAGGAGAATTTCAACGAATTAAATTAGCGACTTCTTTAGGAAGTTCTTTAGTGGGCTCTTTATATGTTTTAGATGAACCCACTGTTGGTCTTCATCCATTTAATACAAATCAGTTGATTATTCTTCTTAATTTATTAAAAGAACAAGGGAATACGGTTTTGGTTGTAGAACATGATGAGGATGTTATTAAATCATCAGATTTTTTAATTGATATAGGTCCAGGAGCAGGATCTAATGGAGGAAAAATTATGTATTTAGGAAAAACAAATCAAATTTCTAAATCAACACTTGGTCCAACTGCTGATTATATTTTTAATAAAAAGAAAAACTTTACATCACAACCAAGACTTTCAACAAAGTCTTTAAAAATAATTAATGCGCACGAAAACAATTTAAAAAACTTAAACGTTCAAATACCTTTGGAATGTTTGGTTGTTATAACAGGAGTAAGCGGTTCTGGTAAGTCTACTTTAATTAAAACAATCTTATATCCGGCTATTGCAAAACAGTTAGAAGTTAATTATTTAAAGGAAGGGAAATATGATAAAATTGAAGGTGATATTGATATCCTTGAAGGAATACAATTAGTAGATCAAAATCCTATTGGAAGATCTTCTAGGTCTAACCCAGTAACATATATTAAAGCGTATGATGCTATAAGAAAAATTTTTGCTGATGAAGCCACACATATTGATTATACTATAAAACCATCAGACTTTTCTTTTAATGTTGATGGTGGAAGATGTGAAGAGTGTTTGGGAGATGGTTTTAAAAAAGTAGAAATGCAATTTATGGCTGATATTTTTTTAGAATGCGATTCTTGTAAAGGAAAAAGGTTTAAAAAGAAAATATTAGACATACAATATAATGATAAAAATATTTTTGAGGTTTTGAATCTTACAATTGAAGAGTCATTATCTTTTTTTAATAATAACAATAGTGTAATCAAAAAACTTAAGCCATTAAATGATGTGGGTTTAGGTTATTTAAAATTAGGTCAATCATCAAGCACACTTAGTGGAGGAGAAGCTCAACGCTTAAAGCTAGCTTCGTATTTAGTAGATGAAAACAAAAAATCACTTCAAAAAACACTATTTATATTTGATGAACCCACTTCAGGTTTGCATTATAGTGATATCTCTAACTTTATGAAATCCATTCAAAAACTAATTAGCATTGGAAATTCAGTAATAATAATTGAGCACAACATAGACTTAATTAAACAAGCAGATTGGTTGATAGATTTGGGTCCTGGTGGTGGTGAGGGTGGTGGTAGAATATGCTTTTCTGGTTATCCCAAAGATATTATTACAAAAAAAGGAAATAAAACAGGGAAATATTTAAAAAAAATGTTCGTTTAAACTATGATTATTAGACTATAAATTAAATGAATTAATTTTGCTCTTGAATTTAATATATCATTATGCGTAATAAAATTATTGCAGCTAATTGGAAAATGAATAAAGATGAATATGAGTCTAAAAACTTAACATATGAAATATTAAAATATCTTAACAAAACCAATAACCCCTCTGTTTATAAAATATTATGTGTTCCCTTTCCTTTCCTAAACAAAATTCATAACATGTGTGCGGGGGTTAATATGATATTTGTTGGAGCTCAAAATTGTAGTGCTTTTGAAAATGGAGCGTATACCGGAGAAGTTTCTAGTGCTATGCTAAAAAGTCTTTCTATATTATACGCTATAGTTGGTCATAGTGAAAGAAGGATAATGTTTAAAGAATCTGATGATTTAATTTTAGAAAAAATGAAAAGATTAATTTCAAAACAAATCATTCCAATTTATTGTTGTGGAGAACCTTTTTCTGAAAGAAAAAAGAAAAATCATATTAGGTATGTGTTAAATCAAATTGAACAATCTGTTTGTAATCTTAAAAAAGAAGAAATTAAAAAAATTGTGATAGCGTATGAACCAATATGGTCGATTGGAACAGGAATAACGGCAGAATTAGAAGATGTGCAAGAGATGCATTTTGCTATTAGAAAATTTATTCGTTTAAAGTATGGTAGTTCAGTATCAAAAAACTTATCATTACTATATGGTGGAAGCGTTAATCCTTTAAATGCAAAACAAATTTTTGATTTACCAGATGTGGACGGTGGCTTAATAGGTGGAGCTTCCTTAAAATCGCAAGATTTTATTGATATTGTTAACTCTATTAATTAATTCGTCATGTTACACAAAGCATTAACAACTAAAGCTATTTTTAGTTTGATTTTTGTGTTTTTAAATTATTTTTTATTTTCTCAGGAAAAATTAGATAACATACAATATTCAGATAAAAATTTTGTTGAAAAAACACAATATGAGTTTTATTCTTTAGGTATAGAAA
>JAPYTU010000020.1:21470-22979 GCA_029940715.1 Cytophagales bacterium
GAAATTTATCTATAAGTATAGAAGAATTTTTAGATTCTAATCTTTATAATTCAGACGGAACTATTCTTGGTACTTTAGCTATACATTTTAACAATACTGAATTAAATTTTAAGTCTAATAACGATGATTTTTTGATGGCTAAATCTACTTTTAATTTATATCCTGATTTAGGATTAATTGAAGGTAATTCGGCAAAAATTCAAAGTTTACAAAAAATAGATTTTTTAGGATTCATTGAATATACTTTTAATAATTTCAATATTGACATTAAAACAGGTGCTCTTATTTCTAATGACGTTGTTTTGAAAGCCGATAATATAAAAAATGTATCAGGGGAATTCGAATATAAACCAAGTAAATATACCTCTAAAGAAATTAATAAGTTTTTATTCGTTTCTAATAATTCTAATAATATAATTTCAATTAATAATAAAACAAGACTTTTTTCAGGCATCTCAATAAGTGGAAATAAATTCTTTACAAAAAGCATTTCGAATGAAGAGTCAGAACTTAAAATTTTGATTGAAGAAAATAAATTTTTAAAATTTAAATCCAAAGAATTTGTTTTAACACAGGATAAAATATTTTCAGAAAATACATATTTTGGATTTTATGATAATCAAGATTCTTTATACCATCCGTTGATAGAATTAAATTATGATTTAAATTTAAAAACAATAGAACTTTTAAATTTAAAAGGACCTTTAAGGCAAACGCCATTTTATTCTACCTATTTTCAAGTTGAAATTAATTCAGATATTTTAACGTATTCATTAGAAGATAAAAATATAAAATTTAATATTTTAATTGCTCCAAACGAAAGGCCATTGATAGTGTCTTCAAGAAATCATTTTTCTAATAATAATTTGAATCATTTAACAAATTTAGATGGCACTAATATTTTAAAGATTGTTTATAGTTACTATAAAAGTAAAAAAAGAAAAGATTTTTATTTGTCAGACTTAGCCTATGATTATAAAAGAAAACGAAAAACATTAGAAAGTGGGATTATAAATTTATGGAGAAATGGATTTATTTCTTATGATCCCTCAACTGGTATGATTAACGTTTTGTCAAAATTAAGACATTACTTTTTGTCTCATTTAAAAAAAACTGATTACGATGAAATGTATTTTGAATCTCTCTCAGAAGCATCTAATAATTTGATATATAATTTGCCTTTAAATCAAATGTATTTTGAAGGTGTTAAAGAAATAATTTTAAGCAATAAAAATAATATTGTGATATATCCAAAAGAGCAAACAGTTATCTTGTCAAAAAATAGAAACATAAAATCCAAGGGAAATATTTCTGTGGGTAAATTTGATTTTATAGGTGTTGATTTGTTGTTTGATTATAAATTATTCAAACTTCAGTTATTAGAAATAGACACATTGCAAATACTTTCCAAAACTAATGCCAAAGACAATTATAATTACTTATATAATATTGGAGGAGATTTATTTATTAATCACCCAAAGAACAAATCTTCTTTGAAAAAAATAGCTA
>JAPYTU010000021.1 GCA_029940715.1 Cytophagales bacterium
GATTTATATCTATAATTTGGAAATTCCATTGATATATTGAAATTAACAAATGCCTCATTATCATCAATTTTAAAATAATTTAAGAAAGATTGATCTATTTTTTTTCTAAAAATTAATTTAGAAGGATCTTCCTGAGTTAACGTTATTTTTTTTGAAGATGCATCTAGTCTATCAGTAACATCAAAGGTCTGAAAGTTTGGACTATCCCATCCTGTGTATTTTCTTTTAACTTCAACTTTGTCAAGATTGATAGTTATTGATTCTGATTTAAGCTCATCAAAAGTATAATATTTTAATAAAGAGTCAACTTCTAAAACAATTTCAATAGAATCATTTACATCTAATCTCTTACCAGGATTTATTTTTAGTGTTTGTGAAAATGAAAATAATGGAATAAATAAAAGTAATAATATATGTTTTTTCATTATTAAAATGGTAGATCTTCTCCTGAATCTTGATTAGTATCTTCAGCTTGGTTTTCTTGGTTTATACCATCGTTATCTGTCTCTATTTTCCAACCCTGTATAGCATTGAAATATTTAATAATTCCTTCTTTGTCTTCCCACTTTCTTCCTTTTATGTTGATTAGAACATTTATTTCATCTCCTATATTAAGACTATCTAGGAGCGTAACTTTATCTTGAATAAGTTCAACTTTTATATATTCAGGATATTCAGGATTTTTATTATCTTGAATAATAAACTCTCTTTTCTTAAATGTTTCACTTATTTGGATAGTATCAAAAATTTCTATTAATTTTCCTTGTATATTCATATGTCTAAGTCTAAAAAATTATTTGTATTTTTTATTATTATTTACATTATAATAATGTTCTTTATTTTGTATGATTTTTCAAAAAAATCTATTGCACCTTGGAAAAAAACCAAAATCAGTCAAGAACTTAGTTTTAAGTTAATTCATTAATTTTAGTTTCGATTATATTATAAATATTTTTTAAATCTTTAGAATTTTTGATAAAATCTTTATTTGTAACATCAATAATTAATAGATTTTTATTTGCATAATGTTTTATCCAATTCTCGTAGTAATTATTCAAATTTTTTAAATATTCAGTGTTTATGTTTTTTTCAAATTTTCTGTTTCTTTTTTTTATGTTATTAACAATATTATTTATGTTTTTATTTCTAATATAAATTAATAAGTCAGGTACTTTGACATACTCAAGAATTGTATTGTATAGTCTTTTATAGTTTTCAAATTCTCTTTTTAATAAGATTCCTGAATCAAATAAATTTTTTGTAAAAACCTCATAATCTTCATATATAGATCTATCTTGAATTATAGTACTATTAGTTTTTGATATATTTTGTATTTGTTTAAATCTACTGTTTAGAAAAAAAATTTGAAGATGAAATGACCAATTTTTCATCGATTTATAAAAATCATCTAAATATGGATTGTTATCGACTTCTTCAAGAAGAATTTTCCAGTTATATTTTTTTGCTAATTTTTCTGCTAATGTTGTTTTTCCAACACCTATATTTCCTGAAATTACTATATGTTTTAATTTCATTAAAAAGACATGTTTAATCCAATGTTAAAATTTCTTCCTGGCGCACTAATTCCTGATGAGTAACTTCTATAGTGTACATCAAAAATATTTTCACATGAAAAATTAATTTTAGCTAAATAGTTTATGTTGTAAATAAATGAAATATTATTAGTTAACCAAGTTGGAGAACCATCTTTAGTATATAGGTATAATTTATTTAATTCAATAGGAGAAAAATTAGAAATATCTTTTTTTCCATTATAATTAATATAATAACTCACTTTAATATTTCTTTTTGTAAAATTTACACTTGTTTGACCAAATATTGGAGAGGAGTGCCTAAGAGGAAGTTTCGTTGAAAGGTCTTTAGATTGGTTAAATGAGACTGATGATTTTAAATTTAAATTATTATTTATTTTATAATTTATCATATAACTAAAACCAAAAACATATGCTTTTCCAGAATTTTTTAAAGTTTGTACTTTACTTAAACTACCATCGTACATAATTGAGTCTACTCCATCAAAAGTTCCATTGGATCGTATAATTGCATTATTTAAATTAGTATAATAGATGGATCCATTAAATTCGATATTCTGTTTTCTTGATATAAAGTTTATTTCAAAATTATTTGCATATTCAGGATTTAGTTCTACGTTTGGAACAATAATATTACCAGGTTCTGAATCAAAAATTTTTCCAACATCATCTAAGTTAGGTGAACGAAATCCGTTAGAATAGAGAAATTTTAAAGATGAATTTTTTGAATAGTTATAAATTAAACCAAAACTACCACTAATTGATGATGTATTTATTTCAACTTCTGAGAAAGGAAAATTAAAAAAATCACTAGAAATTTTTGACTTTAAATTGGTTTTAGTTCCTCTAATTCCAAAATTATAATTCAGCTTTTTATTGGTTTTTTTATAAGATAAATAAATAGAGTTTATTAAGAAGTTAGTGCCTCCATCAGGATATCTTGTTGATATTTTTTTTTCTTCATTTGTGTTTATATTTTGTTCAAAAGCATTTGAATTTATTTTATTACTATATAATTCATAACCATAAAAAAATTCTTTTCCATTTTTTTTCTTATCAAAATCTAAATTCAAGGAGTTGACATCAACTTTTTCTATTCTATTTTTAATATATAAATCATTAAATTTTCTTGAAATTCTACTTTCTTCTATGTTTTGTTTTGAAATATTTAATTTAAAAGCATCAAAGAATTTATTTTTTATAAAGTATTTGAGTTCAATTTTATTCATTAGAAATAAATTTGGTCCATAGTACCACTCAGCATATTTAGGTGTTAGTAAGTCGTCATAAAGAGTTAATCTGTCATACCTTGGAATATTTGATGATTTAGAATAATAGAGTCCGTAAATTAAGTTAATATCATCATTTATTTTATAGTTTATTTTTTGGATAAAGTTATTTTGTGAATAGTTACTGAATTTTTGAATGTTATGGTCAGTGTTGTTAATGGTTTCATCAATATTTTTTACGTAATTTCTCTTAACATATTCAGTTCTTTTACCAAAGTTTTTGTATTTATTTTTTCTTTTCGATCCACTTCTTAAATCATCAAAATTGCTAAATGAAAAACTTGTCATGCTTGCTATATTTTTTAATCCTATATTAAGAAATAAGTTATAATGTTTTGATTTACTGGATGAATTATATTGAATGTTTTGAGAACCATTAATTTTTATTTTATTATAAATATTAAATTTTGGATCTTTTATTTTAAAGTTTATTGCTCCACCAATAGCATCACTTCCATACATTACTGAAGCTGGCCCATATAGAATTTCAACACCTTCTAGAATATTTGGATCTATTGATATTATATTATGAATATTTCCACTTCTAAATATTGCATTATTCATTCTTATACCATCTAATGACAATAATATTCTGTTTGCTGAAAATCCTCTTATCATTGGGCTTCCTCCTCCTAGTTGGCTTTTTTGAACAAAAATTTCACCTGTTTTTTCAAGTAGATCTGCAGATGTTTGAGGAGATAGTTCTTTTATTTTGTTTTCAGAGATATTAAGAATTTTATTACTTACATCAGTTAAATTTTCACTCCACTTATTTACTGAAAAAACTATTTCATTGATACTAATTATTTTTTCAAATAGAATTATATTTTTTTGTTTAACTATCTCGGATTTGATTTTTATAGTGCTATCAAAAGTTGGGTGTTGAATTACTATGCTATCTCTATTTTCAAATATTGACAAATCTACTTCACCATTAAAATTTGAAAAAATACCCTTTGAAAGGTCTTTTTTATAAAAGCTTACATTATAAATAGGTTCTTTATTATTGTCAACTACATACACTTTTTGTGAAAGAATTGGATTGCTTATAAAATAGAATAAGGTAATTAATAATTTTATTATATGTTTTTCCATACCAAAGCTGCTGATCCTAATATAGTAGAATCTTTTTCTTTAAGTGCTGATAATAAAATTTTAACTTTATTTTGATAGAATGGAAGTAAATTTTCATTAAATGATTTTTTTGTAGGTTTCATTATCCAATCGCCAGAGTTTGTTAGTCCTCCAGTGAGTATTATAGCTTCTGGTTGACTAAAAGTCACAAAATTAGCCAATGACTTACCGAGTATCTTTCCAGTGTATTCGTAAGCTTTGATTGCTATAAAATCATTATTTTCTGCAGCTTTCGTTATATCTTCACCATGCAAGTCTTTGAATGCTATTCCTCTAAAAACACTATCATTCATATATTTAGATAACATGTACATTATTGTTCTTTTAATACCTGTTGCTGAAACATAAGCTTCAAGTCCGCCTTTAACTCCAAGTCCTGTTAATCTCCCTTCACTATTATTAATAGAAAAATGTCCTAATTCAGCTGCAAAACCGTCATATCCTTCAACTAATTTACCATTACTTACGATTCCGCTCCCAAGACCTGTACCTAATGTTATAACTATGAAGTCTTTTAAATTTTTAGCATTACCATACATCATTTCACCAATTGCTGCACAATTAGCATCATTAGATAAAAAAACAGGTAGATTTATTTTTTTTTTAAGGTTTTCAACAAGATTTAAATTACCAGACCAGTTAAGGTTAGCAGGTGTTTCAATAGTACCATTTTTTGAAGCATTTGGTGCACCAATACCAACACCTAAAATTTCAATATTATCACTAGCAATTTTATTGATAGAAGAATGTATTTTATCTATGTATGATGAAAAATCTATATATTCTTTTGTTCTAAACGATATTTTTTTTAAACAATTTGCATCTTTAGAAACTATTCCAATTTTTGTAATTGTTCCTCCAATATCAATTCCAATTACATTTTTCATTTTTTAGTAAAATTTAAAATCTTTGAATTAACACAATATCTTTTTCCAGTATATTTTGGTCCATCATCAAATAAATGACCTAAATGTCCATTGCAATTATAACAAATAACTTCTGTTCTTTTCATACTATAAGAATAATCAATTTTTGTTTTTACTGATTTAGAATTATGCACATTATAGAAGCTTGGCCATCCTGAACCTGAGTCATATTTTTCTTTTGAAGAAAACAATGTATTTTCACATCCCATACAAGAATATAGACCATCCTCTTTATTATGAAGTAACTTACCAGAAAAGGCAGGTTCAGTTCCTTTTTTTCTTAAAATATGTATTTGTTTTGTATTAAGTGATTTTTTCATAATTTAACGCAAATATAAATCTCAAAATTATTAATATTGATAAACTAACACTCTTTATAATCTAAAATGAAAGTATCAGGTAATGCAATTGTATTAACAAATGGTAAGTTTGATACAAAATCAGCAAAAACTGCCCATGGTTTAATTAGGGGTTCTAAAAGATTTATCATAAAATCTGTCATTGATGATAATTTCCATGCAAAATATGTTCATAGTAATAAGCATGGAAATGTATTTATGTCTAGCACTAAAAGTAATATACCAGTATTTAAAAATGTAAAATCTTTTTTAGAAGCTGGAATTGATGTTAATTATTGTATAATAGGTGTGGCTTCTGCAGGAGGAATCTTACCTGAAGAAATGAGAGATGATGTGATTTTAGCTTTAAATAATAATATTTCTATTATTAATGGTCTTCATTCTATATTAAATTATGATTCTCAGCTTAAGATAATAGCAGATAAAAATAATGTTAAAATACATGATGTAAGAGTATCAAAATCTAGAGATCAACTAAGCTTTTGGTCTGGAAAAATTTATGATGTTAAATCACCAAAAATAGTAGTTTTGGGTACTGACTGTGGGTTAGGGAAGAGGACTACTGCTAAATTAATAGTTGAGAATTTAGAAAAAAATAAAATTACTGCTGATATGATTTATACTGGACAAACTGGTTGGATGCAAGGTTGGGAATATGGATTTATTTTTGATTCTACACTTAATGATTTTGTTTCTGGTGAACTAGAAAAATCTATTTATCAATGTTATAAAGATAAAAAACCAGACTTCATATTAATAGAAGGGCAGGCTGCACTAAGAAATCCTTCAGGTCCTTGTGGTAGCGAGTTTTTAATTTCTGCTGATGTTGATGGTGTTATCTTGCAACATTCTCCAAAAAGAAAGTATTTTGATGGTTGGCAACATGTTGATGCGATAATGCCTTCTATTGATTCAGAGGTAGAATTAATTAAGTCATACGGTAAAGAGGTTATTGCTATTACTCTCAACACTCAAGGAATGACAGATCAAGAAAAAATATTTCACAAAAAATTAATAGCTACTGATTTAAATATTCCTGTTTTTTTACCTATTGATGAGGGGATGGATGGAATAGTTGAAATTTTAAAAAATAAATATGGTAATTGATAACATTGAAATAGAATTAGCTGACATAAAACTTACTAGACCCTATACTATAGCGTATAAGACTACATCATCTATAAAAAATATTTTTATAAAAATTATTTTAAAAAATGGTGTATTTGGTCTGGGATCTTCAAATGTATCTAAATATGTTGTAGGATTAGATACAACTGAGTCTTACAAAAATGCTGTTGATTTTAAAAATGAATTAATAGGAAAAAACATTACTTATTTAATAGGTAATATTGATAAAATTGAAAATCAGTTCATTAATGATCCAGGTTCAAAAGCAGCATATAACATTGCTCTTTATGATACTTTCTGTAAATCGCTAAATATTTCACTTGGATCTTTTCTTGGGAGGGTTATACCAGAATTACCAACATCAATTACAGTTGGAATTAAAAATATTGATGAAACGATAGAAGAAATTAATGAATATTATTCCTCTGGTTTTAGGTATATAAAAATTAAGCTAGGGGACAAGATTGATTATGATATTGAAAGAATTACTAAGATTAATGAGAAATTTGGTAGTGATATTAAAATTAGAATTGATGCTAATCAGGGATGGTCACTTGATGATACCATAAAATTTTGTGATGAGACAAAAGGTGTTGAACTAATTGAGCAACCCATAAGTGTTGATAACACTCAGCAACTTTTAAAATTACCTGATAGTGTAAAAGAAATTATTGCTCTTGATGAGAGTCTTGTCTCTTACGAGGATGCTATAAAATACTCTCAGAATAATTACGGTAAAATTTTTAATATTAAACTTATGAAGTGTGGTGGAATCACTTCTGGAAGAAAAATAGCTAATGTTGCTTTATTAAATGATATTGATCTTATGTGGGGATGTAACGATGAGAGTATAATAAGTATTTCTGCTGCATTAAATGCTGCTCTTTCATTTCATAACACAAAATATTTAGATTTGGATGGTAGTTTAGATTTAACTAAAGACTTAGTTACTGGCGGTTTTAATTTAATAGATGGCATAATGAAACCAATTGATAAACCAGGTTTAGGTGTTAAATTAATTTAGAATGATTAAAGTTTTATTTATTAATTTATTATTATCTAATTCATTTTTTTCATTTCAAAAAAATAATGATACTTTAGAAATTAATAATATCAATAAAATTAATCTTGAATTATTAAATCGTAAAATAGATTCTATAATTAATGAGGCAATTTCTTTAAAAGCTTTTCCAGGTGCACAGATATTAGTTATTAAAGATGGAAATAAAATTTTTAATAAAAACTATGGTTTTCATACGTATGATAGTTTAATTAAAGTTTCTGAAAATTCGATTTATGACATAGCATCATTAACAAAAATTGCATCATCTACTCTTTCTCTTATGAAACTCTATGATAATAATTTATTTTTCTTAGAAAAACCATTATCCTATTATTTAAAAACATTTAAAAAAACTGATAAAGGAAATATTCCAGTAAAGGATTTTTTATTACATAAAACAGGTATTAGGTCATGGATTCCTTTCCATGAAACTACAAAAAATGAAGATGGAGAATTTAAGAAAAAAACTCTTAGCAATAAATATTCGAAAAGATACAGTACACATCTAACTGATAGTTTGTATTTGTATAAGAAATACAAAAAAGAAATATATAATCAGATTAAAGAAACGTATTTTGTGGATACTGACTCTGTTTTATATTCTGGGTTATTTTTTTATTTAGTCCCTGAGATAGTATCTAAATTATCTAAATCATCATTTGAAAATTTTGTAGGAGACATTTATTCATCTTTAGATTTAAATAAAACATTATTTAATCCTTTAAGAAAATTTCCAAAAAACAAAATTGTACCAACTGAAAATGATGATTTTTTTAGAATGACTCAAATTCATGGGGTAGTTCATGATGAAGGTGCTGCAATGATGAATGGGGTTTCTGGTAATGCTGGACTTTTTTCAACAGCTAATGAATTAGGAGTTATTTATCAGACTTTTTTGAATGATGGATATTATAATGGAAAAAAGATTTTTAATTCTTCAACCATAACTTTATTCACTCAGTGTAATTATTGTTCTGGTAAGTATCATAGAGGATTAGGTTTTGATAAACCTTTACCTGAGTATAGTATAGATGATTGTACGTATTCAAAATATTCTTCAAAGAAAAGTTATGGGCACTCGGGATATACGGGTACATTTGTTTGGGTAGATCCTGAGTATAATTTGATTTACATTTTCTTATCAAATAGGGTTTATCAGACTAGAGAGAATGGTAAACTTTATGAGTATAATATTAGAACAAAAATTCATGATTATATATATGAGAGTTTTTTGAAATAAATTTTTAATAAAGCATTTAAAGTAATATTTTTAAAAAAAAGTCTTTGATATAATATTTTAGTGATTGTAAAATGAATAGAAGAAATTTTATTAGAAATAGTGGAAAGATAGCAGCAGCAATTTCTGTTCCTTTAGTTAATAATTTTAGTTTATCTAATAATTTAAATTTTAATAATACTATAAATATTGGAATAATTGGAACAGGTGATAGGGGTGGGGGTTTGATACCATTTATAAATCAAATTGAAAATCTTAATGTAGTTGCTTGTTGTGATATTTTACCTTTTAGATTAGAAAACGGAATTAAAAAATCACCTAAAAATACGATTGCATATAAAAATTATAAAAAATTATTAGAAAATAAAGATATAGACGCAGTACTTATAGCAACTCCATTTTCAACGCATTATCAAATTGCAAGTGATTCAATTGATGCAGGTAAACATGTTTATTGTGAAAAAACTATGGTTCGTGGAATATATGATAACTTAAATCTTGTTAAAAAGGTAAAAAAATCTAATATTATCTTTCAAACTGGTCATCAATATCATAGCTCTAGACTATATAGTCATGTTGTGGATATGATAAATTCAAATGAAATTGGAAAAGTATCTTATTTTGATTGCCAATGGAACAGAAATGGTAATTGGAGAAGACCTGTATCTGACCCAAGTTTAGAAAGATTAATAAATTGGAGAATGTATAAAGAATATTCAGGGGGGTTGGTTGCTGAATTATGCTCTCATCAAATTGATTTTGTTAATTGGGTACTTAATGATAATCCTTCAAAAATTATGGGGTCTGGTGGAATTGATTATTGGAAAGATGGAAGAGAAACTTTTGATAATGTTCATTTAATATTTGAATATCCAAATGGAGTAAAAGCTAAATTCACTTCTTTAACTTCAAATGCTTTAGGTAACTATCAAATTAAAATTCATGGAGATAAAGGATCAATACTTTTAGATTATCAATCTGCTTGGATATATCCAGAAGCTAACGCATTAAAAGAATTAGGAAATATAGATGGAGTCTCTGGAGCTACAGCAAAGCCATGGGTTGAAGGAAAAGGTATTCCTATTGATTATAAGCATTTAGATCCTTCAAAACAAGCACTTGTTGATTTTAGAGATAGTATATTAAATAATCAGTTACCAGAGTCAAATGTTTATAGTGGTTCATCAACAGCAATTGCAGTTGATTTAGCTTTACAAGCTGTTCACAATGAAAGAATTATTTATTGGAGATCTTATTATAATATAAATCCTTAATTGTGATAAAAAACATATTTATATTATTCTTAATAGGATTATTTTCATGTAATAAATTTGGAGAAAAAAATGAATCTTGGGATAGATTATTTGATGGTAAGACTTTAACTGGGTGGTATGTTATTGGTGGTAATGCGAAATATGAAGTTAGGGATGGTGCAATTGTAGGAACTTCAGTTCTTAATACTTTAAATACTTTTTTGTGTTCTGATAAATTTTATGATGATTTTATACTAGAAATAGAATATAAAGTAGATTCAAATATAAATTCAGGTATTCAAATAAGAAGTAATAGTATAGATTCTTATAAAGAAGGAAAGGTACATGGTTATCAAATTGAAATTGATCCTTCTGAAAGAGCTTGGAGTGGTGGAATATATGATGAGGGTAGAAGAGGATGGTTATATTCATTGAACGAAAATCCTGAAGCTCAAAAATCATTTAAAAAAAATAAGTGGAATAAATTCAGGATTGAAGCTATAGGAGACACAATAAAAACCTGGATTAATGATGTTCCTGCAGTATATTTGATAGATAATATGACATCAAAAGGTTTTATAGGTTTGCAAGTTCATAGCATAGGACATGATAAAAAAAAAGAAGGAAAAGAAGTGGCATGGAAAAATATAAAAATAATAACAAAAGATATTGATAGGTATCAAAGATCTATTTTATTAGATCCTAAATTAATAACGGAAACATACTATTAATTTAATAGTATATTAATAACTAATTTTATTTGTATTATGGTAACACTTATATCACCATCTAAAACGTTAAATTTTGATGATAATAATTCTTGTAGTTTTAATACTGATTGCAGGTTGATTAATCATACTAGTGAGCTTCATAAAATATTAATAAACTTTTCTATTAATGGTCTAAAAGATTTGATGAATGTGAGTGATAAAATTGCAGAGTTAAATTATAATAGATTTAAAAGTTGGGAAGAACCCTCAAAATCTGATTTTTCAAAACAGGCTATATATGCTTTTAAGGGAGATGTTTATTCGGGTTTAGATGCTGAGTCTATATTAGAAGATAAATTTGATTTTTTACAAGAAAATTTAAGAATTATTTCAGGTTATTATGGCTTAATTAGACCATTCGATAAAATTCTTCCTTATAGACTTGAAATGGGTACTAAATTGCGTAATTCTAGAGGTAAGAATCTTTATGAGTTCTGGGGTGATAATATTACTAATCTATTAAATAATGATATTGAAGATAAAAATAGTTATGTGGTTAATCTAGCCTCTAATGAATATTTTAAATCAATAAAGAAAAATAAATTAAAGAATGAGATTATAACTCCTATTTTTAAAGAATTTAAAAACGGAACATATAAAACTATAGCTATATATGCTAAAAAAGCTAGAGGTTTAATGTCACGATTTATTATAGACAATAAGATTCAAAAACCAGAAAATTTAAAAGCATTTAACTTAGAAAGGTATTCTTTTGATACTAAATTATCTGATAATTTTAATTATGTTTTTACTAGGTAATTAGTAGCGAGAGGGGGAATTGAACCCCCGACCTCCGGGTTATGAATCCGACGCTCTAACCTTCTGAGCTACCTCGCTAAAAAGTATGCAAATTTAGATATATTATTATTAATATAGAAAATGTTTTTGGTTCTTGATTTTTATTATATATTTAATATATTGAAAAAAAATCATTTAATGTCTAAACAAAAATTTGTTGGAGAATACCCTATAAATGCATCTAGGAAGATGTTATTTCCTTATTTAAGTACAGCAAGTGGTTTGTGTGAATGGTTTGCTGATGACGTTAATATTAATAATATAAATAAAACTTTAATTTTTATCGTTGATGGTGAAGAAAAAATTGCTCGAATTGATTCTGTTAAGAAAAATAGACATGTTAAATTTTCTTTTCTTGAAGATGGAGAAGTAAAAAAAGATCATGATTATCTTGAATTTAGACTCGAGATTAATGAGTTAACACAATCAGTTTTTATTAGAATTGTAGAATATACTGAAACTGATGATTTAGAGGAGTCTTTTCAAATTTGGGATAATTTATTATCTCAATTAAAAGAAATTATTGGAGCTTAAAATATTTCTCAAGTGAGAAAAATTGATTCGTTAATTATAAAATCATTTATTGGTCCTTTTTTAATAACGTTTTTTGTTGTGGTTTTTATTTTACTACTTCAATTTATGTTAAAATATTTTGATGATATATTAGGCAAGGATTTAAGTATTGATGTTCTTTTAGAATTTTTATTTTATTTTGCTGTAAGGATTACACCAGATGCATTACCATTAGCAATTTTATTATCATCAATAATGACTTTTGGTAATCTAGGTGAGCATAATGAGTTAGTTGCTATTAAGAGTTCTGGTGTTTCATTGTTAAGGACATTATTTCCTTTGTTTATAATCTCTGTATTAATTACTTTTTTTGCTTTTTTTTCAAATAATAATTTTGTTCCGAAAGCTAATTTAAAAGCTCTTAGTCTTCTTTATGATATTAAAAGAAAAAAACCTTCTATGGATTTAAAGGAAGGTCAATTTTATAGTGGAATTCCAGGTTATACAATAAAAGTTCAAAAGAAAATTGATGATAAATTACTTCAAGGAGTTATAATTTATGATCATGTTACATATCCTGGAAATAACAGAGTTATTCTTTCAGATTCAAGTTATATGTATTCAGTTTTGAATAATAGGTATTTGATTTTTGAGCTTTTTGATGGGTATTCATTTACTGAAGTACCAAGTGCTAAATCAAGAGTTAAAAAAATAAATCAATTTTATAGAAACGAATTTTCTTCTATGAAAATAGTTTTTGATATGTCATCATTTGATTTAGAAAGAACTAAAGAAGAATTATTTGCTGGAGATTATAGAATGAAAAATATAAATCAATTATCTAATTCAATAGATTCTTTGGGATATAATAAATCTATGCAGAAGTATATAATGTTAAAAACATCAAATTCATTTTATAGATACCATATGAAAAATAAGTTTATTTTCCCTTCGGGTGTGGATTTTATAAGAAGTGAACTTAAAGAAGAATCATTAGTTCATGATTATTATAGTTTTATGGATACTACTAATTATTTTTCAGATTCATTTTTTTTAAACAATAAAATAAAATTAGATATTAATAACATTGATAAAGTTGGAACAAATAAAGTTTATACTATGGCTCTTAATAATGCTAGAAATATTAAGACAAATTTGAGTATTAATTCTGCTAAAATTAAATCTCATGATTATGAGATAAATAAAAATAAAATTGAATTATTTAAGAAATACGCCCAAGCATTTGCTTGTATTTCAATGTTTTTAATAGGTGCTCCATTAGGTTCTTTAATTAAAAAGGGTGGAATTGGAATTCCTGTTATAATTTCAATTGTTTTTTATATTATTTACTATGTTTTAAATATTCTTGGCTTAAAATGGGCTAGAGAATCTATTATATCACCAGAATTAGCTGCTTGGCAGGCAAATTTAATTTTATTACCTATAGGATTGTTTTTACTTTATCATACCAGAAAAGATTCCAAGATTTTTGAATTTGATTATTATAGAGATTATTTCAACAAATTCTTTAAAAGATATAAAAATCACTAATAATTTTTTAAGAATTAATATTTATCTATTTTTGCGAAAAATAAATAAAATAAATGAATAAAAACTTTTGCTAAGCATGTATTTAAGTAAAGAGAAAAAAGAAAAACTTTTTAAAAATCATGGCCGGTTAAAGAAAAACAATGATACAGGTTCTGCTGAATCTCAGATAGCGTTGTTTACTTATCGAATTAAACATTTAACAGATCATTTACAAAATAATAAGAAAGATCATTCAACTAGAATGGGATTATTAAGATTAGTTGGTAAACGAAGAAAATTATTAAATTATCTTTCTTCAAAATACATCGATAGGTATAGAGCCATTATTTCGGAACTTAATATTAGAAAATAATATTTTATAAGTTTCTTATCTCCTATTTTTTGGAACTGTTATCGTAAAACAATATGATTATGAAAAAAGCAATAAATGTAAATACAAAACTTTCTGATGGTAGGGAAATATCACTAGAAACAGGAAAATTAGCTAAGCAAGCTGACGGTTCAGTCGTCCTTACTATGGGAAAAACTATGATATTAGCTACAGTAGTTGCTAAAGATGAAGCTAAAGAAAATGTTAATTTTTTACCTTTATCAGTAGATTACCAAGAAAAATTTGCTTCTGCAGGAAAAATTCCTGGTGGATTTTTAAAAAGAGAAGGTAGATTATCTGATCATGAAGTTCTTATCTGTAGATTAGTTGATAGAGTATTAAGACCTTTATTTCCTAGTGATTATCATGCTGATACACAAGTAATGTTATCATTAATAAGTGCTGATGCTGATGCATTACCTGATGCTCTAGCAGCTTTAGCAGCATCTGCAGCATTAACATTATCTGATATTCCTTTTAATGGACCAATAGCTGAAGCTAGAGTTGTTAAATGTGATGATGACTATATTGTAAATCCTACACCAAAGCAAATAGAAAATTCCACACTTAATTTAATGGTTGGTGCATCTTCAGATAATATTTCTATGGTTGAAGGTGAATCTAGTGAGGTTTCTGAAAATGAAATTATTGAAGCTTTAAAGGTTGCTCATGATGCTATAAAATCAATGTGTGATATGCAATTGAAATTATTAAAACAAATTGGTGGAAATAAAAAAAGAGAATATTTTCATGAAGATTCAGATTTAAATTTATTAGAAGATATAAAAACTAAAACGTTTGATAAAATATATAAAGTAGCTTCTAAAGGGATTTCAGATAAAATGATGAGAGCTGAGGCATTTAATGATATTAGAGATAAATACCTTGAAGAATATAAAGATGATGAAGGTTTTAATGAACATCTATTTAAAAAATATTTTCATGATGTAGAAAAAGATGCTATTAGAAAATCAGTTTTAGATAGTAAAAAACGTCTAGATGGAAGAAAATTAAATGAAATTAGACCTATATGGTCAGAGATAGATTATTTACCAAATGCTCATGGTTCTTCTATTTTTACTAGGGGAGAAACTCAATCATTAACATCTGTTACTCTTGGTACCAAATTAGATGAGCAAATGATAGATGGTGCTATGAATTCCGGTTATAATAAATTTATGTTGCATTATAATTTTCCTGGATTTTCTACTGGAGAGGTAAGACCAAATAGGGGGGCTGGAAGAAGAGAAATTGGACATGGAAATTTAGCATTGAGAGCTTTAAAAAATATGTTACCTTCTGAAGAAGATAACCCTTATACTATTCGGATTGTATCCGATATTTTAGAATCTAATGGTTCGTCTTCTATGGCAACTGTATGTGCTGGAAGTTTAGCTTTAATGGATGCTGGAATAAAAATTAAAAAACCAGTTTCTGGAATTGCTATGGGTATGATTTCAGATTCAGATTCTGGAAAATATGCTATTTTATCAGATATACTTGGAGATGAGGATCATTTAGGTGATATGGATTTTAAAATAACTGGTACTATTGATGGTATTACAGCTTGTCAAATGGATATTAAAATTGATGGTTTATCTTATGATGTTCTTGCAGAAGCATTAAATCAAGCTAAAGAAGGAAGACATCATATTTTATCAGAAATGGTTAAAACGATTGATAAACCTAGAAAAGATTTAAAACCTCATACACCAAGATCTTATAAAATGTCTATTGCAAAAGATATGATTGGTGCCGTAATTGGTCCAGGAGGTAAAATAATTCAAGAAATTCAAAGAGAATCTGGTGCAACTGTTTTGGTTGAAGAAGTTGATGAAAAAGGAATTGTGAACATTTTTTCATCAAATCAAGAGGATATGGATAATGCAGTAGAAAGAGTTAAAGCAATAGTAGCTCTTCCTGAAGTAGGTGAAACCTATGTAGGCAAAGTTAAAACTATTAAAGATTTTGGTGCTTTTATTGAATTTATGCCTGGAAAAGATGGTTTACTTCATATTTCAGAAATTAAGTGGGAAAGAGTTGAGTCAATGGATGGTGTTCTTGAAGAGGGTGAAGAAATTAAAGTTAAGTTAACAGAGATTGATAGAAGAACAGGTAAATATAGACTATCAAGAAAAGCTTTATTACCAAAACCTACACAAGAGGATTAAATTATGAAAAATCTTGATGTAGACGTGCTTATTATAGGTTCAGGTCCAGCAGGTTATACTGCTGCTATATATGCATCAAGAGCGGGATTAAGCACTTTATTATATAAAGGAGATCAACCTGGTGGTCAATTAACTATAACTTCTGATGTTGAAAATTATCCTGGTTATCCAAATGGAATAATGGGACCAGAAATGATGATTGATTTTGAAAAACAAGCTGAAAGATTTGGGACAATTATTAAAAATGGTATGATAAAATCTGTAGATTTTTCTACTAAGAATTTAATATGTTTTTCAGATGATGGAGAAACTATTAATGCCAAATCTATAATCATATCCACAGGAGCATCTGCAAAGTGGTTGAATATAGACTCTGAACAAAGACTTAATGGAAAAGGAGTTTCAGCATGTGCTGTTTGTGATGGTTTTTTCTTTAAAAATCAAGATGTAGCTGTAGTGGGTGGAGGTGATACAGCTGCAGAGGAGGCACTTTATTTATCCAAACTTGTTAATAAAGTTTATTTAGTAATTAGAAGAGATGTGATGAGGGCATCTGTAATTATGCAAAATCGAATTAAAAAAAATGATAAAATAGAAATACATTGGAATTCAGAAATTGATGAGATATTAGGAGAAAATTCTGTTGAAGGTATAAATATGTTTAATAATAAGACAAAAGATATAAAAAAAATTAAATTAAAAGGAGTTTTTGTAGCTATTGGTCATAATCCTAATACTGAAATTTTTAAAGATTATTTAAAAATGGATGATAAGGGTTATATTGTAACTGAACCTGATTCTACTAAAACTAATGTTAGTGGGGTTTTTGCTACAGGTGATGCCCAAGATAAAATTTATAGACAAGCAGTTACTGCAGCAGGATCAGGTTGTATGGGTGCTTTAGATGCTGAAAGATATATTTCAAATAATTAATTATGCACGTTGATATTTTAGTTATTATGGCTCATCCTGATGATGCAGAACTTTCTTGTTCTGGTACTATATTATCTTGTATAGATAATGGTTTATCTGTTGGTATGTTAGATTTAACTAAGGGAGAGTTGGGTACTAGAGGAAATCAAGTAACTAGACAAAAAGAAGCTAATAACTCAGCTAAATTATTAAAAGTAAAATTTAGAGATAATTTAAATTTAAAAGATGGTTTTTTTCAAATTAATGAAGATTCTTTGAATTTATTAATTATAAAAATTAGACAATATACTCCTAAAATAATCATTACTAATTCAAAGACGGATAGACATCCGGATCATGAAAATGCATCTAAATTTGTAAAAAAAGGAGCTTTTTTATCTGGATTGATTAAAATTAAATCTAAATTAAATAATGCAAATCAAAATCCTTGGAGACCTAATATTATTTTATATTCCATTCAAAATAATTTTGTTAATCCTGATTTTGTGTTAGATGTTTCAGATTATTTTCAAACAAAAATTAAGTCTATAGAATGTTTTAGATCTCAATTTTATGATTCTAAAAGTAAAGAACCTGAATCTTTTATTTCTTCTAAAGGATTTATGGAGTTTATTAGAGCTAGATCTATAGATTTAGGTCATTCTATAGGTGTTGCTCATGGAGAAGGTTTTACTTGTGATTCAAAATTAAAAATAGATAATTTGAAGAATATTCTTTAAGGATATAATCTATTTATATTCCACTTATTTTTTTCTTTTTCATAGAGTATTCTATCATGCATCCTAGATGATCTTCCTTGCCAAAACTCAATGGAATTAGGATGAATAATATATCCACCCCAAAAATCAGGATAGGGGATAAGTTTGTTTTTAAATTTATTTTCAAAATTTTTAAATCTTTTTAATAAATCACTTGAATTATGTAATTCTTTGCTTTGCTTTGATGCCCAAGCTGCTATTTTACTTTTTTCTGGTCTTGAATCAAAATATTTTTTTGAATCTCGTTTTGTTATCTTTACTGCTTTACCTTTAATTATTACTTGTCTTTCTATCTTTTTCCATAAAAAAACTACTGAAACATTATTATTATGCATTATATCATTTGCTTTTATACTTTCGTAATTTGTAAAAAAAACTAATCCTTTATCTGTAATGTTTTTAAGTAAAACTGTTCTAGAGTTCAAGAGGTTATTTTTTGAGATGGTAGATAAAATCATTGCATTTGGTTCAATAATATTTTCTTTTTTTGCATTTTTAAACCAAATTTCAAATTGCTTTATGGGGTTGTTTTTTAATTTTTTAATATCAATTAAATCTCCTGAATAATCAACTCTTAAATTTTTTAATTCTTTCATTTTTTATTTTTAATTTAAATTTAATATATGGAATGGGATTATTTTAATTATAAATCAAATAATAAAGTTAAAAAAGGTAGTGTTTTGATATCTGAACCTTTTATGAAAGATCCTTTTTTTGTTAGGTCTGTTATTCTTATTTGTGAACATAATAATGAAGGAAGTTTTGGTTATAAGTTAAATTCACCATGTAATAAAGCTAATATGAAATTACTTGATAATGATATTTTAGAGAATTTACACTTTGGTGGTCCAGTTGAAAATGAATATTTAAATTTTATTCACAACTGTGAAAATCCAAAAATAAATTCAAATAAAATATCTGAGGGTTTGTTTTTTGGTGGTGATATACATTTTTTTAAAAAATTAATAAATAATAGTAGAAATATTAAATTCAAATCTTTTGTTGGATATTCAGGATGGACAACTGATCAATTAGATAATGAAATAGAATCAAATTCTTGGATTGTGATTAACGATTATGATAATAAATATTTGTTTAATAAAGGAAATAATAATTATTGGTCAAATTTTTTAAAAAATATTGGAGGTGTAAATAAAATTTTTTCTAATTATCCTCTTGACCCTTCATTGAATTAAAATATTAGTTAAATTTGCATTATGAGTAATGAAGATATTAAAGTAGTATCTAAAAAAAAACCTGAAGTTAACGATTCATCTAAGGAATTAATTTCTACTTCTGAAGCCCCTGTTAATATATTTTCTGGTATTAAAAAAAAGAAAACAATTATCAATTCTTTACGTGATTTAGTTAATGGACAAGAAGAAAAATCTACTTTTATAAATGTAAAAAAATTACAAACTGAATGGAAAAATATTGGACAATTAGACAATCCTAAGGATAAAACATTATGGACTACATATAATGCGCTTTTAGATAGATTTTATGATAACAGAAGTATTTATTTTGAATTAAAGGAATTAGATAGAAAAAAGAATTTAGAATCAAAAATAAAATTGTGTGATAAAGCAGAAAAACTGATAAATAATAAAAATATAATGAAATCAGTAAGTGTTTTAAATAATATTCATAATGATTTTAAACACATTGGTCCAGCTCCAGTTAATAAACAAGAAGATCTCTGGGATAGGTTAAAAAGTGCTTCTGATGAATTATATAAAAAGAAAAAAAAATTTATTTCAAATATTAAGAATATTTTAAATGAAAATTTAGATAAAAAGAATGAATTATTGACTGAAATAAAATCATTTTCTAATCTTAAATTTGATGATATAAAAAAATGGAATGAAAAATCAAAAGAAATACTTATTCTAAAAGATAAATGGAATAGTATTGGTGGTACTCCTAAGAAAAATTCTAAATTATTAAGTAAAGAATTTTGGACTTCTTTTAAGAGTTTTTATAATGATAAAAGTAATTTTTTTAAAAAAATTGATGATTTGTATCTTTCGAATTTAATAATTAAAAATTCATTAATAAATAGAGTCGAGAATATAAAAGATAGTGATGATTGGATAGTATCAACAAAAGAAATTATATCTATTCAAAAAGAATGGCAGAAAGTAGGAAAAGTACCTCTTAAGAAAAAAGATCAAATTTATAAGAAATTTAAAAAAGTTTGTGATCATTATTTTGATAGGAAAAGAATTGAGGATAAGGATTCTATAAAATTACATAATGATAATTTTAAAGCTAAAAATAAAATCTGTGGTGCTATTTTAAAGTTATCTAAGAAAAAAGAATTTAATCAGGAAGAATTTTTAGATCTGCAGATAAAATTTTTAGAATTAGGTCACGTTCCAAAAGAGAGCATAGATACCATTAAAAATAAATATAAAGATTCTTTACAAATACTTTTAAAATCAGCTTCTAAATTTATGGATTCAAATGAATTAAACAATTTTAAATTTATTATTGAAATAAATACTTTATCTAATAACCCTTTTTCAAAAAATAAAATTTATAAGAAAAAAATAGAAATTAGAAATAAAATAAATACTATTCAAAGTGATATTAAAAATTTAAAAAATAATATTGATTTCTTAAAAGAATCAGAAGCTGCTAATAAGTTAAAGAAAGAATATATATCAAAAATTGAAGGTTCAGACAAAGAAATTGATTCTCTTAAATTGCAGTTAAATCTTATTAATAAAGTTTGAAATTTCCATCTATTGATGATTTTAATAATACATTATCTGATATAAATAAGTATATTCATAAAACTCCCATTGTATCTTCTTCATCATTAAATAAAATATATAATTCTAATATTTTTTTTAAATTAGAATTGTTTCAAAAAACAGGATCTTTTAAAACTAGAGGAGCAATAAATAAATTATTAAAATTATCAGATCTTGAAAGAAATAAAGGTGTTATAACAATTTCTGCTGGTAATCATGCACAGGCAATTTCATGGGCTTGCTCTCAGTTTAATATAAAATCTAAAATAGTGATGCCATTTGATGCATCACCATCAAAAGTTGAGGCTACAAAGTCTTATGGAGGAGAAGTGATTTTGACTAAAAATAGTATGATGGATGAGTGTAATGATATAAAAGAAAGGGAGGGATTAACTTTTGTCCATCCTTTTGATGACATAGATATAATTTTAGGTCAAGGAACAGTTGGCTTAGAAATAATAGAAAAATTAAATAATATAGACTATGCTTTTATTAGCATTGGTGGAGGGGGATTAATATCTGGTATAGCATGTGTTTTAAAATCTATAAATCCTAAAATAAAAATAATTGGGGTAGAGCCAATTAACTCAAATGTTATGACAAAAAGTATATCATCTAATAAACCTGAAACATTTGATACTAATATAAATAAAACAATTGCTGATGGATTAGCAGCCCCATTTGCTGGTAATTTAACTTTTGAATTTGTTAAAAAATATGTTGATGAAATAATTAATGTCTCTGAAAATGAGATGATAGAGTCTATGAGAGTAATAATTGAGAGGTTAAAAGTAATTCCTGAAGCAGCTGCATCTGCTTGTTTTGTTCCTATTTTAAAAAATAAACTTAGTATTAAGAAAAATACTAATTCTATTATTGTTCTCTGTGGTGGTAATATAGATCTTGATAAACTAAAGAAATTGTTTTGAGAAGATTTTTAGTAATTATACTCTTATGTGTATTTAGTTTTAATCTTTTTTCACAGGATACTTTACGAACTAAAGTTGATAAAAATTTTTATAAAT
Organism: Cytophagales bacterium; assembly: GCA_029940715.1. Classification (GTDB taxonomy): domain Bacteria; phylum Bacteroidota; class Bacteroidia; order Cytophagales; family MED-G16; genus JAPYTU01. Next base: position 21,591 of record JAPYTU010000021.1, read on the forward strand.
TTCTAGCTGCTGAGGGTGTGGTGTTATCTGGGGCTATTTTGTATTTAAAACATGAGTGGTATCATGATAAAAAAAGAGTTCCTTTTCATTTTTATAATGATTTTAAAGGTTGGAATCAGGTAGATAAATTAGGCCATTTTTACGTTTCATATTTGGAGAGTAATGTAGGTTATTCTATTCTTAAAAAATTTAAATTTTCTGAAAAAAAAGCTCTTTATTTTGGAGGTTTTCAGGGTTTAATTTTAGAGACTCCTATTGAATTTTTAGATGCCTATTATCAAGGTTGGGGATTTTCAGTATCTGACTTGGTAGCAAATACACTTGGATCAGTTTTTTTTATAATGCAACAAAAAATATTTAATGAGCAGCTTATAAAACCAAAACTTTCATTTAGTAAATCAATATACGCTAATGAAGCAAATGGTTTACTAGGAAAAAAGAGTTTAATTTCACAATTTGTATATGATTATAATGGATACACATATTGGTTTTCATTTTCACCAAATAAAATATTTAAGTTTAAAAAAGTACCAAAATGGTTAAATTTTGCTATTGGTTATGGTGCAAATGGTATGTTAGGTGAATTTGAAAATAAAAGTATGTATAAGGGTGTAGAAATTCCTTCTTTTAAGAGGTATAGACAATTTTATCTATCCTTAGACATAGATTTTTCTAAAATAAGGACAAAATCGAGATTTGTAAATAAGATTTTTGATGGTTTGAGTTATATAAAAATACCTCTTCCTACACTTGAATTTTCTAACAATAAAATGAAAGGTTATTTCTTTTATTTTTAAATAAAATTATATTTGCCAACAAAATTCTATTAGCCTCCATAGCTCAGCTGGTAGAGCAAGTGATTTGTAATCACTAGGTCGGCGGTTCGATTCCGTCTGGAGGCTCAATACCTGTCTTATTAGAAATATTAATTAAATCTTTTATAACTGGTTTAATTAATGGAACACCTTTTTTTGATCTAAATTCCATAGCTATTCTTTCGGGATCACCAGGTATTAATACTTTTTTTTCATTATTTATTGGTTTAGTATTTCTAAAAACTTTAATCCATTGATCAATTTCTTTTTTAAATTCTAAAACATCAATAAAACCATCTATTTCCATTACTCCAAAAAAATGTCCGATACCTTTTCCAACTTTAATTTTAGGAGTTTCTTGTTGAAGCGCAAAAGGTGGAGCAAAAGGACCCCAATTTGCTTTACTTAATACACAACATAATATATCAACCATTGAGGCAAGACAGTATCCTTTATGTCCACCAATTTCTTCAAATGATCCAATGGGTAATAAAGAACCTCCTTCAATCAT
>JAPYTU010000108.1 GCA_029940715.1 Cytophagales bacterium
TGATAATGCATCATATTTTGGATGATTATCAATATGAAATAACTGAAGGATTAGTGATTCCGTTGCCGATAATAGTTTATTCAAAAACTGATGGTTTAAAAATATTTTCATCTTCAAATCTTTTTGATGAGAGTCATAATCCTAAAAAAGATGGTTATATGGGGTATCTGTATGATCATGGTCATTTAAAAACAATAGACTCAAATAATTCATTTATAGACCTTTCTGTAACAAAGAACGTTTTGTTTTTATTTATAAATGCATTTTTAATGTTATCAATTTTTCTGCTTGCGGCAAGAGGTTACAAATCAAAAAATCATGCTCCAAGAGGCATTCAATCTATTGTAGAACCGGTGATAATTTTTATTAGAGATGATGTAGTAAAACCTAATATTGGTAAAAATTTTGAAAAGTATTTACCCTATATGCTCACTCTTTTCTTTTTTGTATTTTTTGGTAATTTGTTAGGATTATTACCAGCTGCTGCAAATTTGACTGGAAATATAGCTGTTACTATGGTTTTAGCTTTATTAACATTTTTAATAACAAATTTGTCTGGTAACATGAATTATTGGAAGCATATTTTTTGGACACCAAATGTTCCTCATGTTATGAGAATAATTATTTTACCCATTGAAATAATTAATGTTTTTACTAAACCATTTTCTTTAATGATAAGACTTTTTGTTGCAATAACTGCTGGTCATATTGTTTTGTTGAGTTTTATAGGAATGACATTTATTTTTGAAAGTTATTTTGTAGGACTTTTAAGTGCCTTATTTGCGGTATTATTAAATATTATAGAAATAGTAGTTGCTGTTATTCAAGCTTATGTATTTACAATGTTTTCTTCATTTTACATTGGCTTGGCAGTTGAACAGCAACATTAAAAAAAATTATGTTAAACTTTTAAATTAATTAATTATGATTGGATTATTGATATTAGACATGAGTAATGCTCTTTTAGGGGCTGCGATAGGTGCAGGTTTATCTGCAGTTGGAGCAGGTATTGGTATAGGTATTATTGGAGGTAATGCTTTGCAAGCAATAGCTAGACAACCTGAAGAATTTGGTAGAATTTTTTCAACTATGTTTATTATAGCAGCATTATGCGAGGTTATTGCTTTAGTAGGATCTCTTGTTGCTTTATTGATACTATTTGGAGCTATTCCTGAAACATACTTATAATCTTAATGATTTAAATATATTATGGATTTATTAACTCCAGGTTCAGGTTTGATATTTTGGCAACTATTAATTTTTGCTATTTTATTATTTGTTTTAGCAAAATTTGCATGGAAACCTATAATCAAGTCTTTAAAGGAAAGAGAAAAATTTATAAGAGACTCTTTAAATTCAGCTAAAAAAGCAGAAGAAGATTTAATTAATATTAATAAAAATAGTGAAGAGTTATTGTCAAAGGCGAGAAAAGAAAGAGAACAGATTATAATTGAAGCTAAAAAATTGTCTAATTTAATGCAAGATGAAGCTAAATCTAAATCAAAAGAGATGGCTGATTCGATAATTCAAGATGCTAAAAAAGTAATTGAGACCGAAAAACAAAATGCATTAAAGGATGTCAAAAATACAGTTGCTAATTTGTCATTAGAAATTGCTGAGAAAATTCTTAAAAAGGATTTAGAAAGTGATGCATCACAAAAAAAATATATTAATGATTTAATTAAAGAAGCGAATAATTTTAAACTATGAGAAATAATCGTGCGTCTGAGAGATATGCAAAATCTCTTTTTCAGTTATCAATAAAAGATAATTTGTTGAATGATGTTAAGTCAGATATAGATTATTTGAAAAAACTTTTTTCTAGTTCAAGAGAGATTTCTCAATTATATATTAATCCCATTATTCCAATTTATCATAAAATTGAGATTACTAATAAAATTTTTGAAGGAAAAATAAATGATTTAACTCTAAGAATGATGCTATATGTTATATATAGAAAAAGAGATAATCTTATTGAAAATATATTGTTAAAATTTAATGAAATATATAATGATTATAATAATATAGTTGAATCTGAAGTTATCACAACATCAAAACTTGATGATGAGAATCTTGAATATATTAAAAGTTTTGCTAAAAAAATTACAAAGAAAAGCATTTCCTTAAAGGAAAAAATAGACAATAATATAATTGGAGGATTTAATCTAAAAGTTGGTGATAAAATGTATGATTGTACTGTGTCAAAAAAAATAAAAGAAATAAAAAAAATATTAATTAACAACTAAATATAAAAATATGTCAGATATTAGACCGGATGAAGTTTCAGCCATAATTAGAGAACAATTATCCAATTTTAAATCAGAGTCTGAGTTACAAGAAACAGGAACTATTTTACAAGTTGGTGATGGTGTTGCGAGAATATATGGACTTTCAAATGCTCAGTCAGGCGAATTACTTCAATTTGAAAATGGAATTAAGGGTTTGGTTCTTAATTTGGAGGAAGATAATGTGGGCGTTGTTTTAATGGGAGATTCTAGAAATATAAAAGAAGGAGATAATGTTAGTAGATCTGGAGAAATTGCTTCAATTGAAGTTGGAGATGAAATGTGTGGGAGAGTTGTAGATACCCTTGGAAATCCAATTGATGGTAAAGGAGATATTAAGGGAAAATTATATACTATGCCTTTAGAAAGAAAAGCACCAGGCGTTATTTATAGACAACCAGTAACTGAGCCACTTCAAACAGGTATTAAAGCAATTGATTCAATGATTCCAATAGGAAGGGGTCAAAGAGAGTTATTAATTGGAGACAGACAGACTGGTAAAACAGCGGTTGCAATTGATACAATAATAAATCAAAAAGAATTTTATGATAAAGGAAAACCCGTGTATTGTATATATGTTGCGGTTGGACAAAAAGCTTCAACGATTGCTCAAGTAACATCTATATTAGAAAAAAATGGAGCTCTTCCTTATACTATTATTGTTGCCGCTCCATCTTCAATTCCAGCACCAATGCAATTTTTTGCTCCTTTTACTGGTGCAGCAATTGGTGAATATTTTAGAGATACTGGAAGATCTGCATTAGTTATTTTTGATGATTTATCAAAGCAAGCTGTTTCCTATAGAGAAGTTTCATTATTATTAAGAAGACCTCCAGGAAGAGAAGCTTATCCTGGTGATGTTTTTTATTTGCATTCAAGATTACTTGAAAGGTCAGCCAAAATAATTAATGATGATAAATTAGCATCAGAAATGAATGATTTGCCTGATTCTTTGAAAAAAGAAGTTAAAGGGGGAGGTTCTTTAACAGCGTTGCCAATAATTGAAACTCAAGAGGGTGATGTTTCAGCTTATATTCCTACTAATGTTATTTCTATAACAGATGGTCAAATATTTTTAGAGTCTAATTTATTTAATTCAGGAATTAGACCCGCAATTAATGTTGGTATTTCTGTGTCAAGAGTTGGTGGGCAAGCTCAAATAAAGCCAATGAAAAAAATTGCTGGAAGTTTAAAATTAGACCAAGCAGCCTTTAAAGAGTTAGAAGCTTTTTCTAAATTCGGTTCAGATTTAGATGCAGCAACTCAACTTATTATAGATAGAGGTAAAATAAATCAAGAAATATTAAAACAAGCTCAGTATTCACCTTTAAGAGTTGAAGAGCAATGTGCAGTTATTTATTCATCAACAAAAGGATTTTTTGATGGTGTTGAATTGACTAAGATTTCTTCATTAGAAGAAGAATTTCTACAATATATGAATACAAATTGTAAAAATGTTTTGGATGAATTATCAAAAGGTATTTTAAATGATAAAAGTTTAAAAATTATTGAAGATTCAGCTAAAAAAATTGCTG
>JAPYTU010000109.1 GCA_029940715.1 Cytophagales bacterium
AATCAAAATGTCACTCCTGAAACATATACAAATTGGAATGCTATAGGTTTTAGTTGGTCTGATCCATATAGAGGAGATAGGGTAAATGATGTATTAAAAAGTAATACTTCATTTACTATGGATGATATGAAGCGTTTACAGGTAGACTACCATTCTCTTCCATCTGAAGAATTAACTAAAATGCTTTCAAAAGTAAATTTTAATAAAGATTTTAAAGAATATGTTTCCATGCTTGAAAACTGGGATAATAAGTTATTAAAAAACTCTGTAGAAGCTACTATTTATGTGAATTTTGAAAGAAAACTTATAAGTTCTTTTAATAAAGAGTATGTACCTAAAGAAGTAAGAAATTTATTATGGGTACAGCTTTTTAGGATTATAGAAAAAATTAATTCTTTTGAAGTCAATGATAGAAATAATTTTTTAAAGAAGGTTTTTATTTCATCATTAGAAGATCTTGAAAATAGGTTGGGAGATAATGTTGATGACTGGATTTATGGCCAAAGTAATTACAAGCACATAAAGATTGGTCATCCTCTTGATGATATTATTAATGACTCTATAGGTAAAATAATTAGTTTTAAAACTTATCCTAGAGGAGGTAATGGTTATACTCCTGGATCTACAAGCTCTAGTTTAAATCAGTCTTCTGGCGCTAGTTTTAGAGTAATAATAGATACAAAAGATTGGGATAATAGCATTGCTACAAATTCTCCTGGTCAATCGGGAAATCCTGAAATTCCATTCTATAGAAATTTATATGAAAGTTGGGCTAATGATGAGTATTTTAAATTATTATACTCTAAAAGTTTAATAGAAAAGAATTCGTATAATAATACAGTTTATTACCCTAAAAAATAATTAGATTAAAAAAATGAAATATTATTATAGTTTAATATTTATATCTTTTTTTTTATTTATTTCTGTTAATATTTATTGTCAAAAATTAGAAATATCGGGTACTGTATTTGAAGATTTTAATAATAATACGGTTCAAGATTATAGTGAAAAAGGTGTTCCAAATGTTGTTGTATCTGACCAACATAATACAACTATTACAGATGAAAATGGTGATTTTAAATTGCAGTCTAATAATGATTTTCCTTATATTTTCATCTCTCAGCCATCTGGATATTTGGGAAAATTTTATACTTTAAAATCATCTGAGGTTAATTTTCCAATTCAAAAAACTAAAATTCAAAAACATTTTAAGTTTATTCATGCATCTGATACTCATATTGACTCATTAAACTTAACACGAATGGGTCGATTTAGAAAACTCTCAGATTCAATAGGAGTAGATTTTATAATAATTTCAGGTGATTTAATTCGTGATGCTTTGAGAGTGAATGAAGCAACTGCTAGAAATTATTATGAGATGTATTTAAATGAAATTGAGAAATTTAAAATTCCTGTCTATAGTGGGATGGGTAATCACGAAATCTTTGGAATAGAAAGAGATAAATCCATGATTAGTAAGAATCATCCTCTTTATGGTAAAAATATGTATAGGCATTTTCTTGGACCAAATTACTATTCTTTTAATTATGGGGGAATTCATTTTATAGCAATAGATGCGGTTAATTATCAAGATCTGTATTATTATGGAGGAGTAGACTCTGTACAACTTAATTGGTTAGAAGGTGATTTAAAATACGTGTCTTTAAATACTCCTATAATAACATTTAATCATATCCCTTTTATCTCTCAAGGATTTTCTTTTATGGGATTTGATAATGATATTTTTTTTGGTCCTCAGCTTCTTTTACAAGATGGGCGCCTTGAGCACAGACATATTGTGTATAATTTCAATGAAGTACAAAAAATTATTGGTAATAGGCCATTTCCACTTGCCCTTTCAGGGCATTATCATGCTGCTCAAGAAAGTGTTATCATAAATTCTAATATAAAATTTGCTCAAACTTCAGCAATCACTAGACCTGATAAATCAGTTTATAATGGCTTTTCTATAAGATCAGGATTTACTCTATACGAGGTAAAAGATGGAAAAGTAGTATCTAGTGAGTTTATTTCTTTGAATTTTTTTAATTAAATTCCTTTCAACTAATCAATTAGACTAATATATAAATCACTTAAATAATTAATATATTTAGAAAGTTTTTTCCAATCCATAAATTATTTAGAAATTATTTAGAGCTATAAGGTATGCAGCTTTTCGTAAACTAATTTTATAAGTTTTAGAAATTTTCATCAAATTATCAAATCCTTGATCGATTAAGATTTTAAGTTCCGATTTAACTTTATCCAAATTGTATGATATGTTTTTAGTATTACTAAGCCATTCAAAATAGGAAACTACAACGCCTCCTGAACTTGCAAAGATGTCTGGAAAAATTTTTACACCTTTTTTAAGGAATTCATTTTCATTTATTAGTGGACCATTTGCCAATTCTACAACATATTTACAATCTACAAAAGGAACGGTTTTTATTCCAGCAGCTGGGATAAATATATCATACTTATGATCAAATAATTTTTTTATATCTGTTTTGCTGCCAATTTTACCAGTAACTTCTTTTTTAGTTATTAAATCATTAATGTTTAATCCAGATTCATCATAAACATATCCTTTTGAATCACTTACTGAAGTTATTTTACATCCTAGACCATATAAAAGACTTGCCACATTAATTCCTGCATTACCAAAACCTTGAATACCCACTGATAAATCGCTTGGATTAAGTTTATTTTTTTCTATTATTTTTAAAATCACATAATAACCACCTAATCCAGTAGCAATATCTCTACCAGCGATACCTCCATTAGCAATTGACTTTCCAGTAAAAGATCCTTTTTTTCCATAATTTCTAAAATGTTCTTTTTCCATTATGTCCATATCAAAAGATCCTGTAGACATATCAGGAGCAGGAATGTCAATATCTGGACCAATATGAGAACCTAAATTTTTTGAAAATGATTTAGCTAAACTAGTTCTTTCAGATTTTGATAAATCAGAAGGATTAACACATATTCCTCCTTTGCCGCCTCCTAAAGGGATATTAATCATTGCACATTTCATGGTCATCCAAAAACTTAATGACTTCACTTCTTCAATATCAATATCTAAGCTATATCGAAGACCACCTTTATAAGGTCCTCTATTATTATTATGCTGGGATCTATAAGCTTTGACCCATTTAGTAGAACCATCATCTGCACGATAACTAATATCCATTTCAATGATTCTATCCCAATTTTTAAGTTCTTGAATTAAATTTGGTGATAGATCAGGATTTAAATCGGTTAATTCATCAATTATGCCGATTTCTTTCATTTTTGTATGGGTTTTGACAAAATAAAATCGGTCTAAATTATATTTATTTATTTAAATTTCAAAAAAATAAAGAATTATATATTTAATTAAAGTCGAATTAATTATAATAAAACCAAATTCTTAAAGATTATTTCTTTGAAATTTTTGATGATAGAAGTAAATTAGAAATATGAAAAAATTACTTGTATTAGTATTATTATTATTTGGATGTGTTAATGATTCTACTAAAGAAATAGATTTTAAAGAATTTGTGGATTCTTTTAATAACAAAAAAAATAACTTTTCAAATACAACTAATAGGCTAAGTGAAGAATATATATTCTCTCAATTAAGTGAAGTTAAAAATGAATTAAATAAACTAAGATCAGTTGTATATGAAGATTTGTCTAATGAAGAAAAAGTAGATTATAAATTTATTGAAAGCCTTTTAGTAGGTAAAGAGATTCGATATGAAGACATACAATCCTGGAAGAGAGACCCTAGAGATTATATGAATTTTAGGCAGA
>JAPYTU010000110.1 GCA_029940715.1 Cytophagales bacterium
TTTCCAATTGCTGATCTTCCAATCATTATTCCGTCAACGCCATATTTATTTTTATATATTTTTGCTTTTTCTGGAGAATTAATATCTCCATTTCCAAAAATTGGAATGTTAATTCTAGGATTATTTTTTACTTCGGCTATATATTCCCAATTAGCTTCTCCTTTATACATTTGTTTTCTTGTTCGCCCATGAATAGTAAGAGCTTGTATACCTACATCTTGTAATCTTTCTGCTACTTCTACTATTTTTATACTGTTATCGTCCCAACCTAATCGGGTTTTTACAGTTACAGGTTTTTTAACTTGTTTAACTATTTCACTTGTCATTTTTTGCATTTTGTTTATATCAAGTAAAATACCAGCACCAGCACCTTTGCAGGTAACTTTTTTAACAGGACAACCATAATTTATATCTATTATTTCTGGATTAGCTGCTTCAGATATTGAAGCTGCTTTTTTCATAGATTCAATTTTATCTCCAAATATTTGTATTCCTATGGGTCTTTCGCTGTCATAAATATCAAGTTTTTGAGTGCTTTTTTCTGCGTTTCTAATTAAACCTTCTGAAGAGATAAACTCTGTAAACATTAAGTCAGCACCATTCTCTTTGCATACAGATCTAAATGGTGGATCACTTACATCTTCCATTGGAGCAAGCAATAAGGGAAAATCACCTAGTTCAATATTGCCAATTTTCATAAAAAAAAACTATTTTAACGTTTTTAATTAAATAACCCTGCAAATAAAATCAATTATGTCAAATCATTGGAAAGAATTAAGGATTATTGTTTTAATAATTTTTTCAGCTTTTGTTCTTTTGAATTTAGTTATATCGGGATATTATATTATATCTGGAGAAATTTTTTCTTCCGGAATGGAAAATTTATTAGAAGACAGGGTATTAATGTTATCATTAAATTCTTTGTCAATTATGATTTTTATTTCGCCTTACTTTTATGTGAATAAATTAAGTAATTATTCCATAAAGATTTTTCCAATTAATTCTACTCCAATCATTTTGGTCCTTTTATCAACGTTTTTATTTATGATTTTAAATTCTGGAGTTATAGAGTGGAATAAATCTATCAATTTTCCTGAGTTTATGAATTCTTTTGAGACTTGGGCCTTTAATAAGGAAAAAGAACTTGAGAAGATTACAATTTTTTTAGTTTCTTTTGAAAATAATTGGGAGTTTTTATTTGGCATATTATCTATAGCTTTAATTCCCGGCATATGTGAAGAATATTTGTTTCGAGGAGTTTTACAAAAGAATTTTTATTTGATTTCAAAAAATATTCACATAGCAGTATGGCTTAGTGCCTTTTTTTTTAGTGCTCTCCATCTACAGTTTTATGGGTTTTTTCCTCGAATGCTTTTAGGGGTTTTGTTTGGATATATCTACTATTGGTCTGGTAGTATATTGTATCCTATGATTGCACATATATTTAATAATTTTTTTTCATTAACTATATTTTATTTTTCCCAAAAAGGGTTACTAAATGAAAATTTTGAAGTATCAGTAAATTCTTCTCCAAAAATTCCAATGGTTTTAATTATTATAAGTGCTGTTTTGTTTATAGGTTGTATGTATTTACTTAGAAAATATTTTTTAGATAATGAAAAAAGATAAATGGGTTCAGGTTTATAAAACAAGAACGACATATCGCGCAGAAATAGTTAAACAACTTTTGAAATTAAATGATATAAAATGTATATCAGTTAATAAGATAGATTCTTCGTATAATAATTTTGGATTTCATGAGGTTTTAGTAGTTGAAAAAAATTATCTTAAAGCACAGAAATTAATTCAAGGATTAGATTTTTATGGATAAAAAAAATTTATTACAGAGAATTATTACAGGTTCATTGGGAGCAGGATTGTTGTTGTTTTGTTCAATGTATAGTCAGTATTCTTATTTATTAATATTTATTGCTATCATTTTTTTTTCATCTAAAGAATTTTACAGAATCCTTAAGGAAAATAATATAAATCCAAATAATTATTTAGGAACATTTCTTTCTGTTTTAATTTTTATTTCAACTTTTATTTATTCTAGTCAAAATTCAATTTGGGGAGTTCATTTCTTATTGGTACCAATTCTACCAATTGTTTGCCTTTCTGCTTTATATACTTCAGAAAATAGAGATTCTTTATTAAACGTATCTATGACATTTTTTGGTATTTTTTATATATCAATACCAATATCTCTATTGAATTTTTTAGTTTTTGAATCTGGTGAATATGAATATACTTACTTGGTTTCTTCTTTTGTATTTCTTTGGACTAGTGAAACAACAGCATTTATTGGAGGAAGTATTTTTGGTAAAAATAAATTATTTGAATCGGTTTCTCCTATGAAGACATGGGAAGGTGTCATTTTTGGTTTATTATCGAATTTAGTTGTTGCTTATTTTTTGTGGAATTACTTTGACGATAGAACGTATATGTTTTGGGCTGGTTTTTCAATAGTAGTTTTAGTATCAGGGGTATTTGGTGATTTGTTCGAGTCTCTTATTAAAAGAAATTTTAATTTAAAAGATAGTGGAAACAAACTTCCTGGACATGGTGGATTTTTGGATCGTTTTGATAGTTTTTTCTTTGTTATTCCGTATGTATTTTTTTACTTAAAAATTATCAATCATTTAACATAAATTGTACATTTACAGTAAATGTTTTAAATAGATATGAGTTATATAGAACCCGCTCCTATCATTCACTCTAATGATCCTCTTGCATCGATGATGAAGAGGTTTCATGTTGCCGCTGAACATCTTCAGTTAGATGAAGAAATTTATAATGTTTTAAAATCTCCAGCAAAAAAAATTATTGTATCACTTCCAATTTCTATGGATGGTGGTAACATTAGGGTTTTTGAAGGCTATAGAGTTATTCATTCAAATATATTGGGACCCTCAAAAGGGGGCTTAAGATTTGATCCAAGAGTTAATTTAAATGAGGTTACAGCTTTAGCGGCTTGGATGACTTGGAAATGTGCTGTTGTGGATATACCATATGGTGGAGCAAAAGGAGGGGTTTGTTGTAATCCAAAAAAAATGAGTTTTTCAGAGATGGAAAGATTAACAAGAGCATACACTCAAGCAATGCATGATGTTTTTGGACCAGATAAAGATATACCAGCACCTGATGTGGGAACAGGCCCACAACATATGGCTTGGTTAATGGATGAATATTCAAGAGCAAGAGGAATGACAATAAATTCAGTAGTGACAGGAAAGCCTATTATTTTAGGAGGTTCACTTGGAAGAATTGAAGCAACAGGACGCGGTGTTATGATTTCAACTTTATCATTATTAACAAAATTTAAAGTTAACCCATTTGGAGCTACTATAGCGGTACAAGGTTTTGGAAATGTAGGTTCGTGGGCAGCTTATTTGTTAAAAGAAAGAGGGTGTAAGGTTATTGCAATTTCAGATATTTCTGGAGGTTATTATAATAAAAAAGGAATTAATGTAGGTAAAGCAATTACTTATCGAAATGAAAATAATGGATCGTTAAAAAATTTTAAAGGAGGAGACAAAATATCAAATAAAGAACTTCTTTCTTTAAAAGTAGATGTTTTAATACCAGCAGCAATGGAAGATTCTATAACTGAAAAAAATGCTTCTGATATTTCTGCAAAATTTATAGTTGAGGGAGCTAATGGTCCAACATCTTATAAAGCAGATGATATTTTGCTAAAAAATAAAATTGTTGCAGTACCTGATATTTTAGCAAA
>JAPYTU010000111.1:0-2500 GCA_029940715.1 Cytophagales bacterium
TATCTATACATTGAAGGTTACCTTGTTACTTCAGAATTACCTATGCAAGCTATTCATAGTTGTATTTCTTATTGTAAAAAAAATGATATTAAAATTGCTTTAACTTTTTCGGACTTGAGTATGGTAAAATATTTTAAAAATAAGCTTGAATCAATACTAAATTATAAAATAGATCTTTTATTTTGTAATGAAGAGGAAGCGAAAACTTATTCAGAGAAACCTTCTTTAAATGAATCTTCTGATTATTTATTACAATTTTCTAAATCGGTTGTTATAACAAGGGGAAATAAAGGTTCTCTTATTGCAAATTCAAAAGAAAAAATAAATATAGATTCTGTAAAGACAGATGCGATTGATACAGTAGGAGCAGGAGATGCTTTCTCAGGGGCATTTCTTTTTGGTATAAATAATGGGATGGAACTAGAAAATTCTGGAAAATTAGCTTCTTTATTATCTTCAAAAGTTGTTTCTAAAATAGGCCCAAGGTTAGAATTAATTGATATTATTAATATTAAAAAATCATTGCTCTAATATTATTTTTATATATTAAAAAGGTATTTATCTTTGTCGTTATAGACTAAAATATATTATAATGAAAAGAACGTTTCAACCCTCAAAAAGAAAGAGAGCTAATAAACATGGATTTAGAAAAAGAATGGAATCTGCAAATGGTAAAAATGTTATTGCTAGAAGAAGAGCAAAAGGAAGAAAAAAATTAACTGTTTCTGACGAAAAAACACATAAAAAATAAAATACAAATTAATATTCAAGTATGAATGAAAGGTCAAAAAAAGGCCAATTTTCTTTCTCAAAAAGAGAAAGGATATCTGAAAAAAAAATAATTGACACTCTTTTTAGTAATGGTAAGAAATTTAGCGTTTATCCATTTGATATAAGATTTTTAAATCAAGATGAGAATTCTGATTCTATAAGTAAGGTTTTGATTACTGTTTCAAGTAGTAAAGTTAAAAGTGCTGTAAAAAGGAATTTATTAAAGAGAAGAATTAAAGAATCTTATAGGATAAATAAAAATATTATATCTAATAAATTATTAATGATAGTTTTTGTGTATGTCTCAGAAGAAATATTTACATTTTCAGTGATAGATAAAGCGATTAAAAAAATACTAAAAAAATTGTCTGAGATATGAGTAGAATTTTATGTGTTGATACATCAAGTTTTATTTGTTCAGTATCTGTTTTTGAAAATTTGAGTTTAATAAGTTCTAATTCTTCAGAAGTAGAAAAATCACATTCTAAATTAATAATTCAATTAATAGATCAGTCTTTAAAAGATGCAAAGATTAAAATAAATGAATTAGATGCCTTTGCAGTTTCTATGGGGCCTGGATCATATACTGGTTTAAGAATAGGTGTTTCTACTATTAAAGGATTATGTTACTCATTAGAAAAACCTTTAATTTCAATAAATACTCTCGAAATTTTATCAAAATCTGCTCTTAATCATATTAATAATTATAATGATTTTTTTATTTGTCCAATGATTGATGCTAGAAGGATGGAAGTTTTTACAAAAATGTTAGATAATGATTTCAATGAGGTTGAAAAAGATAAAGCATTAATTTTGGATGACAAATCTTTTAATGATATCTGTGGTGGTAAGTCAATTTATTTTTTTGGTGATGGATCTAATAAATTTCAAAAAATTACAAATAATAAAAATTTTCATTTTATAGATAATATAATTTCTTCATCTAAGCATATGGGAGAACTTGCGAATATTAAATATGAAAATAATCAATTTGAAAATTTGACTACATTTGAACCATTCTATATTAAGGATTTTTTTATAGCAAATAAAAATAAATGAGTGAAATTATAAATAGAGTAAAAAATAGTTCTTTAGTAACTATAGATATTAATGAGTTTTATATTTTTGGTGATAGAGAAGTTTTAGATATAAGTATTTTTTTAGATAGTGGAATTTTAAGAGAAAAAAATTTTAGAGAATTAATTTCTAAATATCAGTGGTTTAATTATAAAAATAAATTTGTTTCTGTCCAGTGTTCAGAAGATGCAATTATTCCTTCATGGGCATATATGTTAATATCATCATATCTTTCATCAAGTTGTAATGATTATTGTATAGGTTCTTTAAAAAATTTAGAAAAAAAATTGTATGATGATAAAATAAAAGATTATGATTTTAGTGTTTATAAAGATGCTAAAGTCATTATAAAAGGGTGTTCTGATATACCTAATTTTGAATACGTGTATTTTGAATTAACTAAGGTATTAATTCCACTTGTTTCTAGTTTGATGTATGGTGAACCATGTAGCACAGTACCTATTTTTAAAAATAAAATAAAATAGCTTAATAATTATAATAATAATTTCTTTAAATTCTATTCTTAAGTTAGTTTAAATGTAATTTTTTTTACTTTTTGATTTATAGAATAAATATGTTTTAATTTCTTTGTGGTTATGCAAATTATATCTAATTTTGCGAGCGCTTCGAACGAAGCTTTTTTATTTAGGGC
>JAPYTU010000112.1 GCA_029940715.1 Cytophagales bacterium
CCAAATGCTATAGATCCAAATGCTCCATGTGTAGAAGTATGGCTATCACCACAAACTATAGTCATTCCTGGCTGAGTTATACCAAGCTCAGGTCCAATAACATGAACAATACCTTGATATTTGTGCCCAAGTCCATATAAATCAATGCCAGTTTCTTTACAATTTTTTGTTAAAGTTTCAACCTGATTCCTTGATAATTCCTCTTGAATAGGTAAATGTTGATTTAATGTAGGAACATTATGATCTGCTGTAGCTACAGTTCTATCTTTTCTAAAAACATCAATATTTCTTTTTTTCAAACCAGAAAATGCCTGAGGGCTAGTAACTTCATGAATTAAATGCTGATCCACATAAAGTATAGTTGGTCCATTGGGAATATTATCAACAATATGATTATCCCAAACCTTATCGAATAATGTTTTCCCCATACTATTTTTTATCACCGACTAATTCATATAAATCCTCATCATGAATAAGCTTTTTTTCATCAGCCATATTAAGAAATTTTATATATATAGTTTCCATCTCAATTTTGGTGAATTCATATCCTAATAACTTTAATCTATGTGTTAATGCTGCTCTACCACTTCTAGCTGTTAAATCAATAGAAGATGCCTCAACTCCTACATCAGAAGGATTAATAATTTCATACGTTTCTCTATGTTTTAAAAATCCATCTTGATGTATCCCTGAAGAATGAGCAAATGCATTAGCACCAACAATAGCTTTATTTCTTTGAACAGGCATGTTCATCATTTTACTAACCTTTTTACTTAACGGTACAATATTTTTTGTATTAATATTGGTTGTCATATTTAAAGCAGGATGAGCATGAAGTATCATTACTATCTCCTCAAGAGAAGTATTTCCTGCTCGTTCTCCTATTCCATTTATTGTAACTTCAACTTGTCTCGCACCATTTTGAAGACCAGCTAATGAATTAGCTGTTGCTAATCCCAAATCATTATGACAATGAACCGAAACAATTGCCTTATCTATATTAGGAACATTATTTATTAAAAATTTAATTTTATCACCATACATTGTTGGAATATTATAACCAGTAGTATCCGCAATATTAATAACAGTTGCTCCAGCATCAATAACTGATTCTACCATCTTAGCAAGAAAATCCTTATCAGCTCTTCCAGCATCTTCTGGATAAAACTCTATATCGTCAAAATACTTTCTTGCATACTTCACTGATGATATAGCTTGTTCAAGAACTTTTTCTCTAGTTGACTTAAATTTGTACTTTATATGAATATCAGAAGCACCAATACCAGTATGTAATCTTTTTCTTTTTGCTTCCTTTAAAGCTTGCCCTGCCATATCAATATCCATAACGACTGCCCTACTTAAAGCGCAAATAATTGTTTCTCTTACATTTTTTGAAATTTCTACAACAGAATTAAAATCTCCTGGACTAGATATTGGAAATCCCGCTTCTATAACATCAACACCTAAAGCTTCAAGATCTTTAGCTATTTCAACTTTTTCATCAGTATTTAATTGACATCCAGGAACTTGTTCTCCATCCCTTAAAGTTGTATCAAATACATATATTTTATCTTTTGACATTATAAGTTTCTTTTTGAAAAAAGTTTAAGGTTTTTAAGTTACATATTTTTAACTATTTCTCCTCCAAATTGAGAGCAAGAAAGTAAAGTTGCATTATTCATTTGTCTTTCAAAATCGTAAGTAACTTTTCCAGATTCTATAGATTTTATTAATCCATTATAAATTAAATCTTTTGCTTCATTCCAACCCAAATACTCAAGCATCATTGCTCCTGATAATATTACAGAACCAGGATTTACTTTATCTAAACCTGCGTATTTTGGTGCCGTACCATGCGTAGCTTCAAAAATAGCATGCCCCGTTTCATAATTAATATTTGCTCCTGGCGCAATACCAATACCTCCAACAATTGCAGCTAAAGCATCCGATATATAATCTCCATTCAAATTCATTGTGGCAATAACCGAATATTCTTTAGGCCTAAGAAGTATTTGCTGTAAAAATGCATCTGCAATTACATCTTTTATAATAATTTTATGAGAATTTACACTAATTACTTGCCAAGGACCTCCTTCATAATCCACAGCATCATACTCTTTTTTAGCTAACTGATAACCCCAATCTCTAAATGCACCCTCAGTATACTTCATAATATTGCCTTTATGGACAAGAGTAACAGAATCTTTTTTATTATTAATAGCATAATCAATTGCTGATCTTACTAATCTATTAGTACCTTCAGAAGATATTGGTTTGATACCTATTCCAACAGTATTAGGAAATCTAATTTTATCAAATTGAGATTTAAACTTTTCTTCTAATACTTGTTTTAATTTAATATTTTCTTCTGTTCCATTTTTAAATTCTATACCTGCATATATATCTTCAGTATTTTCCCTAAATATTATCATATCTGTTGTACTTGGATCTTTTACAGGTGATGGCGTTCCATTAAACCACCTAACAGGTCTAACACAAGCAAAAAGATCTAATTTTTGTCTAAGAGCAACATTAAGAGATGACATTCCCCCACCTATAGGTGTTGTTAAAGGTCCTTTAATTCCAACAAGGTATTTATTAAAGGAATCTAGTGTTTCTTGAGGTAACCAATTTCCAGTTGCATTATACGCTTTCTCTCCGGCAAGAACTTCTTTCCAAATTATTTTTTTTGTGCCATTATACGCTTTTTCTACAGCCGAATCTAATACGTTTTTACTTACAGGCCAAATATCAATACCTATCCCATCACCTTCAATAAAAGGGATAATAGGACTATCACCCACTACTAGTTTTCGATCAACAATTTTTATATTATCTCCTTGCATAAAAACCTATTTTTTATTAAAGAAAAGCAATTATAGATATTTTTTCATTAAATGTAGAGAAAAATTTATTTCCATTTTATGTTACAACCCATACTAGGAAACTGTTCTTCTGATATCATTTCTCCAGAAGTATACGAATTAATAGCATCTCTTAAATCTTTTCCATTTATAGGTAAATTATTACCCGGAGACGAAGAATCTAATCGGCCTCTATATATTAATTTTTTTTTATTATTAAATAAATAAAATTCTGGAGTACATGCTGCTTTAAAAAATTTAGCAACTTCTTGATTTTCATCATATAAATAAGGTATTTTAAGATTTAATCTTAAAAATAAATTCTTCATATTCTCAGGAGAATCTTGGGGATAATTAATAATATCATTAGAACTAATTGCAACAAATTGAATTCCTTTATTAATATATTTTGAAACTAATGATACTATTTCATTATGATAATGTATCACATAAGGACAATGATTACATATTATCATTACAACAGTTCCAAAATCTAATGATAAATTATTATCTGAAAAATTTTTACCATTAACTACATTTAAAAGATTAAATAGTGGCATTTTAGTTCCAATTGGTAACATTTCAGAATAAGTTAAAGACATAATTTTTAATATTTAAAGCAAAAATAAAAAATAGATAATGTAAAAACACAATTAATCTATAATGATTAATATAAATTGTTTATAAATTATTTAATCAAAACAAATAACAATAAATGAAAAAGATATTATTAATTACCCTAATCAATTTATTTTATTATAATTTTTCTATCAGTCAGATAGCAGAACCTCCTGAACGTTTTAGAGGAGAAGGTCCTTTTGAACAATTAATTATAAGGGGGGC
>JAPYTU010000113.1:0-1931 GCA_029940715.1 Cytophagales bacterium
AAACTATTACCTTCCAAAGAAAATGCCACAACAATATTTTTTGCATACTTAAGAATACTATTAAAATTTCTAGGTCTAATAAATATTAAATCAAAATTATTTTCAGGTTGAGGTAAACCATAAATATACGATCCGTATGTGCTCACTAACGATCTACCTATTTCGCCTTTAAATTTTGCAGAATCCATAACTATTAACATTTCATTATTTTCTCCTGAAGCATTTGGTAGTAAAGTACTATTACTATAATTAGAACTTGTATTGGATTGACATCCAAATAAAATAAAAATCAATAAACATATTATTTTAATAAATTTCATTCAATTATATAATAATCATCAATTATTCAAATAATATATTAATTTTAGGGAATTAATATATTAAATATAAAAATATGAGTAACGAACTACTAAATAAAGCAATAACATCATGCTTTGCAAAAATAGCAAGAGTTGATGGAAGTATTGGTAAAGAAGAAATAGATATTATTAATTCCAGTAAAATACTTAAGAAATATAAATATCAAGATGTTGAAACTATAAACACAAAAAACTTTTTCAATAAAATTCAAACAGAATATGGAAAAATTATCAAAGAAAAATTAAAAAAGAAGGAAAAAGATGATTTTATAACTGAATTAGTTAACCTTATAAAAGCTGATAATAAAGTTCATGATCATGAATTTTTTTTGCTGGGTCATATTGCAAATTCTATAGGAATTAATCCTAAAGAAGTAGCAAATATTATTAATAATAAAGGGTTAAGCAATAAATCATCAGGATGGTTCTCCTGGTTATTTGGATAAAAATATTATTTTTTATCTTCGGACGAATCTTTTTCAATTTCTTTTTTTATTTCCTTAGATGCTTCTTTAAATTCCCTTATACCTTTTCCAAAACCACGAAAGATTTCAGGGATTTTATTTGCACCAAAAAAAACAACCACTATTAAACCAATAATTATCCATTCCCATCCTCCTGGCATTCCTAAAGCTAAAATTGTATTCATATTATTAAATATTATTTTGTAAATATAATAAAATCATTTCTTCATTATCCATTTTTCAGGATTCAACTTTATATTATTTTTCCATACTTGAAATTGCAATTCAGACACACCATCTGAATTTGTAACTATATCAGCTATATTTTGTCCAATAGTAATGATATCTCCTTTCTCAACCACTAAATTTTTTAACTTGGCATATAATGTATAATACTCTCCATGATTTATTATAATAACATTATTCATACCAGGAATGAATGCAACTGTTGAGACTTTTCCAGAAAATACAGAATATACTCTAGAACCTTTACTAGTTTGAATGTCTATACCATCATTTTTAACTTTTACATTTTTAATTACTGAATGAGGATGAATTCCAAATTTATTTGAAATAAAACCTGATGAAACAGGCCATATTAATTTTCCAATATTTGTCTCAAAAGACTCTGTTAACTTAATTAAATCCAAATGAACCCCTGATAACTTTTCTCCTTCACTTCTAATTACTTCTTTTATAAGATTATCCAATTGTTCTAAGGAAACTCTTCTTTCATTTATTTCTTTTTTTATTCTTCTCTCCTTTTTTCCCAAATCAGAAATTGTTTTTTTCTGATTCCTTTTTAATTTTTGGAGCTTACTATTTTCAGTAACTTCATCACTAAGTAATTTATTTTGAATTCTTTTCTCATGAATTAAGTTATTTTTTTGATTATCTAACTCATTTGTTACTATTTCGATTTCTTGAATTTGTTTTTTTCTTGAATTAGTATATTGGACTATATACCCTAACCTTCTAAACATTTGATTATAACTATTTGAAGAAAAAACATATCCCAATTTATCAAGAGATGATCTAGATTTATAAGAGTAATATATCATTTCAGAATACTCATTTTTTAATATTTTTAAATCATTAGTTAAAGAAT
>JAPYTU010000113.1:2031-3642 GCA_029940715.1 Cytophagales bacterium
AAGGTATTTTAAAAGGAAACTTCAGAGCTTTATTTGTCCTCGATACTTTATTATAATTAAAAATTATATTAGTTATAACAGGAACACTAGTATTATCAATATAACTAATCGAAGTATAAGAATGTTTTACAGGAAACAATAATTTTCCTAAAGGTTTAAAATTATCATAATCAACTGTTAATAAATAATTTGTAAATTCATCAAAAACAATTAATTTCTCAATTTTAGATGTTTTAACGTTAACAATATTTTGCGTTTGAATTGATTGATTCTGCTGAACAATTTTATAAACATTTCCTTCTCTTAATATTTTATCTGATTCAGAGATTTTATATAATAAATTACCAACAAGAATTGACTCAATTTGTTGAAAATCTAACTTAACTTTAAATTCTTTTTCAATAATTTCAGGCGTTGAGATAATAACTCTTTTATTTACTCTATCTATTAATTTAAACTCATCTTTAGTTATCATGCCTCTAAAACCTTCTATACCAAAAGCTACTCTAATTGAAAACCATATCTTTTCATTTTTTTTGATTCTTGTATTTAAAGTTGCTTTAATTAATTTATTTTCATTTTTATATTGAAATTTAGATTTTGAAGATAAATATTCGTAATCAATTTCATCAATTTCAAAATCCATAATAGTAACGCTAGTAGAGTCTAATGGAATAAAATTTCTTTTACAAGATGAAAAGACTAGTAAAAAAACTAATATATAATATTTTCTCATTATCATTTTCCAAAAATAATAATAAATCAATCAAGAGTATCAAATAATAAAATATAGTTAATCTCCTTTGAAATTAGGACACCTTTTTTCTATAAATGCTAAAGCTCCTTCTTTAAAATCATTTGTATCACAACATTCAGAAAACAATTCTATCTCCTTATCAAAACCATTAACATCGTTGTCATAAAATGAATTAACAGATTTAATTACATTTTTTATTGCAATAGGACTTTTTCTCTTAAATATATTTATTAATTCTAATACTTTGTCCATAGCTTGTTTTTTATCTTCTAACACATAATTTACCAATCCTAAATCAAGCGCAATACTTGAAGAAATCATCTCTGCTGACAACATTAATTCTAATCCTTTAGTTTTTCCTATAATTTGAATTAATCTCTGAGTACCACCATAACCAGGTATTAAACCAAGATTAACCTCTGGTTGAGAAAATGTAGCATTTTTTGTAGCTATTCTCAAGTGACATGCCATAGCTAACTCACACCCACCCCCAAGAGCATACCCATTTACTAGAGCAATAACAGGAACAGACATATTCTCAATCTTATTATATAGTTCATGTCCCTTCTGACAAAATTTCTTAGAATTTTTTTTATTAACCAGTGTAAATTCTGTTATGTCCGCACCAGCAACAAAAGATTTTTCACCTGAACCAGATATAATTATACCAAAATATCCCTTATTATTTTTTTCAAATGCATTTAAACAACTACCAATTTCTTTAATAGTATCCTGATTTAATGCATTTAGTTGTTTAGGTCGATTAATCTCTATATGAAAATAAAAATCTTTTTTATAAACATTAATGTTATTATAATTATTCATTATTTAATTTATTAGATACTTTTTTAATC
>JAPYTU010000114.1 GCA_029940715.1 Cytophagales bacterium
ATTTAAAAGAAATTTTAAATACAGATAAAATTAAAATTACAACAGAATATAATGTAAGAGGAGGATTATATACTACATGTATTGAAGGTAGTTTATAATTTAATTACTTTGAATACTTTCTTTTAAATCTATCATACAAAATTTGTTGTTTTGAATCAAGATTTATCTCTCTACCTGTAATATATGCACTAGAAATCTTACTTGTCATCATATCTAAAATATCTCCAGAGCTTACAACAATATTAGCATCTTTACCAACTTCTAAAGATCCTGTTATATCATCAATACCTAAAATTTTTGCATTATTTAATGTAATCATCTTTAAAGCTACATTTTTACCTAAACCATAACCAGCAGCAGTACCAGCTAAAAAAGGAAGATTTCTAGATCCATGTAATGATCCTGACGCTGTTAGACCAACTAAAATACCTTCTTTATGTAAAATATTTGGTAATTTATAAGGAAGATCCACATCTGCATGATTTCTAGAAGGAACTCTATGTAAATTATTTAAAAGTACAGGAAGATTATTTTCTTTAATAAAATCAATAACATAAAAAGCATCATTTACACCTACTAATACCAAATTATTTATACCGTATTTTTTAAAAGTTTGTACAGATTCAATGATTTGTTCTCTAGTATTTGCATGAATAAATATTTTTTTAGATCCACTAAAAACACCTTTCATAGCATCAAGTTTTAAATTGATAGTTCTATTATTTGATTCATAATAAGATTTAGAATCAATTAAAAACTTATTAAGTTTATCAATTATTTTAGAATAATCAGGATTTTCTTTAAAATCAGTTGATCCTCTCCAAGGATTTGGTGGAAAAATTTTTGTTGGCCATTTTATATGAATACCATCATCAATTTTATATGCAGCATCCTCCCAATTCCAACCTTCCATCATCATAATTGAAGAGTTCCCTGTTATTAAATCACCATCAGGTACTACCTGTGAAATTAAAATTCCATTATATCTATAAGTAGCTATCATATCTGAATCAGTATTATAGGCTATTAGTGATCTAATATTAGAATTAATATCACCTAATTCTGTATGATCAACAGTAGCTCTAACTGCTGATACATCCTCTAAGCCAACTTTAGAATTGGGTAAAATAAGACCAGGATAAATATTTTTATTAGATACATCTATTTTTTTATGAGATGTAAATAAACTTTCTAAAGAAGAGTAATTATTACCTACATGAGTTATTTTACCACTAGTAAAAGCTATATAACCATCTGTAATAACTTCTCCATTCCCCACATGAATTGTAGCATTGTACAAAACAATAGGCTCTAATTGATCTCCTACTGGTTCTGGAACCTGACTAAAACAAGTAAAAAAAAATAATAATAAAATGTATGTTAAAATATGTTTCATGTTATTTTTGAATTTTGGTTAAAGTTTCATAGTCTATTATATCATCACAATTAAATTCAATATCTATTCTTCTCATAGGCATTCTTCTAGATTTATTATCAATAGAATCCCCTTTCATTTTAGAAATAATTCTTGCTCTCTCAGCTTTAATCTCATTCCTTAATAACTTATCTTCATCCAAATCATAATAGACTTTACCATCAACAATTGTCTTTGAAGGTCTGGAATAAATAGATAATGGATGATTAGTCCACAAAACTAAGTCAGCATCTTTACCTACTTTAATACTCCCCATTCTATGATCTAAATGTAATAACTTTGCAGGATTTAATGTAACCATCTTTAAAGCATCAATTTCAGATAAATTTCCATATTTAATAGACTTTGCAGCTTCCTGATTTAACCTTCTTGCCATTTCTCTACTATCTGAATTAATAGCTGTAACTACACCAGCTTGAACCATTAATGCAGCATTATATGGAATAGCTTCTTTAACCTCATTTTTATATGCCCACCAATCTGAGAAAGTTGATCCACCAACACCATGATTAGCCATTTTATCTGCAACTTTATACCCTTCTAATATATGAGTAAATGTATTCACTTTAAAATTAAACTTTTCAGCAACTTTCATTAGCATATTAATTTCAGACTGTACATATGAATGACAGGTAACAAATCTTTCTCCATTTAATATTTCTGCTAAAGCATCAAGCTCTAAATCCTTCCTAGGAGCAGAAGTAACTAATTTTTCTTTTTTTGAAAGTGATTGATATTTTTTCCAAGTTTCATCATATTCCTTAGCTCTATTAAATGCATCTACAAAAACTTGCTCAACACCCATCCTAGTATCAGGAAATCTAGTGCTTTGAGGAGCTCTTGACCTTTTAACATTTTCACCTAAAGCAAACTTAATGTATTCATCTGCATCTTTAATTAACATATCTTGAGGACTGGAGCCCCATCTTAATTTAATTATAGCTGACTGACCTCCTACTGGATTAGCAGAACCATGAAGCAACTGAGCTGATGTAACTCCACCCGCAAGTTGTCTATATATGTTCACATCCTCAGAATTTACAACATCTTTCATTCTAACCTCTGATGTAACTACTTGTGATCCTTCATTAACCCCAGTTAAAGCAATATGAGAGTGTTCATCAATAATTCCAGGAGTTAAATGCATATCAGAACCATCAACAACTATTGCATCTTCATAATCAAGGTTTGTACCAATAGCAGCAATTTTACCATTATCTATTAAAACATCTCCATTTTTAATAATTCCTTCATCTTCTAAAGTCCAAATAGTAACATTCTTAATTAATCTTTTTTCTGCTAATTTTAAAGAAGAAGTTCCATATTCAACAAAAGGAAATATTATGTTTCCAATTTTATTTTTAGATTCAGACTTTTTAGTCTTAGAAACATCATCTTTAATTTCTTCAACTTTTTCGGCACTCCAGTCTATCCATTCTAAATTATTTAATGTTCCCTTACCTTTTAATATACCATTTGAATGGTAACCTGATAATTTGTATTCACCTAAACTTTTAATATTAAAGTTCAAATTAAGATTTTCATCGTCAACAATTAATTTAACTTTATATTCAACAGTATCATCAGCATTTAATTTGATTGAAGCTGAAGGTTTATTTTTATCTCCAGTAATTTTTAATGATAAAATCTTGTCTCTAATTGATAAATTATATTCACCTTTATAATCATTAGTATTTGTGTTTGTAACTCTATACCATTTACCTTGAACCCAATTACTCAAAATTTTTGTGTTCTTTTTGAAGATATCTCCATCAGTTATAATAAAATTAGCTATAAAAGATTCTTTTATAGAACCAATTTTATTTTCCATGTTTATCATTTTTGATGGATTATATGTTAATGCTTTAAGAATATTCTCTTTACTTGCACCTCTCTCTATTGACTTGATCAAATTATTTCTAAACTCTGAAATGTTTTTTAATCCATGAGTTGTAATTGAAAAGTTAATCCCATTTTTCTCTAAAAAATAGAGATTAGAAGGTGCCATTTCCCAATGTTTTAACTGTCCAAGTGACAAGTTATTATTTTTGAATGGATCATCTACATTAAATGCTTTAGGAAAATTAACAGGAACTATTAAGTTAGTAAAACCAGTCTTAATTTCATTAAGTCTTTGATATTCATCTCCAATTCCTTTTATAATAAAATTAATATTAAGTTCTTTCC
>JAPYTU010000022.1:0-2576 GCA_029940715.1 Cytophagales bacterium
AATTAAAAGCAGTGATAAAATATGGAACGGAATTAACTCATCTACATCTCAAATTGTCAAGACAGATTTTTATTATTATGAGATTATTCCTGTAGAATACTTTGACACACCATTTATGAGGAGAAGAGACAAATTGGTAGGTACCTTATACTTAGAAAAAGAAAGATAGTTTTATCTTGTAAAATTGTAAATTGCAAAAGTTGCTAACCAATGTTCACCTCCGTAGCCGCTATCAAACATAAGCTCAAATCCTTTTTTTGTATGATTTTTTGAAATTTTATAAAGGAATAGTTTTTTATCATCATTTTGTATTTTATTAGCAACATCATTTAATGTCCAAGCTCTATGGAACATTAGACCAATTAAGTGACCTATTCCAGGATCTTTTGGATCTAATACTTCTGGTGGAGTTATTATGCTTCCAAAGTTTTCCTCTTTGAAAGAGGGAAAAAATTTAGATAACCAGTTATTAAATTCTCTTTCTGATAAAATTTTTGACATTAAACTAGCTTCTGCTAGACAAGGAGACAAAAAATCTGTTCCGGATGGTTCATAATTTATAGGACAATTTTTATCGTAGCTAAAATGTTTAATACTATACTCTTTGATTTTATTTAATAATTTTTCATTATTAGTTTTTTGAGCATACTCATACATTAAAGAAAATGAAAATGCAGTGTTAGCATGTGTTCCTGGTCTTAGTGGTTTTGAAAGTTTATTTAAAAAAATAATGGTTCTCTCCGATAATAAATCAACTAGAGGTTTTAAGTTTTTAGACCAATTTTTTGCTTCGATATCATCCCATGTTTCAAGTTCAGAATAGAGAAGCATTAACCATGCCCATCCATAAGTTCTCTCAAATCCTTTAGCGAAATCATTTTGGAAAAATTGAAATTCTTTTTCTAAATTATTTTTACT
Source organism: Cytophagales bacterium (assembly GCA_029940715.1). Classification (GTDB taxonomy): domain Bacteria; phylum Bacteroidota; class Bacteroidia; order Cytophagales; family MED-G16; genus JAPYTU01. Next base: position 919 of record JAPYTU010000022.1, read on the forward strand.
TAAATTTTTTCTAATTTTTTCTCTAATGGTTTCTGCTTCTTTAATATTAGGAAATTCTTTTAAAATTTTTACCATACTCCAATGACCATGAACTGCAGAATGCCAATCCCAGCAACCATAAAATGATGGGGTAAGTTTATAGTGAGGTCTTATCCAGGTTGAATCAATATATCTATAACCAACTTTATATGGAAATTTTTTGTCAACACAATTGATAGATAATTGAATAAGATCACTAGCTAATTTTTCATCTAATCTTAGCTCTTCAATATCAATTTTATTGATATTACTTCTGCAACTAATAAAAAGAAATATGATTATAAAAAAGGTAATTCTCATTTTTTACTAGCATTAAATAATTTTTCTTTTTCACTTTTACTTAAACTTGAATAACCACTTTCAGAAATTTTATCAAGTATTTTATCTATATCATCCTGCGATATTTCTTTGTTTATATTTTTATATGAATACTCATCTTTAGATTTATTGATTTTTGAGTTATGAAAAAAATTAAGAATCCTGATAATAGGATTTCCCATATTATTTCCATTTTGTAATTGTTTAATATATAAATATCCAATTAAAGCACCACCTAAGTGTGCAATTTCTCCACCTGAATTATTACCTGTTATATCAAAAAAAGATGATGCAACATAAAATAGGGCAATGTATTTAATTCTTATTGGTCCAATAAAAAGGAGATGAAATGTGTAATTTGGTATAAGAGTAGCTGAACCGATTACTACACTAAATACTCCAGCAGATGCTCCTAACATTAAAGATTGATTAATTTGATTTCCATAATATGGGATTATATTATAGATAGTCATATATAGTAAACCACCAATTATTCCACCTAAGATATATAAAGAAATCAATGCATTATTACCTATATTCTCATTGATTATTTTTCCAAACCAATACAGAAAAAGCATATTCCAAAATATATGTGAAAAATTAATGTGTAAAAAGAAGTAAGTGATTATTGACCATGGTTGAAATATAAAATCTTTTAAATTAGCTGGAAGCATTAAAGAGTTTAGAAATTTTATATATAAACTTTCTAGACCTCCAATTTGAAGAAATATTTTTATTATACCAATACTTAAAAATATAATAACGTTTATTATTATTATCTTGATAAGACCATTGTCTTTTTTATTCCATGAATTTTTAAGATCTTCTATAATAAAATTTGACATAATTTTAATAAAATGTGCCGTATTTTCTTTTCCAAGACTTTAGAATTAGATATCCTATAAGCATTCCACCAAGATGAGCAAAATGTGCAACATTGTCTCCAGGCATTCTGTTTATTTCACTCCATAGCTCATAGATTCCATATACTAATACTACATATTTAGCTTTCACTGGTATTGGTAAAAATAAAAGCATTAGTTCCATATTTGGAAATAGCATTGCGAAAGCTAATAAAATTCCAAATACAGCACCTGATGCTCCTACCATTGGAACATCACTCTTTACTTTTAGCAAATCATTTGCATATGCTATACTCAGATTGTCATTAGAATTTGATGGGTTTTGTTCATAAGAATCAATAAAATCATAAAGTTGGTTATAATATTCTGAAGAATTATTTAGAACTAGTTTTCTAAATGATTCAGGGGATGGATTTTGTTCATAACTTTTTACTTTTA